>JASJEH010000028.1 GCA_030064755.1 Methyloceanibacter sp. | reverse complement strand
TTTCGGCGCCCCTTTTTCTTTTGGCGGCGCGTATGTTCAAGCCATGACGAACTCACCAGACAACGGAGGGCCAGGTGGTAGCGTCGCCCGCCCAGGTGCCGACGCTGTGGCGAAAGCGCACGCGATCTACACGCCTACATCCTTGTCGTTCTACGACTTCGTGGTTCATGGTCTGTCCAACCGGTTTGCGTGGCGCTGTCCGACGTCGAAGATTATTGACCTCTATCGTCAGCAGCTCTCGGCGAACCACCTCGAGGCCGGGGCTGGAACAGGTTTGTTTCTCGATCGCGCTAGCAACGCATTCGACCGGCTCGTACTCCTCGATATCAACCCGCATTGTCTCAGCGTGTCGTCGCGCCGGTTGCACCGGTTCGACCCGGACTGCCGGCAGGCCAATCTGCTAGAGCCGTTGGCACTCGACCTCGCGCCGTTCTCGTCAGTGGCGCTGACTTACGTGCTGCACTGCTTGCCAGGGTCCATGGCAGAGAAGCTTATCGCGGTGGATCACCTCATGCCGCTCTTGGCCCGGGACGCGACGTTCTTTGGCGCAACAATTCTGGGAGATGGCGTTCGGTCCAACGGCCCCGCGCGTGCCTTGCTCAGCGTCTATAACAAGAAGGGCGTCTTCAACAATCTTGAAGACAGTCTCCAAGCCCTGACGCAAGGGCTAGATGCGCGTTTCGGAGACGTGAAGATCGAACAACAGGGTCTGGTAGCGCTGTTTGTGGCGCGCTGAGCTAGGAGAGTATGCCGCCGCTGCCGCGGCTACTGGGGCGGTCGGTCTCCCGAACCGGAAGCCCCCCTCGGACGCAGGGCCCAGACGGCTGCTTCAAGCCGCGATCGCAAGTTCAGCTTCCGCAGGATGTTCTTGACGTGCACTTTGACGGTGCCATCGCTGATGCTCAGCTCCCGGGCAATGTGCTTGTTGCTTTGGCCCGCGGCGATCAAATCGAGAATCTGCCGTTCGCGTGTCGTGAGGCAATCTGCGTTGTCTGGCGTTGGCGGCTTCCCGTCCCGCATGGCCCCAAGGAGAAAGTCCATGAGAGGCTCGGTGAACACGGTATGTCCCTTGGCCGCAAGGCGGAGCTTCTGCAGGATTTCATCCGGCTCACAACCCTTCAACAGGTAGCCCTTCGCGCCTGCGCGAACCGCATGCACCACATCTTCCTCCGAGTTCGAAGCCGTCAACACGATCACGGACGTGCCCTGCGCGGCCTCTTGGGCGGTCTCGACCATTTGCGCGAGTGCATCCAGACCGGGGCCATCCGCAAGGCGGAGTTCCATGAGTATCAGGTCGGGCTTTAGGGACTCAGCGAGCGCGACGCCATCGTCGAACTGCGCAGCTTCTCCAACGACCTCGAAGTCCTTTTGCGCAGCGATAAGCTGCGATGCCCCCAGCCGGAACAACGGGTGGTCGTCAATAAGAAGCACCGTGCAGCAGCTACTGCCCATCCACCGCCCCCTCTTTTTTTTCGAAGCGGGAATCTTGAGGCCACTGCCAAGGCCCAAGCTTCCGCCAACGATTTGTTGTTCAGCTTCGTCGCTAGTCTTGAGGCGAGGAGCCCGCATTTCGGAAATGCCCGTCCGAGCGCGGGTGCGACAAAGCATGCCTACCGGCACAATCCTTCAATCTCATTCAATAACATTGAATGATTTTCATGGCCAGACTCATCTTGGATTGGTTATGTTAGGGGGAGCGCTGATCGGTTTGGCGCAGAAGAGCGGAAATGGAACCATGGCCCTAGGCAAAATCGAATCGCGGAGCGCTCCGGCGGACCTCGGCGCGAACGACGACGAGAACTCAAGCCGCGAGGTGGCCAATTCTATCGGCGCGCAGGTTCGGGCTGCGCGGAGCCGGCATGGCATGACCGTTGCCAAAGTGGCTCAGCTCACAGGGCTATCGTCCGGGATGCTGTCGAAGGTCGAGAACGGGAATGCCTTCCCGTCGCTCACAACGCTCCATGCTTTGTCGCGCGTGTTCAAAGTGCCGATGACGTACTTCTTCGAAACGCACCAGGAAGAACAAGGGTGCTGCTATGTGAAAAAGGATGGAGGGCTCTTCATCGAGAGCCGGGGGTCGAAGGTCGGTCACCAGTATCAGCTGCTCGGACATGGCGTCGGGAAGGAGCATTCGGTTTCGCCGTACATGATTGAGTTCAACGATACGTCAGAGGTGTTTCCGCTTTTCCAGCATCCGGGCGTTGAGTTCATCCACATGCTAGATGGCGAAATGATCTACGAGCATGGCGGAAAGCCTTACCGCCTCAGCCCGGGAGACTCCTTGTTTTTCGAGGGCACGACAGCCCATGGGCCGCTGGAACTCATAGAGCTGCCAATCCGGTTTCTTTCGATCATTGTCGAATCGGGCGCAGGCGAGGGGGGCCGCCGTTAGTCGCTCACGCAGGGCGACTGCTACTCGTCCGCTGCCGCCAAGCCCGTCAACCGATGACCCAGCTTGTCCCGCTTCGTTTCCAAATAGCGCTGGTTGGCTGTGTTCGGTTCGATTTCGATAGGCACAGTTTCCACGATCTGCAGGCCGTCTGCCTTCAGCGCGTGGCTCTTGCGCGGGTTGTTCGTCATCAGGCGAATGCGCTGCAGCCCCAAGAACTTCAGAATCTGCGCGCCGACCGTGTAGTCGCGCTTATCCGCCGGAAATCCCAGGCGATGATTGGCCTCGACCGTATCGAGCCCCTCGTCTTGAAGCCGGTAGGCGGCCATTTTGTTGGCAAGACCGATCCCGCGCCCCTCCTGACGCATGTAAAGCAAGACGCCGCACTCCTCTTGCGCGATGCGTTCCAGCGCGGCGTCACGTTGCTGACCGCAGTCACAGCGCAAGGAGTGGAACACGTCTCCCGTCATGCACTCTGAGTGCAGGCGGACCAGAACCGGTTTCTGAACAGGGACGGCGCCCATCATCGTGGGGCCCGGGACTCCGCGTGTGAGGGCCAGGTGTTCAGAGCCGTCGAGGATGCTGCGAAAAAGATGGAGCGTGAATGGCCCGAAGCGCGTGGGCATCGGGATGTTAAGCTCAACAGGCTCGAATAGCCGCTCGGTTTGTTCGCGATAGGCTTTTAGGCTTTCGATCGTGCAGACCTTGAGGTCAAACTTTTGCGCGAACGTCTGCAACTCTGGTGTCCGCGCCATGGTCCCGTTGTCGTTCATGATCTCGCAGATCACGCCAGCTGGCCGCGCGTCGGCGAGCTTTGCGAAATCGAGGATCGCTTCGGTGTGTCCTGGACGGATCAGGACGCCACCGTTCTTGGCTCTCAAGGGAAAGATGTGACCCGGACGGTTGAAGTCCATCGAGGAAGCATCGGGGTCGGCGGCGCGGCGCACCGTGTGTGCGCGCGCTTGCGCGCTGATCCCAGGACCCGGAGCATCCGCAGCGTCGATGGGAATTGTGAAGCCGGTCCCGAATGCATTGCTGTGGCGCCGCGGCTGCAGCTCGAGCCCCAGGCGGTCACAATCGTTTTCATGTAGCGGAAGGCAGATCAGCCCCCGTCCTTCGGTTGCCATGAAGTTGATTGCCTCGGGCGTCGCGTGCTCGGCGAGCATGACGAGGTCGCCCTCGTTCTCCCGATCAGGGTCGTCGATCAAGACGACCATGCGGCCACGCTTCAAATCGTCAACGGCGTCCGTCACCGAGCAAAAGAGATCTTCGATCATGTGAACCACGATACTCGAGCTTGTAACTGATGAAACTATACCGGAAGAGATAGTCCCCTAGAGGAAGGCTGCGTCGCTGTCCAGCAGAGTGAAGTCCGCCCGGACGTTTTGGGACGCAGAAGCTTGCCGTTTCGCATTGAGGCATTTTGGCCGTGCATTGCCGTGTTTTTGGCGTAGAATGCCAGTTGAGGGGTGCGGCGATTTTCGCGTGCTTCCGGACACAATTCCGAGACATACCCTCCATTGGGTATGGAATTGCACGGAAGTGAATTGGTATGTTGAACCAGGTTCAACAACCACGACTGACACGAAACAAGGAAACTCTTCCTTCTATGTCAGTAGCTTAGGCGCGAAGATAGGCTTCATGGAACAGTCAGCCAGTTCGAAATACGTCATCATCGGGGCCGGCATCCATGGCCTCAGCACGGCGTACCATCTTGCTCTTCAGCTTAAGGCTACCGGCAAGGGATCCGGCGAGGATATCCTCGTCGTCGACAAGACATCCATTGGCGGTGGCGCCTCCGGCATTGCCTGCGGCGTGGTTCGGAACAACTACTATCAGCCGGCCATGCGCGAGCTGATGGCGCACTCGGTCGACGTTTGGGAAAGCGATCCGAAAGCCTACAGCTACCATCCTGTCGGTTACATGCAGATCAGCGCCGAGTGTATGCACGAGGATGTGGCGACGATCTACGAACAGCAGCAGGCAATTGGCTACGAGTCCACCTTTGTCGAGGGGACCGATGATTGTCAGAACTACATGCTGGGCTACTTCGATGACTGGCAGGCCAAGGGCATTACGTCGATCCTTCATGAAAAGCGCGGCGGTTACGCCAACAATACGGCCTCGCTCTACGGTCTGGCCGGCAAGGCCGAAGAAGAGGGCGTTCGGGTTGCGACGGGCGTCGAGGTTCTCGGCTTTGAGTACGGATCAAACTCCGGTGCCGTTACGGGTGTCGTGACGAACCGCGGCACGATCGCCTGCGATGCGGTTGTCGTTGGAGCCGGTCCCTGGGTTCTCAAATTCTGGGACATGCTGGAGCTCCCGAAAGCGATCTCGATCAAAGGCGCGGACGGCACGATGCATGACAACGTGCCGATGTGGAAATTCTGGTGCTTGGAAGAGGGGACGCTCGGCGTCGATCCCGACATGCACAAGACCAATGACGGCAACATGCCGCCCGTCATTCATGTGGATACGGACGCGCCGCTCTACTCTGATGTCGATGGCTCCGTGATCACCGACAAGCTCTGGGGGCTGTACTACAAGCCCGATTTCAATTTCGGTGGTATTCAGGGCGGCGCCTCTCCCTACAAAGTCGATGAAGATCCCGACAAGGTCGCGATCGATCCGTATGGCCCGGACTCGCCTAACTTCATCGTTGGCGACGACTTCATCCACATGTGGTGCTCGATGCTGGCGCATTGCCAGAAGCGCTTCGAGGGCAAGATCTCCGCCTACAAATACAAAGAGGCCTCCGGTGGCCTTGGCTGTTTCACGCCGGATAATTTTCCAGTCTTCGATAAGTTTCGAGAGAACGTCTACGTCATTGCCGACTCGAACCACGGTTACAAAATGATCGGGGTTGGTAAGCTGGTCGCGCAAGAACTGGTTGGGGAGAAGAGTGAGCTTCTGGAGCCGTTCCGCTTCGGACGCTTTGCCAAGGGTGAGCTGCATCCGGTCTCCCACAGCCCATTTCCGTGGAGTTGATGTTAGGGAGACGTCAATGGATATCGAAGGCTACGTAGAGGACCCGCAACGGCAAGAGCTGGTCAAAGAAGTTCGCAAGAAGATTGACGAACTTGGAATCGAGTATCTGTACCTGCAGTTCGTGTCCATCACGGGCCGCATCATGGGTAAGGGCATCCCAGCCGATCACTGGGAGAGTGTCGCCAGGAAGGGCTTCCAGCTCGTTTACGGTGCGACCGTCAATCTGTTTCTCAACCGCCATGGCGAGTATTTCGGCTACGGCCCCGAAGCCGCCGAGCTCGTCGGTATCCCCGATCCCGAGACATTCATGCAGCTTCCGTGGGACAAGCGCGTCGGGCGCCTGTACTGCACGCTGTTCCGCAACCGCGAGGAGCGGGAGGAGCCCGGGGCGTTCCTAACGGCCGATTGCCGTGGCAACCTCCGCCGTCTCCACAAGGCCTTCCAAGATAAGCACAACGGTCTACAGCTGCGTATGGGCACCGAGCCCGAGATGATGTGGCTGAAGAAAGACGAGAACGGCAAACCGGCCGGCGGTTACTCAAATCCCTTCTGCTATCACATCGATCAGTTCGAGAGTCTTCGTCCCGTCTACATGAAGGTTATCCAGTACGCGCGGAAAATGGGCCTCGATGTTATCCAGGGCGACCATGAGGATGCGCCCGGGCAGCTCGAATTGAACTGGATGTTCGATGACGTTCTGCGCAACGCGGATCGCTTGACGACTTATCGCCAAATCTGCGCGCAGGTTGCGCGCGAGTTCGACATCATCGCCTGCTTCATGACCAAGCCTTTCATGGGCGTGTCGGCGAGCGGCTGTCACCACAACATGTCACTCTGGCGCGGCGGTGAGGACGTGTTGCGACCGACGGGCAACGATCCGAACAGCCTGCCGGGCATGGCGCAGAACTACATGTATGTCACGGGCGGCGACAACACCTTCATGCCCGATGGCGACGACCCGCAGATGCCGCAAAAAGCAGGCCTCGAGGCGATCGGCGGTATCGTCCACCACTTACGGGCGTTGACCTGCATCGGTTCGTCTACGGTGAACTCCTATCGCCGTCTGTGGGACACGGGCTTCTGGGCGCCGATCTTCGCCGACTGGGGCTTCCAGAACCGGACGACGGGCTTGCGCGTTTCGGCGCCTGGCCGCTTCGAATTCCGGTCCGTCGACTCCATGGTGAACCCGTATCTCATGGGTTCGACGATCCTCGCGGCGGCTGACGATGGCATCGAAAACAAGCTCGATCCAGGCGAGCCGGAAGAACGGAACATCTACGAAGCTATCAAGGCCGGCAAGGACGTGAAGCGGCTGCCGATGAATCTCGGCGAAGCCCTCCAAGCGCTCGAGGACGACAAAGTCGTGCAGCGCGGCATGCCGGGCGAAATGTACCGCCTCTACAGCGAATACAAACGGGACGAATGGGAACGCTTCAACCACACCGTGACGGAGTGGGACTTGGAGACGTATCTCGACTGCCTGCCGTAGAGCGCAGAGATGAGTTCGGGCGCGCCCGGCAATGTACGCGGCGCGCCTCTTCAAACGGAGGAACAAAAACAATGTGCGGGATTGCTGGAGTCATTCATCGCGGCAAAGCGGTGGGCGTCGGCCAAGAGATGACCGCAATGCTTCAAAGTCTGAAGCATCGTGGACCAGACTCGACTGGGTTTGCCGTTTACGGTGTGAGCAAGCCTGACGAATACGTCATGCGCTTGAAACTCGCCGAGGCGGAGGATTTCGACACGGATTACAACATCCTCGACAAGATTCGGGATCGCCAGGCTTTGGTCGACAACCGGCTTGCAGAGCTTGGTGCAAAGACTATCGAGGTTGAGCAGCCAACGCCTTACGCCTTCCGGTATCGCCTGCAATTCTCGGGTGACACCAAGCAGCTCGCGACGGATCTTGAGCACATCGACGGTGGCGAGGTTCTGTCCTTCGGTCATTCACTGGAGTTGATCAAGGACCTCGGCGACGCGACGGTTGTTTCCGAGCAGTATGGTCTGGATGATTTCCGTGGCACGCACGGCATTGGTCACACGCGGATGGCCACGGAGTCGGATGTCGATATTCGTTCCGCACATCCCTACTGGGCCTACCCGTATAACGACATTAGCGTCGTCCATAACGGTCAGATCACGAACTATTGGATCATGCGCCGTGAAATGGAGCGCCTCGGGCACCGGTTCATGTCGAACTGCGACTCCGAACTTCTGGCGGTCTACACGGCCAACAATCTGGAGCAGGGCGCAACGCTTGAGGATTCGTTGAAATCGTCGATCAAGGAGATCGACGGCGTCTTCACCTATCTCGTTGCCACAAACAAGGAACTCGGCATGGCCAAGGACACCATGGCCGCCAAGCCCATGGTTCTCTACGAAAGCGACGACATCGTTGCGCTTGCCTCGGAGGAAGTGGCAATCCGCGCCATCGTTCCTCGGGAAATCGATACATCTGATCCGTATGATGAGGAGGTTCGGGTATGGCAACGCTAACGCAAGCTGCGCCGACTGATGAGGATCGCAGATCCCATGAAATGGGTATGCACCAGGAGCAGCTCAGCGGCCGCACGCAACAAGTCTTCTTCGATATTGATCTCAATGAGCCCCATCATGGGTTCAGTCTTCCCGACTCGTTCGACGTCGATTTCAACAAGCGCGGCGAGATCGATGCCTCCAACATGGAAGCCATGCAAGTCAACGCGCGTATCCGCGAGATGATGAAGGAGGGATACGGGACGATCGTGCTGAAGAACCCGGCCGCCAAGCACTCCATGGCGGTTGGCATCCTCAACAGGCTCAATCTCATCATCGAAGGGTCGCTCGGCTACTTTGGGTGCGGCCTGATCGATGGCCCGAATGTTCGCATCAGCGGGCGCGTCGGCTGGTCGTGCGGCGAGAACATGATGAGCGGAACCATCCTTATCGAAAAGAACGCCGGGTCGCAGTTCGGTGCTGCGATCCGCGGCGGCGATCTTGTTTGTAAGGGCGACGTGGGTTCGCGAACAGGCATCGATATGAAGGGTGGCAACATCATTGTCGGCGGCGACACCGGCTCGTTCACCGGCTTCATGATGCAGCGCGGCCGCATGGTGATCTGCGGAAATGCCGGCAAGAACCTCGGCGACTCCATGTACGACGGAACGATCTTTCTTGGCGGAGAACCGAGAAGTCTGGGCGTCGACGCGGTCTGGGCCGACATGACCGATCTCGATAGGGACTGGCTCGAGAAAAAACTCACAAAGTACGACGTGATGCCGAAGGGTGGGATCGGCTCCTTCCGCAAAATCGTCGCCGGTAAGCAGCTCTGGAACTACGACAATCTGGAGCCAACCGAGAAGAAATTGGTTCTGTAAAGGGAGCTTCTGAGAGATGGCCAAAGATAAGAAGCGGAAGGCGAACGGCGCGCAAGAGCCAGCCGAACAGAGCCGGTTCCTGCTGGGCAAGAGTCAAATCTTCACGCCGGAGGTCATGAACGACATCCATGTGAAGTCGGAGCTCGGCCGCTACCGCATGCGCGGTTTCTCGCTCTTCAAGAAGATTCCGCATTGGGACGATCTGACCTTCCTGCCCGGTACGCTGACGCGTTTCGTCATCGAAGGGTACCGCGAGAAGTGCGATACCAAGACGCTGATCGGACCGCAGGCCAAACGGCCATTGGAGCTTGATATTCCGATCTACGTGACGGGCATGAGCTTCGGCGCATTGTCCTATGAAGCGAAGATCGCGCTGGCGCGCGGCGCCACCATGGCGGGGACGGCAACATGCTCGGGTGAGGGCGGCATGATCCCCGATGAGCGTCGTTACTCTTCGAAGTGGCTCTACCAGTGCATTCAATCTCGCTATGGCTTCAATCCGCACCATCTGCGGCTCGCCGACGCTTGTGAGTTCTTTATCGGCCAGGGCTGTAAGGTCGGTCTTGGCGGTCATTTGATGGGCCAGAAAGTGACCGATCAGGTTGCTGAGATGCGATCGCTACCGGCTGGCATCGATCAGCGTTCACCGGCACGACACCCGGATTGGCTGGGTCCGGACGACTTGGCATTGAAGATCGAAGAGATTCGCGAAGCGACGAATTGGGAAATCCCCATTCAGCTGAAGCTCGGCGCGGCGCGCGTCTATGACGATGTACGGATGGCCGTGAAGTGCGGACCGGACTCCATCTACATAGATGGCATGGAAGGGTCGACGGGCGCGGGTCCTCACATCGCCACGGAGGACACGGGCGTGCCCGGCATCGCGGCGATCCGGCAGGCACGCCGGGCCATCGACGAGTTGGGTATGCGCGGTAAAGTCAGCCTCATCTATGCCGGCGGTATCCGTAATGGCGGCGACGTGGCCAAGGCGCTCGCGCTCGGTGCCGACGCGATTGCGATCGGCCATTCGGTGATGATGGCACTCAACTGCAACAAGGAAATTCCAGAATCGGACTTCGAGGCCGAGATGGGTGTCCCTGCGGGCAGTTGCTATCATTGCCACACCGGTCGTTGCCCTGTTGGCGTGGCGACGCAAGATCCGGAGCTGCGCAAGCGGCTCGATCCGGAGGAAGCGGCGGAGCGCGTCTACAACTTCCTGCATACGCTGACCTTGGAAGCGCAGCTTCTCGCGCGTGCCTGCGGCAAGACCGACATCCATAGCCTGGAGCCGGAAGACCTTGCGGCGCTGACAATGGAAGCCTCCGCCATGGCCCAAGTGCCGTTGGCGGGAACCGACATGACTGTCGGTGTCGAGAACTATCACAAGCTGGGGTGAGGAAGACGATGCCCAAGAAATCTCAAGCCGACGTCGACAAATACCTGAAGGACTCGGCCGGTCTCGATACCGAGCGCGAGAAGGTAATCGGTCAGCATATCGGTTACCGCTACGACGTGAATCTGCTGCCCGACTATGATCGGCTCACGCCGTTCCTTAAGGAGTACATGGAGTTCATGGGTTGGGATGACCTCAATTGGTTGGAGGACGTTCACATGGGGTACGAAGAAGGTCAGCCTGCGATTTTCGATCGCAACATTAACGGCTGGGTTCGGATTCCGAAGTCGATGGACTTGCCGGACAACCAGCAGGACCGTGACATGATCGCCCGGGAGCTGCTGATCCGGTTTCAGACTTCGCCCAGGCATCCGCTGAACGACTTGAACAAGGCGTACCGTAAGTTCTGACTGCCGCGCGCAGGATCAGACCTTGCGCATGAAGCCGACTATGAGGAGACCGACACAAGACTGGTAGCAAACCGACCACAGATCTGAGATGCACCGGCCAAGAGAAGCTGGGCATCTCCTAGGGCGGGCGAGTTCTCGCCCTAGCAGGAGGAGACAAATGACCAGCATGTCGTACGGCCCCCGTTTCGAGGCCGGCGAGATCAAGGCCCTATGCATTGGCGTGGGTCGCAAGGACGGGCGAAGTGGGGCGCATGTGTTGCCCAGGCGCACGGCTGTCGTTCGTGGCCTTTTCCTCGGACCCAAGTGGTTTCCTTACTTCAAGTGGCTTCCATATTTGCAGTCTGCTCTGTCGGCTAGGCAACGACCCGAGGTCTTTCCTCATAGGAAAACCTGCGGTTCTGCTCTGGAGGCCTCTCCCGCATGGGGTGAGCGCGAAAACGCGCCGCTATTTCCTTACAGTAAAAATTTTTGCACAAGATTGACGGACACGCGAGCGCCGCCTAGCATTGTAGGTCAGTCGGCGGTCGAACCGAGTATTGGCGAAAGACCAACCGGCGATTTGCGAAGGAGGTGCGTGAGCGAAGACGTAGACGCAAACCAAATCTAATCAACAAGGCAAAGGGACATAGATCTAATAGAAGTCCCGCCTCTATAACCCTAGGGGGGTTACATCTATGGGCAACAACTTAGACGCGCTGACAACCGTCTTCACCGAGTTTTATTACTGGGTGACGGTTGTCTTCATGTTTCTGATCCACGTTGGCTTCTGTATGTACGAGGTCGGCGTGAGCCGGCGTCGCAATCACCTACACACACTCATGAAGAACACGATGTTGATCCCGTTGGTCACCATCACGTTCTTCTTCTTTGGCTGGTGGATCTATTGGGCGTTCCCCAACGGGCCGTTCATTACCGGTGGATTGGAGCTTGAGGCTGCGGCCGCAAATGCTCCGACATCCCCGAATATGGGTACGGATCTTTCCGACCGAATAACCGGTGTCTTCTGGGCGGCGTTCCTCTTGTTCTCATGGACGGCGGCGTCGATCGTATCCGGTTCGGTGATCGAGCGGATCAGGTCCGGTGCATTCTGGATCATCGCGGTCATGATCGGCTCGGTGACGTGGATCATCGATGCGGCTTGGGGTTGGAGCGCCAATGGCTGGATGGTCAAGCTCCTCGGCTATCACGATGCCTACGCCTCCGGCGTTATCCATGGCATTGCCGGCGGCACAGCTCTCGGCGTTCTCGTGGTCCTTGGGCCGCGGCTGGGACGCTTCCGGGCGGACGGCACTGCGCGGGACTTCGTGCCGCATAATCCTTGGCTGGTGACGGTGGGTCTCTTCCTGATCTACACGGGCTTTTGGGGCTTCTATGCCGCGTGCAACGTGCCGATCATTTCGCCGGAAGGGATTGGTGGTCTGATTACCGGTGAGACCTGGACGGCGACGACGATCTATCTGACACCGACAACACTTGGTGCGATCACGTTCAACTTCCTGATGTCTCTGTCAGGCGGCTTGTTGGTGGCGTATCTCATCTCCAACGGCAATCCGTTCTGGACTTACTCTGGAGGTCTTGCGGGCATCATTACGGCCTCGGCAGGCAACGATCTGTACCACCCGATCCAGGCGATGTTCATCGCAGGCATCGGTACGTTCATCGCGTACAAGATGCACTACTGGGTCGAGCGGACGTTCAAGATCGACGATGCTGTCGGCGCGGTAGCCGTTCACGGCTATGCCGGCTTTGCAGGTCTGGTGATCGCAGGCTTTATGCTCTGGGGTTACCCGTCCTCGCCTTATGAAGGCTATGCTGCGATCAACCCGCTCGGGAACACGATCGGCGCGATCATCATGTTCTTCGTTCTCGGCTTCCTTCCCGCCTGGATCGTCGCCAAGATCCTAAACGGGATGGGACTCCTTCGGATCCCACGCGAAGTTGAGCTGATGGGCCTGGACTTCAAGTCCCTGGCTGATGAAGAGCAAGCACGGCAGGACGTTCGCGACGCCGAAAAGGCGCTCGTGTGATGGCCTTGGCAAGACAGAAAGAGGAGAACCACAATGCTTACTAGTTGGGCAGTCGATCTTGCCAACGTGAAAGCGATCTATCCGTGGCAAGGCGCCGAATTGATCATGGTCATTGCTGGTGTCGTAGCCTGGATCCTTTGGCACGTTATCCAACTCCGTGAGGAGAAGGAGGAGTTCCAAAAGGACGTGGAGGAGTACGGCAGTAAGGAGTCGATCAAAAAGGCTCTAGACGATCACTCGCTCTAGGCTTCGCGCTTAGCAGACTGAATGGAGAAGGGCGTGCCGTTTTCGGGGCGCCCTTCTTATTGGCGAAAGGGTTGTGCCGACCCCGCGCGACCGCAGCAAAAGACTCTTGTTCCCCGTATAGGAGTCGTCACTCAGAAGTTCGTTTCTGCCAACTTCCAATCCGGCTTGAAGGCGATCACTTTCATGCCGTCCGGCAGCGCGGGATTGAACACGCGGTTGTGCCAGATCGCCGCCGCGTGGTTCGCGTTGCTTTCCTTCACGGTTTTGACTTTGCATGGGATGCGAAAGCTGTGGCGTCCTTGAGAAAAGTCGAGGATGCACCGGCCGGCGTTTATGAGCGCAATGGCAATCGGCGCGTCCGGTGGCATTACGGCCAGTAGTCGATCGCTGAAGTCAGTTGAGTCTCGATAGTACTCCGACTGAAGAAAGCGCAGCGCCTTCTGATATGTCTCACGCGGGTCTGCCGACTTTTGCACCTGAAAACGGAAGAAAGCAGTGCTCTCCTCGGGCTCTTCTGGCGACAGCAAGACGGTGAGTGCGGCAAGTTGCTCTTGGCCCGAGCTACTTAGTAGTCGCGGGCACATACCACTGGTAGGCCGTCCACCCTGCTCCCGCATGGCCGTTTTCCTCAATTGGCACTGCCACTCCAGAAAACGATCCTTCATCTTCCTTAGTCCGGTCTTGTTCACAGCGCTCCACGACCCCAGTCATGTTCTCACAACACGACCACACCATACCGCGTCTTTGCAGCGCTATCAGTCCCGCAGAAGGGGTAATCCGAGCCAACAAGGGCACCGGAGCTCTTGCACTCACAATGACCATGGCGGCCGGATCCTCGCACAGTGGGAACGTCTCTAAGCCGCCCGCTGCCGCCGCAGCCGTGCCTTTAACCCGCCACTAACCATACAGAGTTTTGCCCCCCTTCATCGTTAAGAGACGTTTAGGGGCGGGCTCTATCCTTCGGGGGGTGAGCGCCGGGTTTCGTTACGGGACTAGGGACGAAACAGGCTCTCGATCCATTGAGGGAGTGACTTATGCGTACGGGACTTCACCGGGCGATCGCCTTCTCTGCGGCCTTTGGCTTCTGTGCTGTGGCCTCCGGTCCTGCAGCTGCGCAGGACTACGGACTGTATGACGGTGGCTCATATTTCGGTTCGGACGTCATGCAATCTGACGCCACGTTCGAGGGTTGGTGGCTTGGCGCCACGGTTGGCGGTTCCACTGTCAATTACAGCACGTCGCCAGGCTCCTTCGATTCCGACGGCTTCATTGGCGGTGTGATCGGTGGCTTCAGCTGGCAGCATGGGCCGTTTGTGATTGGCCTTGAGGCTGACTACATGGGCGCCGACATTGATGGCAGCGGCAGCGTCAATAGCGGCGTCAATGGCGTCAAGGTCGGTTTCGACAATCTCGCAGATTTGCGCATGCGGCTCGGATATGCGTTCACGAACAATCTATTGCTATTCGGCACGTTCGGTGGCGCTTGGGCGAGCTCGGACATTTACATGAACGGCCCCGGAGGCGGCTTCCGCGAGACCGACTTTACCGGCTGGAGTATCGGCGGCGGCGCCGAGTACGCCTTCGAAAAGGACTGGAGCTTGCGCTTCGATTATCAGTTTACGGATTTCGGAGAGGAGACGGTCAACTTCCAGGGCGGCAACAGGCAGACCTTCGATCCGGATTCTAACTCGTTCCGCGGCTCAGTCATCTATCGCTTCTAGACACCGGCACGGTGATGCGGCTGAGTGGGCAAAGGCGCTTTTGATTGCTGTTCTTGCCGCAGGCGCGCGGCGCCAGGTCCTTCGTGTAGCAAATGCGCACATCGAAGAGATTGCCGCGCCGGCACGTCACCGCGATCATGTCGGGGCGAAGCCATTTGTTGGCGGCCATGAACTCGCGCTCGACTTTCTCCGGCGATAGGAAACGCTGCACCTTTGGATCGTCGAGTGTGTGCGGGATGGCAATCTGATCGTAAGCTTTTCGCGCCGCTGCGAAATAGGCGGCGGGCGACAGGCCGGAACAGGTTCCGTGTGCCCTATACTCGTGAATGATGACGCCCTTGTCCGGCATGATGCTCTCCATCTCTCGGATCACATCCGACGGAATCCAGGGGCGCTTGCCGCGGTAGCAATCCTCCGGCCAACCGACATCGTACTGCGGCCACAGCCCGTGCAGGATGAAGTCCTGGTCGCCATCGGTCTTGCATTGCGCATCTCCGCGCCGTTGCCCTTCGGTAAGGCAGTGGGTTGGAGACCAGCTCAAAACAAGTGTGTAGTAGTCGAAGTCACCAGGTTCTGCCTGCTTGTAGGCTTGTGGCCGTCCGTCGTCATGGGCCACCGCGTGCAAACCGAGGAGGAGCGAGCCAACCAAAACGGTCGCAAGCCCGTAGGCCTTAAGCCTCGGCACTGCTTCCTCCTAGCGCCGACAGGATTCGGACCCAGCTACGCGCGCCCCTTTCGAAACTTGAGAGATTGTACTTCTCGTTCGGTGAGTGGATTGCATCGTCTTCCAAGGCAAAGCCGACCAAGAGCGCGTCCATACCGAGTCGTGTACGGAATGCTTCGACAATCGGAATTGAGGCGCCGCAGCCTACGATTACGGGCGGCTTGCCCCACTCTGCTTCAAGTGCGCGCGCCGTTGCCCGAAAGGCTGGCGCGTTCGTGTCGAAACCGACAGCGGGGGATCCACCTTCACCTTGGAAACTTGCAGTGACGTCCGCAGGCAGGCGTTCGGCAACGTATCGATGGAGGCCTTCGATAACTTTGCCGGGATCTTGGCGAGGGACCAGCCGAAATGAGAACTTCGCAGACGCTTCGGCAGGAATGACCGTCTTGGTACCCGGTCCCGTATAGCCGCCGATGATGCCGTTGACCTCAATCGTCGGCCGGCTCCAGAGCTGCTCGACAATGCTGCGATCCGTTTCTCCCGCCGGGACGCTCAAGCCAACCTCGCCGAGAAAACCAGCGCCGTCGAAGTTTAGGGCACGCCATGCCTCGCGTTGCTCGTTGGAGGGCTCCGCTACATCATCGTAGAAGCCGGGTATCGTGATCCGCCCCGTGTCATCGTGGAGGCCCGCAATCAGTTCGCCCAGAGCCCGAATGGGATTTTGAGCGGGGCCGCCGTAAATGCCCGAATGCAGGTCGCGCGACGGTCCCTTGAGTGTGAGTTCCGAAAAGGCCAAGCCGCGCAAGAAAGCTGTGATGGCCGGGGTTTCGGCGTCCCACTGGCTGGTGTCGCATACGAGAGCAATGTCGGCCTTGAGGTTGTCGCCGTGAGCCTGAAGAAAGGGCTCAAGGCTGGGGCTGCCCGACTCCTCCTCGCCCTCCAGGAGGATGGTTACATCGACCGGAAGCGTACCGGTTGAGTCTATCCACGCGCGGCACGCCTCGATGAAGGTCATGACCTGGCCCTTATCGTCAGAGGCACCGCGCGCGACGATGACTTTGCCGTGGGTCGGGTGTTCGACGATTTGCGCCTCAAACGGCGGGGCCGACCACGCCTCCAGCGGATCAGGCGGCTGAACGTCATAGTGCCCATAGAAGAGCACGTGGGGGCGGGGTCGTCCGCCATTCGCAGCACGCCAGCGGGCCACCACCATTGGTTTGCCGTCCGTTGGCTCAACAGTTGCTTCAAAGCCGATGTTTCTCAATGTCTCGGCGGACCAACGGGCCGCGTCCAGACAAGCCTCGTGATAGGCAGGATCGGTGGAAATGCTTGGGATGGCTAAGAAGTCGGTAAGGCGTTCGAGTGCGACAGAGCTGGCCTTCGTCAACATGTCCAGGGCGTCGTCGGGAGCGAGCTCTACCCCGCCTTGAGCGGTGCCGTTGTTCTGCACTGTCATCGAGCCGCCTGTCTTTAAAAGTGCTTATGTCGGGAAGTGCTTGTGTGGACTGGGTTGGCTAGCAAAAAACCCGCCGGCGACGTTGGCGTCCCATGACGCCACGGTCGCGGCGGGTCAACATGTTCAGCTGATTGGGACTCTATTCTCCGAGCTGGACATTGATGGCCTGGGGCCCTTTGCCCCGGCGGTCCGGCTCCGTCTCGAACGAGACGCGTGCCCCTTCGTCGAGCGCTGGCAGACCGGACCGCTGCAGGGAAGAAATATGCAAGAATACATCTTTCCCGCCATCGTCCGGCGTAATAAAGCCGAAGCCTCGCGTGTGATTAAAGAACTTGACCGTACCGGTCTGACGCATGGGAAGCTCCTTTCCCCCTCCAATAAGGCCCCGCGCGCGCGCGGAAATTAAAGGCAAGCCTAGGAAACGGGAAAAGAAACCACGTCACTTCCCAAGGAGCGTGCGCGGCCAGCCTCAACCCTGGTTCGCAGTCTGCCCAATAAAGCGCCTCACTCTAGTTGTGTCTGCTAGTCATGCGCAAGACCCCAATGAGGTCATCGGCAATACAGATGAAGCGTTTAGTTGGGGTACGGCGACTGGTTGGGTGGCCCATTGAGTTCAAACCCACCCGCTCCAAAGTCGAAGCCAGGAGCTTCAATTGGCTGCTCGGGCATTTCGGGGACACCCCAGACATCACTCAGAGTCCAGGACGTACCGCCAATGGCCGGCCCGCGATGAGGCCTCTTCAAGATACCCCCGGAGCGCTCGCTGCGGGCGCCATTTTGAGCGTCGGCCGTTTCGATGGAAAGGCAGAACGACGCCGCGACAATTAGAGCGGCGAGGGGAAGCGTCCTGAAGAGCGCCGTGTGCGTGAGCATTTGAGTAGCCTCCAGTCAGGCGGGCGGACGGGCCGAGTCGGCCCCTCACTTGTTTAGTCACTGTATGTGGTTCGGGTGCTACTTGCACGCAAGATCGAAGACCAATGTCCTCGATAAACCATTGGAACTTGGACTATGAAGGCTTTTGAACGCCTTGCCTATGGCATCTGGGCAACGGTCGAGAAACTTCTGGGCGGCCAAACACACAACTCAAACAACAAAAGGGATGCCCGTGACCTGCCGGACATCCCTTTCGCAAAGCCGTGCCTCCTCATGGCAGAAGGCGGATCGGATCACTAGTTCAGCCGGGTCACACTGACCTTTGCCGTACCAGAGCTGATCATGCCAAGTTTGGCTGCAGCTGCCTTCGAAACGTCGATGACGCGGCCGCCGACAAAGGGGCCACGGTCATTGATCCGCACGACGACGGATCGGCCGTTTTGGAGGTTCTTGACGCGTACTTTGGTGCCGAATGGCAGTGTCCGGTGGGCGGCCGTTAGGGCATTGGGATTCATGCGCTCACCGCTCGCAGTGATGGAGCGGAGAGCATACCACGATGCGCTGCCCACCTGGGCGGCGTTCGCGGCTTGGAGCGGCAGCAGGAAGGCCGCCGCTAGAAGTCCCACCAACAATAGTCTAGCGCGCATTTTGACCATGCGTTTCTTGTCTCCTTCAGTTTTGGGAGGGATGCGAGCGCGCGATGCTGCCGTTTCAGAATCCGTCGCGCTCGATGTGCGAGGACGGGAATTTATGGAAGAAGCTGGCGGAAAGCTGGCGGCGGCGCGGTCTTTGGAAGGCCATTTGTCGACGGCCCTGCCACTTTTTTGTCAAATATTACAGTGGCTTATCATCGTCTATCAGGCAGCGGCGGAGGGCTAGCGATGTTGAGGCACCATGGCGCCCGCTCGACCCTACCAAGCTTGCGCAGACTGGTATTCTGCAGACGTCGCAAGGTCCGAAGCGGACCACCGATAGATTAGGCCGTCCGATTCTGTGCGCAAACCATCGGTTTGCATGAGCTAATCCTTGCCCTTTTTGGGACCTATTGTAACACTCTAATCAAGAAGCATAATCCAATGGGGAAAGCCAAGGACACGAGACAATGGAACAGGAGAAAAGGGGACCTGGCAGTCGGGAAAGCCAGTATATGTCGCGAAAGGGTCACGGTCTGGAGCCGATGACCGGCGCACAAGCAGCGGACCTCAAGACGCTGGCCGACGAGGTCTGCGAGCCGAGTGCCTATGAACTTGGCTTGAGCCGCAGCGAGGCCTCGCGGCGTATCGATGTGCTTCGCGAAAAGCTCAGGATTGGCGAGCTCCCGCCGCATACCGATTAGCGGCGGTTTTTGTAGAGTTGTCTTGGCGTGCTGGCAGCGAGCGCCTCTCGTCTCGCTTCTTTTCAGCAGACCCGGCTCCCATGGAGTCGCGCTGGTTTTACAGGGATATGACAAGCCCCCGTTGATCTGTTCGAACCCATCCATCCGCGCTTGACGGATGCCGCCCGACTGGGTTCAGTGGCGCGCATGGCTACACACCCCCTGACTCGTGTCATTCGATTCTCAGCATTTGCTGGCCTGTGTGCGGCGGTGCTGATCGGTTCCGCCTCGACCGCCTCCGCGCAGAGATGTCCTGGCCCTGCAGGCTTCAACAAGTGGCTGCAAGGCTTCAAGCAGGAAGCCATTGCCGAGGGCGTCTCGGCTCGCACCGTGAATGCTGCTTTGAATGGCGTTACCTACAATCCGAAGGTCATCGCGCGGGACCGCGCGCAGGGCGTTTTCGCGCAGGACTTTCTGACATTCCAGCGGCGTATGGCGAACAAGAACCGGCTTGCGGCCGGCAAGGCGCGTCTGAAGAGGTACGCCCCGGTGTTCAAGCAGGTTGAACAGCAATACGGCGTGCCCGGGCCGGTGCTCGTCGCCTTTTGGGGGCTCGAGACGGACTACGGCGCCTTCATGGGCAAGATGGACAGCATCCGAGCTCTAGCCACGTTGAGTTACGATTGCCGGCGCCCAGAGAAGTTCCGGCCACAGCTTATGGACGCACTGCGCGTTCTCGACCGGGGCGACCTCAGGCGCAATCAAATGATTGGCCCGACCCACGGTGAGGTCGGACAGTTCCAGTTCCAGCCAAGCACCTATTACAACTTCGCGGTTGATTACGACGGCGACGGACGGCGCGATCTCGTGAAGAGCGTACCGGACTCCCTCGCCTCTGCGGCGAACTACCTTGCTGCCAAGGGCTGGCAGCCTGGTCAGCCCTGGCTCGAGGAAGTGATCGTTCCGAACAATCTACCCTGGGATCAGGCCGACGTAACCATTCAGCGACCACGGCTTTTCTGGTCGCAGTACGGGGTGAAATACCGTAACGGTCAGCCGGTTCCGGCGGATGCGACGCCGACGGCGCTTCTGCTGCCGATGGGCCGGAATGGGCCAGCCTTCCTGGCCTACCCGAACTTCATCAATATCTATCTGGATTGGAACCATTCGTTGGTCTACTCGACCACAGCGGGCTACTTCGCGACGCGGCTCGCGGGCGCGCCGCCGCTGCGCGCGGGTAACCCGGAGCCGTTCAGCGGAGCCGAGAGCAAGCAGATGCAACGCCTACTACGGCAGCGGGGCTACGATGTGGGCAAGGTGGACGGTGTGATCGGCGCTTTGACACGAAAAGCCATCCGCGAGATGCAGCTTCAATATGGTCTGCCTGCGGACGGCTATCCGAGCCACGCTTTGCTGCGCAAGCTGCAGGCCGGTGGCTAAACGCCGACTGGCCTGAGCTTCCGCGCTTCTGAGCCCGTTACTTGTTTCGCCAAATGAGGTGATCGACCGAGATCGCGCCCGGGCCGCGCGCGACGAGTAGAAACAGCAGCGCGAACCACAAGGCGTGCTCGGGCCACCCGGACGGATAGACGAATATCTGGATGACGGCGACCATGCCGATGAAGGAAAGCGCCGTCAGACGTGTCGCGAGGCCGATCACGAGCAAGATGGAGCCGACCAGCTCCTGATAGGTGGCGAGATAGGCGGCGATCTCAGGCGGGATAATCGGCACTTTGTATTCCTCCTTGAAGAGGAAGAACGTTGTGCTCTTCACCTGAAGGTTCTCGTCCAACTTGGTGAGGCACGAGCGCCAGAATACGGTTGCCACAGATAGGCGCGCGACAAGCGCGACCAGGCTGTATGGAATCCGTTCGGCCAATTGCCGGCCGGCTTCCAAGAGATTGACGAATGCGGACATTTCTAACCCCTGCTGCTGTCTTTCTATCTATGGCTAAGCTAGCCGAGCTTCCCGTCACGTGAGGCTCATATCTCCTCACAAGCGCTTGACCGGCCCGAGAGGTCCTCCCACGAAAAAGCCCGGCGCTAAGGCCGAGCTTTTCTACGCAGATACTCTCGCTTTCCGATCCCTGGGGAGTAGTCCGCGCTGGCGGGCGCGGACGGGGGAGGTGAGACCAGGAAAGCTTACGAAGACAACAGACTATTTGTACGGCACGGGGGCCGGGGGTAGTTCCGTAACAACCGCCTGCTGGTGCAGATGAAAGCACCCGCCAAGGGCGAGTGTCGCGGAAACGACCGCAAGAGCGATGATGGTGCGCATAACTGATTCCCTCTACGCGTTGCGTACTCAAATCGGTACGCCACCAATTTCGCTTCATAGGCTTGAGAAAGGGTTAAGGGCAGGATCAGTTTGAAACGGCCGATTTCTAGCTATCGGCGGGCCCCAATGGCCAAGAAGCCCGGCGCGAACGCCAGGCTTCCGTGTCGATAGGCGTCTCCTCGCTTGTGGTGCGAGGAGCGGGTGAGAAAGATCCATGTTCTCTGGATGCGCTCGCCCGATCCGAAAGAACACGCGGCAGGAGACGACCTAGCGCGATCGATCTTTCTACCCTTTGCGGACACTAGCGTGTGTATCCGTGGATCGACTTGCGCTGGATCAAGTGAAAGCCGTTGCAACGCTGACGTTGGTCAGTGGACGGCCTCAGGTCCGGTTCGTCTTGAAAGTGCGTGTGCCGGGTTTGCCGGAGCGGGAGCGTGGTTTGGGCTTGCGCAATGGAATCTCGCGATTGTGCGGTCCCATCTCGTCGAGGCTTGGCTTGTGCGGGCGTGAGATGTCGACCGTCCGTTCGAGTTCGCTTTGTCGCGCCAAAGGATCGTTGGCGATCGCAAGTTCCATCTGACGCAGGCGTTTGACCTCGTCACGCAGCCGGGCGGCTTCTTCGAACTCGAGGTCGGCGGCGGCGGCGCGCATCCGCTTCTCCATGTCTTCGATGACGCTCTCGATGTTGTGGCCGACCGTGCCTTCGATAGGCGTCTGGCCGTCCTCGGCGAAGCCCGCGCCCGCATCCACCAGTACGTGGTCGCGCTCGTAGACGCTCTGCAAGATGTCGCCGATGTTCTTCTTGACGCTTTCCGGCGTGATTCCGTTGGCTTGGTTCCAAGCGACTTGCTTCTCGCGCCGGCGTGTCGTCTCCGCCAGGGCGCGCTCCATGGACCCGGTGACACCGTCTGCATACAGAATCACCCTGCCGTCCACGTTGCGCGCCGCGCGGCCGATAGTCTGTACGAGCGACGTTTCGGAGCGCAGGAAGCCCTCCTTGTCCGCATCGAGAATAGCGACCAGTGCGCATTCGGGAATATCGAGACCTTCGCGGAGTAGGTTGATGCCAATCAGCACATCGAAGGCGCCAAGCCTCAAATCGCGAATGATTTCGATGCGCTCTAGAGTCTCCACATCCGAATGCATGTAACGGACGCGCAGGCCCTGCTCGTGCATGTACTCGGTGAGATCTTCCGCCATGCGTTTCGTCAGCGTGGTGACGAGCACGCGATAACCGTTCGCCACCACTTTGCGTGTCTCGTCGATCAAGTCGTCGACCTGTGTGGTCGCGGGCCGAATCTCGACCGGCGGATCGACCAGCCCCGTTGGCCGAATGACCTGCTCGGCGAAGACACCGCCTGTCTGATCCAGCTCCCAGCCGCCAGGCGTTGCGGAAACGTAGACGGTCTGCGGTCGCATCGCGTCCCACTCTTCGAAGCGCAAAGGGCGGTTGTCCATGCAGGAGGGCAGGCGGAATCCGTATTCGGCCAGCGTGGATTTACGCTTGTAGTCGCCCCGGAACATCGCGCCGATCTGGGGCACGGTGACGTGGCTCTCGTCGACGAAGACGAGCGCGTTGTCGGGTAGATACTCGAATAGAGTGGGCGGCGGTTCGCCTGGCTTCCGGCCCGTGAGGTAGCGTGAATAGTTCTCGATTCCCGCACAGGACCCCGTCGCCTCGATCATTTCGAGATCGAATAGTGTCCGCTGCTCGAGCCGCTGCGCCTCCAGCAGCCGCCCGGCGCCGTTCAATTCGACAAGGCGCTGTTTGAGCTCTTCTTTGATACCGCGCACGGCCTGCTTCAGCGTGGGCTTCGGCGTCACGTAGTGCGAGTTCGCGTAGATCTTCACGATGGCGAACTCATCGGTCTTGGCGCCGGTCAGCGGATCGAACTCGACAATGGACTCAATCTCGTCACCGAAGAGGGAGATGCGCCAGGCCCGATCGTCCAAATGGGCTGGCCACAATTCGATCGTATCGCCGCGAACGCGGAAGCTGCCGCGTGCGAAATTGACGTCATTGCGTCGGTATTGAAGTGCCACGAGGTCGGCCATCAGCTGGCGCTGCTCGATACGGTCGCCGCGTTTCAGGCTAAACGTCATGGCCGTGTAGGTTTCGACCGAACCGATACCGTAGATGCAGGACACGCTGGCCACGATCACCACGTCGTCTCGCTCCATCACGGCGCGCGTCGCCGCATGGCGCATGCGGTCGATCTGTTCGTTGATGGACGAGTCCTTCTCGATATAGGTGTCGGTTCGCGGGATATAGGCTTCCGGCTGGTAGTAGTCGTAATACGAGACGAAGTACTCCACGGCATTGTCGGGGAAGAACCCCTTGAACTCGCCATAAAGCTGCGCCGCCAGCGTCTTGTTGGGCGCCAAAATGAGGGCGGGGCGCTGCGTTTGCGCGATGACCTGGGCCATGGTGAAGGTCTTGCCCGAGCCTGTGACGCCGAGCAGCACCTGGTCGCGCTCCTGGGCATCCGCTTGGGCCACGAGTTCGGCAATAGCCTGGGGTTGGTCGCCCTTCGGTTTCATGTCCGTCGAAAGGTTGAGCGCAACGCCGCCCTCAGACTTCTCCGGCCGCTCAGGGCGATGAGGCGTGAAGGCCAGGGCCGCGCCCGTGACGAGCGGATGGTCCTGGATGAGCGGCTGGGGCGCTTCGCCGAAGCCCGGGTCGCGGCGGTCGCCAGATACGGGCATGCCAGCGGCTTCGCCAGTAACAGCACGGGGCTCCGCGCGGGAGCCGAATGTTTTTGGAGCGCGAGGGGGCATGCTTCGAATATGGCGGCGGGGAAGGGCGTTGGCTAGAGGCCGGAACTGCTTGCCGCGCGCGCAATGATCACGGCCATCCAGAGGAACGAGAAGAGCTGGAGGCCGAATAGAGCGCCACGAATCAGGACCGTTGTGTTTGTGACGGGCAGGGCCATGTGGAGCACACTCTGCGCGATACGCGCGATCAGGATAACGATGGCAAGCTGATCCAGGCGTGGCGTATCGATTCCGGCAACAGCGGCGATCAATACTAGGGCGCCGAAGATGGGAAGGCTCTCCAAGCAGTTGGCATGGGCTCTTGTGGCGCGTGCGTAGAAGTCCGTTCCTTCCACCGCGCCTCCTGGAAAGTCGGCAAAATCTGCCTGCTTGCTCATTATGAGGCGCCAGCGATGAAAGGCGACACCGGACATGAGAACCAGCATGGTCCACACGGCAAACCCCAAAAGCGCCCAAAGCGGAATGGTCATGATTGCGTTCCTACTATTCTAGCTGGCGTTGCTGATGACGGCGAACCGGGGCGTGTCAATGGCGCGGTTCCCGTCGGGCCAGTACGCCTGAATCTCCGCTTATGCATTTCGCCCCGTCTTTCGGGTGTCTTGGTCCTTCATTCGGTTGCGGCTTGTTTGAGCTTGAACCTTTGTCGGCCATGGGTTTTTGTGTGCCGAATCGATCTGATTGCTGAAGGAGTCTAGCGGCCCCTTCGCACTGCTCCCAACGTCGTTGAAGCCAGGATGGACGCGCAATGGAAGACGATGCTCACTCGACCGCTCTTCTCTATCTGATGCGCGATACGCCCCTTTGGGTTATCGGCATCGTCGTGACCGTCGTCATCGTTGGATATGCGGTCGGGTTGATGCTGCTCACGCGGTATCGGGTTGGTGCCACCAAGCTGAAGGAGAACAACGAGGTCGCCGGCTTTAAATATGCTGTGGTTGGGGTCCTGTACGCCGTGCTGTTGGCCTTCGTTGTTATCGCGGTCTGGGAGGACTACAGCGAAACAGAGACTTCAGTCCGAGACGAATCCAAGGCAGCGATAGATCTCTACCATGTGGCGCTCGCATTGCCTGAAAAGGGCGAGGAGATTCAGGCGGCGATCAAGAAGTACACCAACAGCGTGTACAACGACTCATGGGACGCCATGGCGCTCGGCGGGCGAAGCGAGCTTGTCGAGCGGAATCTCCGAGCACTCAACGAGTCGATCCTGGCGCTTGAACCCAAGAGCCCCAAAGAGCAGGTGCTCTTCGAACACGCGCTTAAACTCCTTACTCTCATCACCGACAATCGGAACGAGCGGTTGGACAGCGCAAATGGTTCCATAGCAGGTGTGCTTTGGTTCGTCTTGGTCGTGGGCGGAATGATCACCTTGGGCTATCCGGCCTTCTTCGCCTCATCCAATCTAGATGCGCAAGTATTGATGACCGGATCGCTCGCGGCGCTGCTGGCGCTGACCCTGTTCTTGGGGCTTGCCTTCGACTTTCCGTTCACCGGCGATCCGCATATCTCAAAGGAGCCTTTCGCCGACGCCTTGTTGCAGATGGATTAGGTCTGCACGGCTGTCGAAAGACGCGAGCACGACACGCCGTACACTGCCGATCGACATTTTGGCCGGCAATAGGCGCATCTTGCACCGCAAAAACGCCGGCTCACTTCTTCGGAAAAATACGAATCGATTGTGTGCGTAATGCGCCAACGGATGTATCTTGACGCGCATCGTGAAAGATTCGTTTGTTGCAAGACAACGCTGTTCACGTGTTGAATTGCAACAACATGAATTATATGTGCGTATACAAAACAAAAAGAGTTCACTTGCCATGTGGTGCGGCAAGCCTGGAGCACTAGTGAAGCGTAATCTGGAGTACGCGTCCTCGTGAACGGGTCGCTGAGCGACACCAAACAGCATCGGAGCAAACCAATGGCTACGAGAACAACTGGGAAGAAACGTACAGCGGGCAGAAAGACAACGGCTCGCAAGACAGCAGCACGCAAGACAGCAGCACGCAAAACAACAGCACGCAAAGCGGCCGCCCGAAAGACTGCGGCAAGGCGGAGTACGGCGCGCAAGTCGGCTGCTCGGAAGACTGCGGCACGCAAGACTGCCGCTCGGAAAACCGCCGCTCGGCGGAGTGCGGCCCGTAAGAGTGCTACCCGCAAGACGGCGGCTCGGAAGTCGACCGCACGCAAGGCCGCCGCGCGGAAGTCTACTGCGCGCAAATCGGCGGCACGCAAGACTGCCGCCCGCAAGACTGCCGCCCGTAGAACTGCAGCCCGCAAGACTGCCGCTCGGAAGTCGACTGCCAGGAAGTCCGCGGCGCGCAAGACTGCCGCCCGGAAGACTGCCGCCCGCAAAACCGCTGCAAGGCGGAGTACGGCGCGGAAGACTGCCGCCCGTAGAACTGCAGCACGCAAGACCGCCGCTCGGAAGTCGACTGCTAGGAAGTCCGCGGCGCGCAAGACTGCAGCCCGCAAGACTGCTGCTCGGAAGTCGACCGCTAGGAAGTCCGCAGCGCGCAAGACTGCCGCCCGGAAGTCTGCCGCCCGGAAGTCGACGGCGCGGAGATCTACTGCCCGCAAAGGCACGGCGCGTAGGTCCGCGGCGAAGAAGTCAGCGCGAAAGGCATCTGCCCGAAAGGCGACGGCTAAGAGGGCCGTTGCCAAAAAGAAGGTCGCTAAAAAAAAGTCCGCCGTTAAGAAGAAGACTGTCGCCAGGAAGTCGGCGGTAAAGAAGGCGGCCGCAAAGAAGACGACCTCTCGGAAGGCGGCCGCCAAGAAGGCCGTGGCCAAGAAGAAAGTTGCCAAGAGGGCTGTCGCCAAGAAGGCTATCGCTAAGAAAGCGGCGCCCAAAAAAGCAGCCCCCAAAAAGGTTGCTCCGAAGAAGGCCGTCGCCAAGCCTATGGCTAAACCGTCTATGCCTGCGGCGCCTGCGCCTAAGCCTGTTGCGCCGCCGGTGGCTCAGCCGGCACCCACTCCGCCTGCGGCACAGCCGGCGCCTAGGCCACCGTTGGCACAGCCTTCGCCGGCGCAGCCGCCGTCGCCCGGTCTGGGCGGCACACCGCCTCGGCCAGGTGGGCCTGGGAGTTCGATCCCGGGCTACCAACCGCCGCGGCCGCCTATGCCCGGAACTACGCCGGGACCAGCGCCCACGCCCATGCCATACAAGCCATCGTGGGCACGGGACGACGACTAGCGCGGTAGCGGATCGAAGCACAAAGGGCCAGCCCAAGCGCTGGCCCTTTCTTTTCGGTCTTTTCTCAGGCGCTGACGGCGCGAGCCACGCCAAAAGCGTGCGGTCGATCTTTGCCTGCCGATGGCCTTAGGTGAAAACGATTGACCGTTAAACGCCGCGGAAGATGTTCCCAATCGCGAGGATCACATAGGCGGCAATCGCGACCCAGAACTTGTACTCGCCGACGATCGGCAGCGGCATAAACGTGCTGAGCACGGCCAAAATCGCCAGAACGACCGAGATAACAAAGACCATGGTCGTTGGTGCAGATAGATTCATTGTCAAACCCTCCCTCATGTTGACGTTGCGATCCTAATGGTTTTCTGTGACTTTGCGAGCGCGGGACCGTGGCGCTAGTGCCACAGTCGCGGTCGCTTTTGGGGGCTCATCGCCAAGAATATAGGAGACGTGGGTATGGCGCCGATGATGCGGCTCATCCTTGGGCTTGGTGTACTTGTTCTTATTCTCTCGGCAGTAGCGCTCGGGCTTCCCGCCTATGTCACGGCGACGCGCTCGGTGACCATCAACGCGCCGGAGTATGTGATCTTTCCGTACTTGAACAATCTGCGCCGCCAAAAGGAGTGGGCGCCTTGGGTGGTCAAAGATGAGAACATCAAGATGACCTACTCCGGCCCACAGGAGGGAAACGGCGCCAAGGTCGTTTGGGAAAGCGACGTTCCCGCGGTGGGCAATGGCAGCATCCAGATTGTGGAGTCCAACCCATCCAGCAAGCTGGTCCAGTCGGCTGATGTCAAAGATACCCAAGGAACGAGTACCTTCGATCTGGTGCCGGACGGGGCCGGATCGAAAGTGACTTGGACATTCGGCTTCGAGTCCGGTTCCAGCCCGATCAAACGCTGGAAGGGCTTGATGCTCGATGGCTATATCGGGGACGTCTACGAAGAGGGCTTGGAAAAGCTAAAGGAGACCGTCGAGGCCTCGCGCGCGCAGGCGACGCCTCGGCCGGCGCCCGTCGTGCCAGTATCACCTGTCGTGCCAGTGTCGCCCGCGCCCACGGAACCGGAGACTCCTGAAGGCGGCGAGACGATCGTCCCTGAACAGGTGCCTAGCCCTGAAACTCCGGCGGAGCAGCCCTAGCTCGTCGCGGGCGCTTCTCTGGCGCTGACAGGCTTAAAGCGTTTTGACTCAGCCCTGATTCACACCTGTGTTTGTGTGTGACTCAACTCCCATGATTTCCAGGAGGTTTGTCTGGCCTCTTTTCTCGTCACCCCCGGGCTTAACCCGGGGGTCCACGTCTTGACGCAAGCTCCGCTTTCGTGGAGGCCCGGATCAAGTCAGGGCATGACGGTCCTTAAGATACCGATCCCTCTGATCTTCAAATGCTCTGGTGCTTGGATAACGCGCGGCTATTCGCGAAAAACCGGTTCCCACCTTTTCGCAAGATGCTCTAAAGCTTGCGTTGATGATCCGCAGTGCGTCCCGAGGGGGCCGTCTCTTGAGACTTTTGGGTCGCCTGCATGATCAAGCTGTCCAGCGGACTGCAGTCGAAGAGACCCGCCTCGCCCCTCGTGCCTTGCGCCTGCCCAGATCCGAGATGCGGATCCACGACGGGGCGGCCCGTAACGCGATAGACGCAGGTCGCGCCATCGTTTGCGGTAAAGGTGATGCTGTCGCCAATACCCACCTTCCCGGAGCCGATATCTCCGAGCGCGACATCGCCTTCCACAGCGTGCGGGCCCGACGTCGCGCTGGCGAGTGAGCCGCTCTCGTTGCGGGGGGCTTCAAACTCCGACGCAACTTCCGACATATCGCGCAAAGATGCACTAAGGCCCAGGCGCTGCACCTTCGCTGAGGGCAGGGGAGACATGCGCGACGACACGTTCTGCCAAGGCCAGGCTTCGGCGACCGACTGACCGGAGAGCGCGGTGTTCCATGCGCTTTGCCGCAGGGTATGAGCGATCCCGTCCCGCTCCATCGTAGAAACCGCATCGCGAACTTCGGAAGCCCCGACTAGCGCTATCAGCGCAGCTGATACCGCAAGGGTAGCCTTCGCCGCAACGCGCCGACGACGCGCTTTCGCAGATGAGTGCGTCGATTTCTCTGTCCGCATTAGGCTCTCCTTCGGTTCCGCCGCGGCGCCGTCTTCGCGCGTGCCAGCCGCGAATGCGAGTGCAGCGCAACACAGCCCAGCGATACTAGGAGAAAAACGCATAGTGCCAAGGCTTCTAGCATTCCCAAGGGTCCCGTCACCTTCCTTCGGTCTCAAGCCTACGCCCGGGCCCGAGGGCTCCGGCTGCGGGGACAGCCCGGATTGGGGCCGATTCCCGAGTAATCACTAACAATACCACAGAGTAGCGCCTCTAAAAGAGGTCATGGCGGATGCTTGCTCGTATCAAATTGGGCACCTGGCACTACGAATTCAAGCTTTCCGTGAGAGAAGGGCCAAGCTAACTCTTTGTAAATGTTCAATTTTATACTTCAGATCTGTGTTGGATTGTGTCTTGGCGGGGCGCAATGGCTTTAACGACACGAAACGGTGGGTTCTTGGGTGGCTTCTTGCGGTCCACTTTTCATCAATCGACGTGGTCCCAAGCTAAACGGCGGTTCCGCTCTGCTGCCGCCCAGCACTTCTCTTCCAACCGGCCCGCCTACGCCAAAAATCTATGGTGCAATGCACTTGCGGCAGGACAGGCGCGCGCCTAGGGTTGCCGGAACTTTTCCGCAGCGCCTGCAATTTGCAGCCCTCTGATATCGTTAGGAGTACTAATCGATGGGACTCGTCTCCCGCACGCTTGACCGTGTGAAGCCGTCGCCGACCATGGCCATTACCGGCAAGGCTCGTGAGATGAAGGCTGCCGGTTTCGACGTGATCGGTCTTGGCGCGGGAGAGCCTGATTTTGATACGCCCGATCACATCAAGGCTGCCGGCATCGAGGCGATTCAGCGGGGCGAAACGAAGTACACGGCCGTCGACGGTATCCCAGAACTGAAACAGGCGATCTGCGAGAAATTCGCGCGCGAGAACGGCCTTGAGTACAAGCCAACCGAAGTAACGGTTGGCAACGGCGGCAAGCACGTGTTGTACAACGCTCTCTTGGCGACCCTCGACCCTGGCGACGAGGTCGTGATCCCGGCGCCATACTGGGTCAGCTATCCCGATATCGTGCTGCTGGCAGGTGCGGAGCCGGTCATTGCCGATACGAAGCTCGAAGACGGCTTCAAGCTGACTCCCGAAGCTTTGGAAGAGGCCATCACACCGAAGACGAAGTGGTTCATCTTCAATTCGCCGTCGAACCCCACCGGATCCGCCTACACGCGCGACGAGATCAAGGCGCTAACCGATGTGCTGCTGCGCCACGAGAGGGTTTGGACCCTCTCCGACGACATATACGAGCACTTGGTCTATCAGGGCTTTGAGTTTTCGACACCGGCACAGGTGGAGCCCAAGCTCAAGGATCGCACGCTGACCCTGAACGGCGTGTCCAAGGCGTATTCGATGACCGGTTGGCGGATCGGCTACGCGGGCGGCCCCGCGGAACTCATCAAAGCCATCGGAAAGCTGCAATCGCAGTCCACCTCGAACCCGTGCTCGATCAGCCAGTGGGCTGCGCTGGAAGCGCTGCGCGGGCCTCAGGACTTTCTCGTGGATTGGGTCAAGGCGTTCCAAGAGCGTCGGGATCTCGTCGTGGCCATGCTCAACGAGGCGGAGGGCATCACCTGCGCCACGCCCGAGGGTGCGTTCTATGTGTATCCGTCTTGCTCGGGTGCGATTGGCAAGAAGACCCCCAAGGGTGAAGCGATCGACAGCGACAGCGATTTCGCCAAGCAACTCCTCCAGGAGGAGGGCGTGGCGGTCGTGCACGGTGAGGCTTTTGGACTGTCGCCGTTCTTCCGCATTTCTTATGCCACGGGGATCGAAGCGCTGCGGGAAGCTTGCACGCGGATTCAGCGTTTCTGCGCTAGTCTCGGCTAGACACACAGCGCGGACAAAAACGAAAAGACGACACAAGGGGTGAGGGAGATGTCCGAAGAGTCAGTCATGAAGTTCTCTAAACTGAGCACCGCAAACCAGATCGCGGGCAAGATCATGGAGATCCGCAAAGGCGCCGTGACAGCTATTGTCTATGTGCAGATTGCCGGTGATACGATGGTTGAGGTGAGTGTGACGATTGCCTCCCTTGAGACGTTGAAGCTGTACGAGGGCAAGGCAGTCACGTTGATCATCAATCCCGTCGACATCATGATCGGCTGCGAATAGCGCCGGATTTCAATGCATGAGTCTGGATTTCCCGGACAGGCAAGCGCCGCGCATGCGGCGCGGCCGTTTTCCAAGGGTTCCGGCTTCATCAACCCCGCAGAGTTATGGACCAACGCGTCGTAGACCAACCCCATACTGTTGTCGACAAACCCCATACGGTTGTCGACCGTACCGCTTGCGTGCTGCGCCTGGAAAAGGGACGGCGCGTTGGGTTTGCGGAGTATGGGGCGCCCGAGGGACTGCCGGTGATCGTGCTGCACGGTACGCCGGGTTCGCGGATGCTGTTCGAAAGCACCGATGCCGTTGCCCGCAAGATGGGTTTCAGGATCGTTGCACTTGATCGCGCCGGCTATGGCCTCTCGGATCCGCACTACCACGCAACCTTGAAGGATACGGCCTACGACATCCAGGCCTTGGCGAATGGTCTGGGGATCAATCGCTTCTTTCTTGTCGGCTTCTCGGGCGGCGGGCCCCATGCCCTGGCGGCGGCTCTCCTGATGAGAGACCGCATCCAGCAGGTCGCTCTTATCTCGCCTGTCGGGCTCGTTGCTGATGCCGAGCGCGTGTCAATGACCAGCCTGCAGCACTTTATCTTCTCCCATCTGGGGCATTCCGAGACAGCGGCGCGGGCCTATTTTCATAGTGTTCGCGCGATGATCACGTGGTTGCCCAACAGCTCCGAACTGCTTGTCACCCAGTACGCGACGCAGACGGATCGCGACATCCTCGATCAGTACGGGCTCCGGCATTCCCTGGGGACAAGCATGTATGAGGGCTTGAGCCGATCCGTTGAGGGAGCCGTCCAGGACCTGCGCCTCTACTGCCGCCCTTGGGGCTTGAACTTGCACAAGCTGGAGACGCCGGTCACGATCTGGCAGGGGAGTGATGACACGATCGTGCCGCCCGATGCCGCCTATCGTCTTGCCGACGTACTGCCGAATTGCCGTCTCGAGGTGCAAGAGGGCATGGGCCACTATTGGCTGTTCGGTGCTTTCGAGCGCATTTTGGACAGAATCCGGACGAAGCCGCCGCGCAGGAATCGCGGATCGCGCGGACCGGTCGCGCCAGTATAGACGCGGCCGGAGACTCCGGCCTACGCCTCGGTTGAACTCTGTGCTCCAATGCTGGTCTGATGACAGTGGCTTTCACACATTGCGCGCTTCAGGCGGCCGACCTCGACAAGTCCGTTGATTTCTATCAGCGCTATTGCGGTATGGAGGTCGTCAAGGAGCACGGGACCGGCGACAAGCGTGTGGTCTGGGTGGCGAGCCCCGGCGCCGGCGACCGATTTGTTCTGGTACTCCTGGGCGGTGGGGCCATCCGGGATCAAGAGCCTGCCGACATGACACATTACGGGTTCGGTGTGGCCACGCGCGAGGAGGTGGATCGCATAGCGGCGCTGGCCAAGGAAGACGGCTGCCTCCACTGGGAGCCGCACGAATACGCCCCACCCACTGGCTATCTTTGCGGTGTCAGGGACCCCACCGGCTATATCGTCGAATTCTCATACGGACAGCCGCTCGGGCCGCATGCGGTTGACGGCTAAGCGGGGTGCGTCAGTTTTGGCTGTAGATGCGGCAGCAGCAGTCTTTCAAGCCATCGGTCCGAAAATCGCATACCAGCTTCTCCTGTGCGGAGCGGCAGACTTGCGGCGGTGCGTTCGCGGCAAGGCCCCGGCTGCAGGTCTGTTTGTAGGGAATGCAATGGCCGCCAAGCCGCTCGGTGTTGGGCGGGCAGGCGCCGGCAGTTGTGCCGCCACTCGCTGCGCCTCCCGTGGCGGGCGCCGGCGCAGGCGCTTCATTCTTGTTGCCGCCCCAAAGCGCGCCGCCACCCCAGAGGCCACCGCCACCCCAAAGCGGGCCGCCGGACGACCCGTCCGTAGGTGCGCTTGGCTTGTTGCTTTCGGGAAGTTTCGGCATCTTCCCGCGACGGATAGCGCCGCCTTCGCGCCAGCAGCGATAGCCTTCCGGCGTATCGCCGCAGACGATCTTGGCGCGCTGCACAAGTGAGCTCGCCGGCGCAGGTGGCACCGATATCGCGACAGCGCGGTCTCTGCCCGCGGAGACCGGCGCTAGCCATAGAACAATCAGCAGCGCGAACGCAGTAACAACACGCATAAGAAAAACTCCCTACAGCATTTGGCGACACCATACTGTTTTGGCTTACCGATCAGAAGAGGCGAAGGCCGCGGCGCGCGGAGTTGAAGACGCGGGCCTTGCCAGAGTGAGTTTCCCTTGTCACGATGGTGTCGTTAAGGCTCGCGTAGGGACGAAGGGCCAGAAAAAACGGCCCACCTTGCGCGTTTTGCAAGGGAGGAAGATATGGGCCAAGCGCAGGGCCAACCAGCCCGCAGCGCCCGCTGCATCGCACTGGTTGGCCCCTATCTCAGCGGTAAGACAACGCTTCTTGAAGCTATCTTGGCGCGGACCGGCGCGATCACCCGTCAGGGTTCGACTGTCGCCGGCAACACTGTCGGCGACGCCTCCGATGAAGCCCGCCATCACGGCATGAGCGTCGAGCTCAACGCCGCCACTGTCGACTATCTCGGCGACACGTTCACATTTCTCGACTGCCCAGGCTCGATCGAGTTCCAGGCCGATGCGGCCAATGTGCTGAGCGCCTGCGATGCCGCGGTTGTGGTGTGCGAGCCGGACGAAAAGAAGGTTCCGGCGTTGCAACTCATCTTGAAACAGCTTGAGGACAAGGGAGTCCCTCACTTCCTGTTCCTGAACAAGATCGACAAGGCGGAAGCCCGCGTGCGCGACATCATTCCGATGTTGCAGCCAGCGTCGAGCGTTCCGCTCGTGCTGCGCCAGGTGCCGATATGGGAGAACAATATCGTCACGGGTTTTATCGATCTCGCACTGGAGCGCGCTCACGTTTATCGCGAGCATGCCACATCCGAGGTGATTGAGATTCCCGATGCGCTCACCGAGCGGGAACAAGAGGCCCGCTTCTCCATGCTTGAACAGCTCGCCGACTACGACGACGAGCTAATGGAGCAACTCCTCGAGGATGTGCCGCCGCCGCGTGACAAAGTCTTTGACGACCTGGCATTGGACCTGCGCGAAGGTGTGATCTGCCCAGTGCTTCTCGGGTCGGCGGAGAATGGAAACGGGATTGCCCGCCTCCTCAAGGCTCTCCGCCACGAGGCGCCCTTCGTGGAGGCCGCCGCGGAACGTCTCGGTGTTTCGGATGCCAAGTCCTGTGCCTTCGTGATGAAGACGATCCACACGGCCCATGCCGGCAAGCTATCGCTGGCGCGGGTTTTCGCCGGAACATTCGCCGACGGAGATGCCGTCTTTGGCGGCGCCAGCGAGGAACGCATCGGGGGGACTTTCGATGTCCTCGGTCAAGAGCCCGTCAAGCGTGGACCGGGCCAGCCGGGGGACACGGTCGCTTTTGGGCGGCTTGAGGACGTGAAGACTGGCGATACGTTGTCGACAGACAAGGCCGATGTGCCGGTGATCGAGCAAGCCCAAATGCCTCAGCCCGTCTTCGGCCTCGCGCTCGTCGCCAAGGAGAAGAAGGACGAGGTGAAGCTGACCGCGGGTCTTGCCAAGCTTGTTGAGGAGGATCCCTCGATCTCGATCGCTCACGATCAGGATATGGGTCAGATGATTTTTTGGGGGCAGGGGGAGATGCATTTGCGCGTCGCCCTAGAACGCCTGATCAGCAAGTACGGCGCCGCGGCGTCAACCTATCCACGGGAGGTCCCCTATAAGGAGACGATCCGGAAGTCCGCCCAGGTTCGCGGGCGCCACAAGAAACAGTCCGGTGGCCACGGCCAGTTCGGCGATGTGGTGCTCGATATCAAACCGCAGCCGCGCGGTGGCGGCATCGCCTTCTCGGAGACGATCACGGGCGGTGTCGTGCCGAAGAACTATATCCCGTCCGTCGAGCACGGCGTTCGCGATTATCTCCACTCCGGGCCCCTTGGCTTTCCGGTGGTGGACGTGGCGGTGTGTCTGGTCGATGGCTCCTACCACTCGGTGGACAGCTCGGATATGGCGTTCCGGCAGGCCGGGCGCTTGGCGATGTCGGAAGGGTTGCCTCAGTGCCAGCCCGTCCTGCTTGAGCCGATTATGGCCGTCGACATCGCGGTCCCCTCGGAAGCGACCCCTCGGGTCAACTCCATCGTCTCCTCGCACCGGGGCCAAATCCTGGGCTTTGATGCTCGTCCTGGCTGGCAGGGTTGGGACGTGGTTCAGGCCCAGATACCCGAGGCCGAGATCCAGAACCTGATCGTGGAATTGCGGTCGGCCACGGCCGGCGTCGGCACATTCCAGGCCCGGCACGACCACTTGGCTGAGTTGGTTGGCAAGGCCGCCGACCAGGTTTTGTCGCACCGGCGCGATCAGGCTGCCTGACCGGGGTCAGTCCGGCGTGGGCAGGGTGACTCGTTTTGGGTCGCCTAGTAGTTGCGGGGCTACCAAATTTTGGCCCCGGGCCTTGCCCCGCGTCGCCCATACCGGTAGACGATGGTGCCTTATACTTTCGTATTATGTCCGTTAGCTTCCAGAGGGTAATCCCATGACTGTATTCCCAGCTCTCGAAATCCCCGAGACGCTTGCCGCGGGCCCCGGGCCCGGCAACACCGATCCGCGCGTGCTTGAGGCGTTTGCCAAGACCGGCGTCGCCGACCACATGCAGGCGGACGTGCTCCGCGGGATGATCGAGGCGAAGAAGATGCTCCGAGATCTGTGGGGCACGAAGAATCTCTTCACCTTCGGCGTGGCCGGCACCGGCTGGTCCGGTCTCGATTGCATGGAGGGTCTGATCCTTCCTGGCGACAAGGTCGTGTCATTCGCCAATGGCACGTTTTCCGGCATCGACGACCTGACCATCCGCATCAAGGCATCGTCGCTTGAGGATTTGGCCAAGGATTCTCTCGACCCGCACCCGGCCAATGTCCATACGGGCACCGTGCCCCACGGCCAGTCCGTCACGGGTGACATCATTGAGCCCGCGCTCGCGGAGCATAAGCCAATGTGGGCCTTTATGGCGCACTGGGAGACGGGGTCGGGCCGTGTGAACGACCTTCAGGGTTTCTCCGATGCCTGCGTGAAGCACGGTGTCATGGGTCTCATTGACGCCGTGTCGAGCCTCGGCGTTGGCGACTTCAATATTGACGACTATCCGGGCGTCGTGGCCTGGGCGTCTTGTCCGCAGAAGGGCGTTCTGTCCCTGCCGCTGACTTATGCGCCCGTCAGCTTCACCGACAAGGCCATCGAGGTCCTCAAAGCACGGGGCTGCTATAGCTTCGTACACAACCCGATCTTCGAGGCCCGTCACTGGGGCATCATCGAGGGCAAGGATGTCGACACGCCGACCTACCACCGGACCCATTCCGGTTACGCGGTTGCGGCCTTCCACGAAGCGCTTCGAATCATCCTCGGCTATGGCCGTGCCCGTAAGGCGTCGGACTACAAGTATCACGAGGCTGCCCTGCGTCAGGCCGTCGAGGCCATGGGCTGCGAGGTTACCTCGAACATGCCGAGCCTCGTTGTGCTGAACCTGCCTGGCAAGCTGGCTGGCCGCGAGAAGGAGCTAGTCCAGGGCGCCCGCGCGCAAGGGTTCGGCATCTGGCCGACACTGTCGGAGCCGGTTCAGGTCCGTATCGGTATCCTCAACCAGCTGACACCGGAGCAGATCACGGAGATCGTGAGCCGCTTCGCCGATGCCATGCTGGCCATGGGCGCCGAGTTCGACAAGGCGGCTGTGATGAACCAGCTGAAGTCGTACTACGCCAAGGCAGCGTAAGGCTGGCTGCGTGAGTAGGCCTCGCGGTTGTGCTGAACGCACCCGCACTACAAGACGTACTGAAAATGGCCGGTCCCGAGAAGGGGCCGGCCATTTTCATGATGACAAGGGCTTGTTGGGCACGGAGGTGCCCCAGCGCACTACCTCGTCATGGCCGGGCTTGACCCGGCCATCCACGTCTTTCTGGCGGCACCCCACATTCGTGGATGCCCGGATCAAGTCCGGGCATGACGGTGTTTAACCTGCCGATCGTTATGATCTTCAAAACACTCTAATCCGTTCGCGGGTTTTGCTCTCGCCATTCGCCGGGACGTTGGAAGCTTCCAGCCCACATGCCTTTGTCTTGAGAGCGGGCCTCGCTCTCGGCGCCCGCATACGTGTAGTTCGTCTGGCGGCCGAGATCGATCGCAAGCCCCTCGAGGACCATGGCCTCACCTACATCCGGCACACCCTTGGCGCTGCATTGGGCGATGTTGCGGCCGTATCTGTCCGTCGCCTTCTCAATACACGACACGTCGCCACTCCTGATGAGTTTGGCGAGTTCGCGCTTCGCGGCACGGCCACAGTCCCATTCCTTGCCTTTGGCGTCGCTACAGGTTTGATGCAGCTCGGGCGCGTCGATGGCGAAGATGCGGTACTCGTCTCCGTTGCTGGCGCGCAACGTGTCCCCGTCGACGGCCACAAGCTTTGCACCGGGGCCGATCATCTCGGACTCCATCCCGCAATAACGATTCAGCAGTAGGACCAGACCCAGCACAATCAGGAGAGCGATTGCCCGCCC
>JASJEH010000096.1 GCA_030064755.1 Methyloceanibacter sp. | reverse complement strand
TTCATAGGCCGCTTGCGCAAGAAGCTGCCGGTCGATTTGATCAAGACCGTCCGCGGCCTTGGCTATCGTCTCACGGACAATCCCGACGGGGCCTAGAGCCTTTCATGGCTAGATTGAACCATTCTGCCGAGGCGTTTTGGGTTCAGGATCGAGGAAAAATTTGAGAGCATATCCCGCGATACGGCCGAAAATTTTTCCGACGATAATGAGCTCACAACGCCCGGTCCCGAAGGGATTGTGCCCTGATGGCGCTCTGTGGCGAAACAGTCCTTGCCCGATGCGTGTGCATCGCGCTTCGGCCTCGTTCACCACAACCCATCCATCAGATGCGCAACGGAATTGATCCAATCTAGCCATGAAAGGCTCTAGCTTAGCGGACCGGGGCCCCCAGCATGACATTCGCAGGTCGGGGCCAGAGAGGGAACCGATGCCAGACCAGGATGCACAACCGGCGGCCGGACGACAGCGACGTCGTTCGCTCGTCGCCATGATAGGGCCTGGTCTGTTGTTGGCGGCAACCGGCGTTGGTGCGGGTGATCTGGCCACGGGCAGTTTCGTCGGTAGTCTACTCGGGACAGCAGTGCTTTGGGCTGTGATTGTCGGCGCGGTTATGAAATTCGTGGTGACGGAGGGGCTCGCGCGTTGGCAGATTGCCACGGGCGAGACGCTGCTCGAGGGTGTGGCGGCGCGCGCTGGGCGCTGGGTGCTTTGGCTGTTTTTACCGTATCTCTTGCTGTGGTCGTTCTTTGTCGGCTCCGCGTTGATGAGCGCGACTGGCGCGACGCTGCACGCGATCCTGCCTGTGTTTACCGATGCCAAGACTGGGAAGATCGTCTTCGGCGCTGTTGCCAGTCTCATCGGGCTCGCGCTGGTCTGGTTCGGCGGATACCGCCTTTTCGACCATGTGATGCGCGTCTGCATCGCTGTGATGTTCGTCACAGTTGTTCTCACAGCCATTCTTTTGTGGCCAGGAACCGAGGCCGTGCTCGAAGGCCTATTCCTGCCGCGGATTCCGGACGCAGGAGGGGAGGGGGTCGCGTGGACGCTGGCTCTCATTGGGGGCATTGGCGGTACACTGACCGTGCTCTGCTATGGCTACTGGCTGCGCGAGGAGGGGCGAGACACGCCCGAGGACTTGAGCTTGTGCCGGGTGGACCTCATGGCTGGCTACGGGATGACGGCTATCTTCGGGATCGCGATGGTGATCATCGGATCGAATGTTACCATCGCGGGAAGCGGGGCGCAGCTGCTGGTCACGCTTTCAGATCGCTTGGAAGCCGAGATGGGGCATGCAGGCAAATGGCTGTTTCTCGCCGGAACGCTCGGCGCCGTCTTCTCCAGTCTACTCGGTGTTTGGCAATGCGTTCCGTATCTGTTTGCCGACAGCTGGGCATTGGTGCGCGGGAGGCCTGCGGAAGGAGCGAAGATAGATACAGCCTCTTTGCCCTATCGAGCCTTTCTCCTCGGTATCGCGTTTGTGCCGATGTTGGGTCTGTTCTGGCGTTTCCGCGATGTGCAGATGTTTTACGCCGTCATCGGTGCGTGGCTGTTCCCGGCTCTTGCGCTGATATTGTTGCTCTTCAATGGACGCTCGGAGTGGGTGGGTGCAAAGTTCCTGAACAGACCTTTGACCATTCTAGCGCTTGTGATCGTGCTCGTGTTCTTCAGCTATCTTGGCCTGAGGTCATCGTTCTAGACGGTGACCGCTCGAGAAGGGGCAGTGCGCAGATCTAGTCTTCGAAAAACCGGTGCCACGGCGTTCCAGAGAATTGCTTTTCCAGCTCCGTGTAGTTTTCAATGAGGTGGCTCAGTGGCTCGGGGTTCTGCTTGGAGTGGTAGGACCCGAGTCTCTGGGGAGGAAGGTTCAAAAATGACAGTATGCGGAGTAGAGTGGCCTGCGGCTCGGAGGCTAGGTCTTCGTAGCTGATGTCGAGCCGTTCGTGTGCTGCAAAGAAATGATCGGCCTCCTCTCGATATTGTTCCGTTGTCTCGAAAGCCTTGCGACACTTGTTGGCGTCCAATGTCACCTGTTTGGAGTTGGACGAGACCTTGTTGATACGGCCGGACTGAGTCCATTTTTCGGTTTTGAAGGCGATGGCTTCAGACACGTGCGAACGCAGGATGTTGTTCCGAACCAAGTGTATGACTTTGATCTCGGGATCATTCCGAAGGAGCTCCCAAATGGTGGGTTGTACCGGTTCAACGCGTCTTCCGTGTGTATAGAAGAGTTTGAAGCCTACGGCTTTGACGCTGTTCGGATACGCGCAAAACACTTCTCGCGCCAGATGTTGCGCCGGGTCCCGCAAGGCGAGTCCGTTTGGTTCTCTTAAGCGATCGTGTGAGAAGACCTCAGCCTTCACCACGGCATTGGTGTGCGAGTTCAAGTATGACGAGAGCATATTCGAGCCGACACGGCTGCGGCATATGATGACAAACCGTGTGTAGTTTCGTTGTCCCCGAACCAGGCCATGTTCGATCGCCGAGCTCTGGAGACGCAGATACTCCTTCCGTATTCGATCTGCCGCCAGGTGGAATATCGGCTTCATGAATAGGTCGGGGTCCTCTGGCGCAGCCTGGAGCGATGGCGGTGTTGGTTGGGGGGTAATTGAGGTGAGTCTTAGCAGCGTAACCGGGGCCACACAAATGCACCCCAATCAACGTGAGCAGCAAGCCTTTAAGCAGCCGATCGGGGTTCCTACGCGCACCAATGTGCCAGCGTTTTTAGCGGAGTATGGCCTGGGGTCCCATCTCGGCCCAAGCGAGAAAAAAATGGGGCGGCGTGACGTGGGCTATACGCCGCCCCGGGTCGCCAGGGGGGAGGAGTTCCCTGGCTCTTAGCTAGAGTCGACCAAAACGATCTCAGAGTCGTCGATTGCTTTCACGACAACGACCGTCTCATTGGTGAGGGCAACGCCGTCACGGCCGTTTGCCAGGACGCCGTTGACTTCGATCCTGCCGACCGCCGGCACGAGATAGGCATGCCGGCGCGTGCCCATGCGATACTCGGCCGTCTCGCCGGCTTTGAGGGTCGCGCCGAGAACGCGTGCTTCGGCGCGAATGGGCAGGGCATCCGTATCGCCCTCGAAGCCCGAAGCAAGAGGCACGAACTCCCCGGCACGATTGGCCCTTGGGAAGGGCTTTGTGCCCCAGGACGGGGTACCGCCACCCACATCGGGCTCGATCCAGATCTGGAACAACGTCGTGGGCTCATCCTCGAAGTTGTACTCAGCGTGCTTGATGCCGCGGCCCGCGCTCATAACCTGGACGTCGCCGGCTTCGGTGCGCCCACGATTGCCAAGATTGTCCTCATGCGTGATCGCGCCGTTCCGTACATAGGTAATGATCTCCATCTCCCTATGCGGGTGAGGCGGGAAGCCCGTGTTGGGGGCGATCTCGTCGTCGTTCCAAACGCGCAAGGCACCATGGCTCATGCGCTTTGGGTCGAAGTACCGCGCAAACGAAAAGTGATGGTTGGCTTTAAGCCAGCCGTGATCCGCGCGACCAAGGGTCTCGAAGGGTCGCACTTCAATCATGGGAACCTCCTTTCGACTACAAGATTGGCACCGAGATCCTCACGCGTTGAGACCGTCATCAACCGTGATCGCCGACCCGGTGATGTAGCTTGCGTTCAGACTTGTGAGTAACTCGACAGCCGCACTCCGATGAAATAATGTAGTGACCACTACATAAGCATCTGGACCCAAGCCGTCAAGGGAATTATATAACGTGCACTAAAAATTGGGAGGTGGTAGGGATCGCTACTGGTGAAGGAGACAGAATCGTGGCCGCGGGCCGTCCAAGGAGCTTTTGCAAGAACCAGGCGCTGGACCGCGCGCTTGAGGTTTTTCGACGAAAGGGCTTCGATGGCGCGAGCATTTGCGACCTGACCGAAGCGATGGGGATTAACCCTCCGAGCCTTTACGCGGCCTTCGGGAACAAGGAACAACTCTTCTGCCAGGCACTCGATCGCTACGGCGATGTTTACGCCGAGCGCCGCGCGGCCGTGCTCGCAGCGCCGACAGCTCGCGAGGGGATCGAAGCGCTTCTCAGGGATGCGGTCATCAATCTCACCGACAAAACGAAGCCCTCGGGCTGTCTCTATGTTCAGGCCATTGTCGGCGGCGGCGAGCATAGTGCGTGCATTCGCAAGATGCTGAAGGCGAAACGCGAAGACAGCGAGCGCGCAATCTTCAACAGGCTGGAGTGCGCCAAGGCGGCGGGCGAGTTGCCCGGCGGTACCGATCCTGCGGCTCTGGCGCGCTATATCACAACCGTCGGGCAAGGACTGGCCGTACAGGCAGCCGGAGGCGCGACGCGCAAAGACCTAGATCGTGTTGTAGACTTTGCACTTGGAGCCTGGCCCGCGTGATGTCTCTGGCAAATGGGTCTAGGAGCGGTCTCTAGACGCGAGATCTCCTCATGCGCCGAATATGGATCATGGCAGCAATCGCCGCTGTTGTGGTGAGCAGCCCGCGGCACGCGCAAGCGGACAGCGAGTCCGCAGCAGCCGTCGCCGCCGGTATCAAAGCGGCCGCCAGTGTCATGGCTGGGCCGCGGCCCTTTGTGGAAATCGTCTGCCCCGTTATGCAGCAACAAGCCGAACTGCGCGGATTGCCGCCTATGCCGTTCGTGCGTCTTATTTGGCGCGAGAGCCACTTCAACCCCAATGCGGTGAGCCCAAAAGGCGCCCAGGGCATTGCCCAATTCATGCCGGCCACGGCCGAGCGGCGCGGGCTCGACAATCCCTTCGAGCCGATCTCGGCGATTAAGCACTCGGCGAGCCTGCTGTCGGACTTGAACCAGGAGTTCGGCAATTTTGGATTGGCGGCCGCAGCCTACAATGCGGGCGAGGAACGCGTACGTGGGTGGCTCGTTGGCAAGCGTACCTTGCCGGGCGAGACCCGGGCTTATGTGCGCTTCATTACGGGCCGCATCGCCGAGGACTGGAAGGAGGACGGCGCCAAGCTCCCGGAGGCCCTCAGCATCGAGGGGGATGTCGTACAGGACTCCTGCAAGAAACTCGCACCGCTCGTGGTTCGCGCGGTTGCGAGCACGGCGCCGCTAACCGCCAGCGCACGCTGGCGACCTTGGGGTGCGCAAGTCTATACGGCTTTCTCGAAATCGAAGGCGCTCGCAAAGTACGCGCGGTTGAAGCAGGCCCATCGGCGCGTATTGGGAGACGCGGACCCTTACGTCTTTCCTAAGCGAAATCGAAGCCGGGGACGGCGTCCGCTCTATATGGTGCAAATTGGCGCGAGCACGCGACGCGAGGCTCAACAGGTCTGCGCGGCTCTTCGAAGTGATGGTGGCGCCTGCATTGTTCGGAAGAACTAGTTGGCGCTGCAAACGATTGCGGCATGACCCCAGAACGTCAGATTAGAGCGTTCTCGGACGAGGCCTGGCCTGGGATAATCAGTTGTCGACGCTAGGCATGCGGCGGCGCGCGAGGTTGGCTCTCAATCTGCAACGCGGCATCGTAGAGAGCGTGGACAGCCGACTTCTGAGCCGCCGCGATGACCACGGCCCGGGGGGTCACCATGTAGGCAAACGCGCCCAGGACGCCACCGCAGGTCCCGCCGCAGCCGTGCCGGCAGTTCATGTGGCAGCATTGGCAGTCGGGGCCTTTATGGCTCTGCCTTTGCTCATCTGGGGCGAAGGTCCCAGCTGGAACCGGGCTAGCCGTCCGCGTGGTGCAGATCACACCCGCGGAAACCTCATCCGTGGCTGGCGTCGCCGCGTGAGCAGTGGTTGAGATCGGAACCACCAGCGATTGGAGCAGCAAGCCCCAAATCATGATGAGCCCAATTAAGTCTCGTTCCTTCCGGAGCCAGCGCATCGGAATCCTTGAGTTTCTGCCCAATCCCGTCAACAAAGACAACGTGCGTGAAGTATGCCTTCCTGCCAAGTGCTACATGTTGATTTAGCGCAATGTTTGATCACTCCTGCACTTTCTGGAAAGCCTCGAATCCGCCGGGGAGGGCCGATTTGCGATGATCACAGTTTATGAAATGCGCGAGGACGTCCTTGTCGCGCAGACAGGCCTGCCACGGGTCACAGAAGAAGCGGTGTGGGTTGATCTCCTGAATCCCACCCAGGAAGAAGAGGACATCATCGAGCGGGCCCTCAAGATCGACGTCCCAACCCGGGAGGAACTCCAGGAAATCGAAGCATCGAGCCGGCTTTACCACGAAGATGGCGCCTTCTTCATGACTGCGACGTTGGTATTCAAGGGCGGCGGCAGCGAGGCCCAAGTGACGCCGGCGACGTTCATTTTGGTCGGCAATCGCCTCTTGACCGTGCGCTACGCCGAACCCGGTGCATTTGCCTTGTTTGTCAGCCGCTGCAACAGGCAAGAACTGGATCTAAACAAAGGTAGCATGGTCTTGATCGGCCTTTTGGAGGCGGTGGTCGATCGCCTAGCCGACTTCATCGAGCACATACAGGGGCAGGTCGAGCACCTATCGCGGTCCGTGTTCAAGAAGCGAGGCTCCGCCGCCAAGCGCCAGCACCGCTACGATCTGGTGCTGCAGTCAATCGGCCACGAGGGGGAGGTCGTTTCGAAGGTACGCGAGAGCTGCCATTCGCTGGGCCGTCTCCTGACTTACCTGGCCTACGCGGTCAATGAGCGCAAAGAGGGGAAGATCGTCACCTCGCGGGTGCGTGCCGCCGTACGAGACATCAATTCGCTCACGGACCACGCCACATTCTTGTCGGGCAAAATCGTGTTTCTGCTCGATGCGACGCTGGGCATGATCCAGATTCAGCAGAACGACATCATCAAGATCTTCTCGGTGGCGGCGGTTGTTTTCCTGCCGCCGACACTGATTGCATCGATCTACGGGATGAATTTCCACGATATGCCGGAACTTGACTGGGTATTCGGCTACCCGCTGGCGATCGGCATGATGATCCTATTCGCCATATTGCCTTATCTATATTTCAAGCATAGAGGTTGGCTCTAGAGATTGGGGTTGCACTGCGGACCCGTCATCGCCACATTTGGGCTTAAGCGGATGTTTGTGGTCATATTTTCTTTGAAGTGCTCGTGCACAGAAGGTGCCCGCAAGTCCAGACACCTGAACCCCTGGATAGGAGGAAGGATGACTCGTCTGATCGTTTCCGGATTTCTCGCGGCCTTCTGCGCAGCCGCTGTCTTTGCGCCTGCTACGGCGAATGCCCATCCCTCAGGGCTGACAATCCCCTCGGCCAAGAATGGCATGGTGCAAGAGGTTGGCTGGCGGCGCCGTAATCGCACGACCGTCGTCGATGCGCCAACCACGTCGGTTCGCACGAATGACGCCGAGACCGATGTTCGTGCGCCATTCACCGACGTCAGGACCAGCCGTCGCGGTACTTGGGTGCGTGCGCCGTTCGTCAATCTGTTCGTGCCGAAGTAAAACTTCGAACAACAGATCCAATCGAATCTCGAAAACGCGGGACGCTAAGCGCCCGCGTTTTCTTTTTGCGCGTTACTGGCCTCTATGTTTGTCCTACCGCTTCGCTACTTGAGGACATTTGATGTGTCCTACCGCTTCGCTACCTGAAGACATTTGATGTGTCCTATCGCTGCGCTACTTGAGGACGAGCGGCCTACTTGAGCGGGTCTTTGTCTGCGCTACCGCCCTAGCGGCCTACTTGAGCGCTTGTAGTTTTGCGCTAACGGCCTAGCGGCCTACTTGAGCGCTTGTGGGTTTGTTCTATAGAAACGCCGAAAGCGTGAGGCTTGCGCCGGCGCAGATGGCTAGCGTGGTGAGAATACCGAGCCGTGCGCCGAAAATCAGAACGGCGGCGAGGGCAGCAAGAAGCGCGGCGTCCCATTGAAAGCTCGAAAGCTCCGGCGCCCAGAGCCGAAGTGGGCCTAGGTCTGTTGCAGTAACGGTTTTGAAGATGACGTGCAGCGCGAACCACAGGCTCAGATTCAAGATCACGCCGACCACCGCTGCGGTCACGCCCCGTAGCGCGCCTGCGAGTTTCGGATTAGCCTGCAGTTGTTCCACGTATGGAGCGCCCGTGAAGATCCACAGAAAGCACGGTGCGAATGTGGCCCAGAGGGTCACGGCCGCTCCGAGCAGCCCATAGGCCAGCGCGGGCTCTCCGCCGTGGCGGTAGGCGCCGAGAAAGCCAACGAACTCGGTGACCAGGATCAGCGGACCCGGCGTCGTTTCGGCGAGCCCTAGTCCGTCCAGCATTTCTCCTGCACTCAGCCAGCCATAGGTCTCCACGGCCTGCTGCGCCATGTATGCCAGCACGGCGTACGCGCCGCCAAAGGTCACGATGGCGAGCTTCGAGAAAAACACGGACAGATCCGTGAACACCTGGGGAAAGATCAAGCTTGCGACGACCAGCGGCACAATCCAGATGGCGAGCCATAGCGCTGCCGTACGCACCGTCTGCGCAATCGTCACCGGTTCAGTGTCGAGGACCGTTGCATCGGCTGTCGGGATGCTCTCCAGTGAGACTCGTGCCAGGAAATAGCCCGTCAGTGCCGCCAGCGCGACAATGATGGGAAACGGTACGGCGAAAAAGAAGATGGCAGTAAAGGCAGCCGCGGCGATCGCCCAAGCATGAGCGCCGTGGAGCGCGCGCTTCGCGACCTTCAGCAAGGCATCGACAACGATGACGAGCACGGCCGCTTTGATACCGAGAAAGGCAGCTTCCACAACGGGCGCTTGGCCATACCAAGCATAGGCGATGGTCAGGGCCAGAACCACGGCGGCGCCCGGCAAGACAAAGAGTAGCCCCGCGATCAGGCCACCTAACGTACCGTTCAGGCGCCAGCCCACATAAGTCGCAAGCTGCATGGCCTCGGGTCCGGGCAGCAGCATGCAGAAGTTCAGGGCGTGCAAGAAGCGCTCATGTCCAATCCAGCCACGTTCCTCGACGAGTATCCGGTGCATCAGCGCGATCTGCCCAGCAGGACCGCCGAAGGACGTGACGCCGATCTTCATCCACACAGGCAGCGCCTCACTCACCGACGGCCCGGGCGGCCGATCGGCCGTTGGGTCCGGCGTCTTCGCTAGGCTCTTGTCCATGGTGTCTCCTAGCAGGGGATGGGGCGCACCACCACAGGCGGCATTAGCCAGACGCGCATCGTCGTGATAGGCAGATTCGGGAAGTGAAGTGCCCTGCCGCGCTCCGAGCGGCTTCGGGGCCAAGGGTACTCAATCGATATGACAGAGGCGCAGCTTATTCAGGTCACGGTCTTTCTGGCCGCAGCCGCCATCGCCGCGCCGTTAGGCCGCTTTCTCGGAATCGGGGCCGTCCTCGGCTATCTCGCCGCCGGCGTCGTTATCGGCCCTTATGTTCTCGGTCCGCTCTATGCGCTGGACCATGTGGAGAAGGTCCTCGAGTTCGGTGAGTTTGGCGTTGTCCTGCTTCTCTTTGTGATCGGGCTAGAGCTGCGGCCCGTCCGCTTATGGTCGATGCGCACGGCGATCTTTGGACTCGGTGCGGCGCAGCTCGTGCTGACCGCCTTTGTCCTCGCAGGCATCGGGCTCGCATTGGGGCTTGCCACAGGTCAGGCGCTTTTCATCGGTCTTGCGCTGTCGCTCTCCTCCACCGCTTTTGCCCTGCAAGTCTTGGAGGAGAAGGGAGAACTCACAACGCGCCATGGCCGGTTAGCGTTCTCGATCCTTCTGTTCCAGGATCTCGCAGCCATCCCGCTGATTGCCCTGGTGCCGCTCTTCGCCCTTGGCAGTGGCGAAGAACCATCGATGGACCTAGGCAGCGCCGGAATCGCGATCCTCACGATTGCGGGTGTGATCGTTGTCGGCCGTTTTCTCCTCAGTCGCCTGTATCGGCTTGTCGCCGCGGTCGGCGTGCGCGAGGCAATGACCGCAACGGCGCTGCTAACCGTGGTCGGGGTTGCTCTACTGATGGAGGAGGTGGGTTTGTCCGCGGCGCTTGGGTCTTTCATCGCCGGTGCCCTTCTTGCCGACTCCGAATACCGCCATCAGATCGAAGCGGACATTGCCCCGTTCGAGGGGCTGCTGCTGGCCGTGTTCTTCATGGCCGTCGGAATGTCTATCGATCTTTCGGTTCTGGTGGCCCGCCCGGGGGCGCTCCTGCTGATCGTCGCAGGACTGGTCGTTGTGAAGTTCACAGTACTCTATGGTCTCGGCCGCTGGTGGGGTCTGAAGAACGCGCCATCGCGCCGGCTCGGTATCGTCCTCAGCCAAGGCGGTGAGTTCGCATTCGTCCTGTTTTCCGTCGGGATTGCTGAAGGGGCGATCGACCGTCAGACGGCGGGACTGCTAACGCTCGCGGTGACAATTTCGATGGCGGCGACGCCGCTGCTACTGCTCGCGGACGAGTGGCTGGAGCGGGTTAAGAAAAGCACGGCACCCGATTACGAGATGCCCCCAGAGGACGAGAAGCACGTGATCATCGCCGGGTTCGGCCGTTTCGGGCAGATTGTCGCGCGCGTGCTGCGCGCCCGGCACATTCCGTTCACGGCGCTCGATAAGTCGATCGCCCAGGTGGACTTTGTGAAGCGCTTCGGCGCCAAGATCTACTACGGCGATGCCGGGCGTATCGACATTTTGCGTGCGGCCGGTGCAAGCAAGGCCAGTGCCTTCGTGCTCGCAATTGACGACGTGGAAGACTCGCTGCGTGTGGCCGAGATTGTCCGGGAGAATTTTCCCGATCTGCCGATCTATGCGCGCGCGCGTGACCGCATCCATGTGCATAAGCTCATGGACCTTGGCGTGACGATCATTGAGCGCGAGACGTACTTGTCGGCGCTCAGTCTGACGTCGGATCTCTTGCGCGGTCTTGGTCTCAAACCGAAGGAAGCGAAGCGGCTCATCGACACCTTCAAGCGGCACGACGAGGCCCGGCTCTTCAATGAGTACGAAGACTATACGGACCAAGAGAAGATGCGCGCGAACGCTCTCACGGCCGCCGCCGAGCTGGAAGACTTGTTCGCAAAAGACATGGAGGCGCTCGAGGACGGCGCTCCTAGCGATGAGCGTTCAGATGATCGAGGATCATCTCGTTGAGCTTGCCTGGATGGGTGAAGGGGCTCATATGGCCTGCGCCCTTGAGAAGCTTCAGTTCCACATTCGGCAGCGTCTTGCTTAAGAGCTCCGTCACAGCGCGCGTTGGCGGCGGGGTTTTGGAGCCCATGATTAGCAGGGTGGGCGCTTTGATCTCCGCATAGTCCATCGCCGTGCTCTTGGCATCGAGCGCGATGGAGAACTCAAGCGCGACTTTGGGGATCGTTGCCGCGATGGTGCTCTTGAAGCGGTCGGGCGCGATCCACCAGCGCCAGCGGCCAAGCCAATAGCTCATGAACGCGCCGGCGGCTTTCTTGTCGTCGCCCTTGGCTACAGGATCGAGTACGGCTACGCCCAACTTCTCGACATCCCGCCACTCGGGCAAATCCTCCAGCCGCAGCAAGTGGAACGAAACGGGTTCAATCAGCGTGAGGCTCTTCACCTTGTCCTTGAGGGTGCGGGCGGCCTCAAGCGCGAGCGCTGCGCCATAGGAATGACCGACGAGATGAAGTGGGGCGTCGCCCTGGTCGGCGACAGCAAGCAGCGCTTCCACGTCTGCGTCGATCGAGAAGGGCTTGTCGGCAGGCCAGGGGCCCGACTGCCCGTAGCCGATGAAGTCGGGTGCGAGGACGCGCCAATCCTCCACCAGGATTTCGATAAGCGGCGCCCATTCCTTGTGAGACGCCGCGGAGCAATGGCCGAGCAGAACCGTCGGGCCCTCGCCCTCGTCGAGATAGGCAATCTCCACACCGCCGGATTCAAGAATGTTCACGCGCCGCCCCTCATCTTCCGCTCCGATCATTAGCGGGCAGGGCGATTCGCGTCCAGCACTTGGGGGATGGCGCGCGGGGCTAGCCGGCTGGTTCCAGCTCCGGCTTCTCGGCTACCGCTGCCGCCTTCTGCACGGCCTTCTGTACCTTTTCGAAGGCACGCACCTCGATCTGCCGTATGCGCTCGCGACTGACGCCGAACTCCGTGGAGAGCTGCTCCAGGGTTAGCGGGTCTTCCGACAGGCGACGTGCCTCGAAAACCCGGCGCTCCCGCTCGTTCAAGTCCTTCAGTGCGTCATGCAGCATGCCACGGCGCTGTTCTTGCTCCTCGGACTCGGCCAACGCGGTTTCCTGATCGATGGCCGTGTCGTCGACCAGCCAATCCATCCACTCGCCGCTTTCCGCGTCGTTCCGCACGGGTGCATTAAGCGACGAGTCACCGCCGAGCCGGCGGTTCATCGACACGACATCGTCCTCGCTGACGCCGAGCCGCGTTGCGATCTGCTTCACTTGATCGGGGCGTAGATCGCCTTCCTCAAGCGCTTTTAGCTGGCCCTTGATCTTGCGGAGATTGAAAAACAGTTTCTTCTGCGCCGCGGTGGTGCCCATCTTCACGAGGCTCCACGAACGCAGGATGTACTCCTGGATTGCCGCGCGGATCCACCACATGGCATAGGTCGCCAAGCGAAAGCCCTTGTCGGGATCGAACCGCTTAACCGCCTGCATCAAACCGACATTGCCCTCAGAGATCACTTCGCCGATCGGCAAGCCGTATCCGCGATAGCCCATGGCGATACGCGCTACGAGACGCAAATGAGAAGTCACGAGCTCATGGGCCGCATCGCGATCGTCATGTTCGCGCCAGCTCTTGGCGAGCATGTATTCCTGCTGCGGCTCCAGCATCGGAAACTGTCTGATTTCTTCGAGATAGCGTGTCAGTCCGCCATGCGCACTGACGCTCGGTAAACTCTTGGAGGCCATGGCTTTCTTCCCGGAACCCGTCTCCTGCGAAGACACGCAGGTCCCCACATCTTCCCTTCTAGAACGTCCCCCAACGCACCTGTCTATAGGACGTTTCAAACGTGTACGAAAGGGGGACGTATCATCACAGTTGATTGAATTGTCGCACAATCTCGGTGAGATCGTCAGGGAGTTCGCTGTTAAATTCCAGTAATGTCCCGCTTGCTGGGTGCACGAAGGCTAGATGCGCCGCATGTAGCGCCTGACGGTCGAGCGATGAAATCGCACCTGCCAGGCTTTCGGGTATCGTCTTGAGCTTCGATTTGAAGCCGAGACCGTAGAGCGGATCGCCCACGAGCGGATGCCCATAGTGCGCCATGTGGACACGCACTTGATGGGTGCGCCCCGTTTCCAGCCTGCACTCGATCAGCGATGCGACGGCGTCTTTGCCTTTGCCCCCGTAGCTTTCCACGAGGCGCCACTGCGTGGCGGCGAAGCGGCCCTTGTCTTTCGGCACGACTGCCATCTTGGTGCGGCTTGCGGGGTGGCGGCCGATCGGGGCCTCGATCCGCCCATGGGGCAGAGAGGGCGCCCCCCAGACCAGCGCCAGGTAGCCCCGCCTCATCTCGCCGGTTCGTCCGTGGTCTGCGAATTGCTCGGCAAGTGCGCGATGGGTCTGGTCGTTTTTCGCCACGACCATGAGCCCGCTCGTATCCTTGTCGAGCCGGTGGACGATGCCAGGTCGCGCCACACCGCCAATGCCTGAGAGGCTCGTGCCGCAATGGGCAAGAAGCGCATTCACGAGCGTACCGTCCGGCTGGCCGGCGCCCGGATGGACAACAAGCCCGGCGGGCTTGTCGATGACGATCAAATCGTCGTCTTCGTAGATAACATTGAGAGGGATGTCTTGCGGCTTCAACTCCGGGTCGGTGGCCGGGGGCACAGTGACTTCGAAACACTCGCCTGGTTTGACCCGGTATTTCACGTCCTCTATGGTCCCGCCGCTTGAGGGGTCATCCGTGATCCGCACGTGACCTTCGCGGATCAATGACTGAATGCGGGTGCGGCTCACATCGGGAAGCGCTTCGCTCAGGAACCGGTCGAGCCGCTGACCAGCCTGGGCCGCGTTAACCTCGGCGGTCAAGCAGCTGGACTCCGTCTCTATGGTGTCGAGCTCCATCGAGGCATCCAGATCGGTCAGGGTTTCTGTCTCAATCATTGTCGTGCGCGGCACTAATCGGAGTCTGTCATAGGATGACAAAGCCGGTCGACCCAGAGAATTTGGCTTCCGAGGATACGCCCATCGAAGGCACGGTCTTAACACCGCGCCAGGTCGGTATGCTCAAGGTCGCGGTAGTGGTTATGGGCATCATGCTGCTGGCCGGGCTCGCAGCCTTGATCGTGGGCATGATCTATCAAGCCTCGAAGATCGGCAACAAGCCGTCCACGCCTATCTCATCTACTCCCGCACCGGCCACTGTCGCCGCGCCCGACCCGATTGCCTTGGAGCCCACCAAGCCCGGCGCACCCCATGCGTTGGACATCCCCCGCAATGCGAATGTGGTCTCCATGTCGCTCGACGGGCACAGGCTGGCGCTTCACGTGCGGTCGCGGGACGCCGCCGAGATCGTGATTGTGGACCTCAACTCGGGCAGGGTTGTATCCCGTCTCAAAATCGAGCCGGCCCCAGTGCAGTAGACGTCGCAATAGACCTTGATCGTACCGGGGGCCGGAATTATAGCTTCTCGTTCGCGCGAAGGCTGCGCACAAAAGCCGCGTACCGTGGCCCGTTCGTCTAGAGGTCTAGGACGCCGCCCTCTCACGGCGGAAACAGGGGTTCGATTCCCCTACGGGCTGCCAGTAAAATCAATGACTTAGCTACGGTCTCGGGAAAAGGTTGCAACTTTTTTGGGCGGCTGCGTGTAACTTTTTCACCCATTTTGCCTCTTAGACGCTGCCTGCCGACTTTTCGCGCTCTCATGTCGTCTAATGACCTAAAGCGGAGATGCCGACCGGCTATGGGGCATTTTGGCGCTTCGGCTCGAACCCGTGCTTCAGAGCTGCTGCGACAGAGCCTGATCCGGCCGGTCTGCCGGTTGCGCGCGACGGTGCAGGCCAATGCCTTTGGCCAAAGCATAGATGACCGGGATCACGACGAGCGTCAGCACTGTCGACGACACCATGCCACCGATCATCGGCACGGCAATGCGCTGCATCACCTCCGCGCCTGTGCCATGCGCCCACATGATGGGCAAGAGCCCTGCAATGATCGCGGTCACGGTCATGATCTTGGGTCGCACGCGCCCAACCGCCCCCTCCATGATCGCAGCGTAAAGATCTGCGGCATCGAAGGTGCGGTCCTTCCTCTTGCGCGTTCGTGCCTTCAGAGCGTTTTCGAGATAGATCAGCATGACGACACCGGTCTCGGCGGCAACGCCAGCCAGCGCAATAAAGCCCGTAATGGCGGCGACCGAGAAGTTGAAGTCGAGCCACCACATAAGCCACAAGCCCCCGACCGCCGCGAACGGCACCGACAGCATTACGATGAGCGTCTCCGTCAGCCGCCCAAAGTTGAGATAGAGCAGTACGAATATGATGAGCACCGTCACCGGTATGACGATTTGAAGTTTGGCCTTTGCGCGCTCCAGATACTCGAACTGGCCACTCCAGGTCACATAGTAGCCCGTCGGGAAGTCGACATTCTCAGAAACGGCCTTTTGCGCGTCCGCAATGTAGTTGCCGATGTCGCGGTCCCTAAAGTCCACGAATATGTAGAGCGCGAGCTGAGCGTTCTCCGTGCGGATCATGGACGGCCCCTGCGCTAAGCTGACCGATGCCACCTCGCTCAAGGGCACGGTGCCACCGGCAGGGGTCGGGATGAGCACGTCGTCGGCGATAGCTTGTGGATTGTCACGGTAGTCACGCGGATAGCGGACGGCCACGTTGTAGCGCTCCCTGCCTTCCACAGTGGTTGTTATTGCTTCAGCCCCGAGTGCGGTAGCAATCACACGCTGCACATCGGCAACCATGAGCCCGTAACGGGCAAGCTGCGTGCGATCGGGATCGATGTTGAGGTAGTAACCGCCCGTCGCACGCTCGGCATAGGCACTGGTTGTGCCCGGCACGGTCCGCACAGCGGCCTCGATCTCACGCGCCAGTTTTTCCATTTCAGCGAGATCGCGGCCGATGACCTTGATGCCGACTGGCGTGCGTATACCCGTCGACAGCATGTCGGTGCGTGCTTTGATGGGCATCGTCCAGGAGTTGGAAACGCCGGGAAATTGCAGAGCTTCATCCATCTCGGCGATTAGGCCGTCGATAGTCATCCCCTCGCGCCATTCACTCTCTGGTTTGAGGTTTATGACCGTCTCGAACATGCTCATCGGCGCTGGGTCCGTCGCAGTCGAAGCGCGGCCAGCCTTGCCAATTACGGACGCCACTTCAGGGAAGCTCTTTATGATCTTGTTCTGCGTTTGCAGCAGCTCACTCGCCTCGGTCACTGAAATGCCTGGCAAGGTCGTCGGCATATAGAACAACGTTCCTTCGTTGAGGTTTGGCATGAACTCGCTGCCGATCTTGGACGCAGGCCACAAACTCGCGGCAAGCACCAAGAGAGCGATCAGAATAGTGGCCGCCTTAAACTTGAGAGCCAGCGCAATTACCGGACGATAGATCCAGGTCAGGAACCGGTTTAGCGGGTTCTTCTGCTCCGGCATGATGTGCCCGCGGATGAACAGAACCATCAGCGCTGGCACAACAAAAATCGAAAGCAGCGCAGCCGCGCCCATAGCAAAGGTTTTGGTGTAGGCCAGCGGCTTAAACAGCCGTCCTTCCTGTGCTTCGAGGGTAAAGATTGGTAGAAACGAGACGGTAATAATCAGAAGACTGAAGAACAGAGCCGGTCCGACTTCCACGGCCGCCTCGATGATCACGTCGCTGCGTGACTTCGCTGAAGGTGAGTGTTCGAGGCGCTTGTGTGCGTTCTCTATCATCACGATTGCCGCGTCGACCATTGTGCCGATGGCAATAGCGATCCCGCCTAGACTCATGATGTTGGACGACAGGCCCAAAGCCCACATGCAGATGAAAGCGATGAGGATGCCGAGCGGCAGCGTGACAATGGCGACCAGCGCGCTTCTCGCATGCAAAAGGAAGACGACACAGACCAATGCGACGATAAGGCTCTCCTCGACCAACGTCCGCTTCAAGGTATCGATGGCGCGGTAAATGAGATCTGACCGGTCGTAGACGGTCTCTACGCTGACACCTTCAGGCAGGCTTGGCGCGATCTCCGCGAGTTGATCCTTCGCGTTTTGGATTACCGACAGCGCGTTCTCGCCAAATCGCTGAACAACAATACCTGAGACCACTTCTCCTTCACCGTTCAGCTCGGCCAGCCCTCTACGCTCGTCTGGAACCAATTCGACGCGCGCGACATCCCTCAACAGAACCGGTACGCCCGCGTCACTCTTGACGACAATCTCTTCAAGGTCGCTAAGGCTTGTGATGTAACCGCGGCCACGCACCATGTACTCGCGCTCCGAAAGCTCAATCGTTCGCCCGCCCACGTCCATATTGCTCTCGCGGATGACATCACGGACTTTCGAAAGGGGAATGCCCAGCGCCTGTAGGCGGCGGGGATCAACGACAACGCTGTACTGCTTGACGAAACCGCCGACGCTTGCCACCTCGGCCACGCCCTGAGCTTTGGCCAATCCGAAACGCACATACCAATCCTGGAGCGTGCGCGCCTCGGCAAGGCTTTGGTCCTCGCCGCGCAGCACGTACTGATACACCCAGCCCACGCCTGTCGCGTCTGGGCCAAGCTCGGGCGTAACGCTAGTCGGAAGATCCTTGGCCGTGGCGCTCAAATGCTCGAGCACACGCGTACGCGCCCAATAGATGTCGGTGCCATCTTCGAAGATCACATAGACAAATGAGACTCCGAAGTAGGAGAAGCCCCGCACGGCTCGCGCGCGCGGCACTGTGAGCATTGCTGTGGTGAGCGGATAGGTAACCTGGTCTTCGACGACCTGCGGCGCCTGACCAGGATACTCGGTATAGACGATCACCTGCACGTCTGAGAGATCGGGGATGGCATCGAGTGGCACTTGCTTGACAGCGTAAATGCCGATCATCGTCACGATCAGCGTTGCTATGCCGACAAGAACCACGTTGCGAGCCGACCAGCGGATGATGCTCGCGATCATGGCGCATCATCCTGATGCTCAAGGCTCTGCAGCGCCGCCTTCAGATTGCTCTCGGAATCGATGAGGAACGTTGCCGAGGTGACGACTTCATCGCCTTCCTCTACGCCTTGCAGTACTGCGACGTAGCCGTCGCCTCGACGGCCAAGCTTCACCGGGCGCGGCTCGAAGCGCCCATCCCCTTTAGCGATGAGCACAACCTTGCGCGTGCCGCTGTCGATCACCGCATCAGCAGGAACGGCCGTGATCGGCTTTGCATTGGCCCCAGGACGAAAAACGACGTCCGCATACATTCCCGGTCTGATGTGACCGTCCTCGTTGTTAAGCTCGATGCGGACCGGGATCGTCCGCGTTTCAAGCTTCCGCATTTCGGGATAGATGAAGCTAACCTTCGCTTCGCGAGGCGCGTTGGGAAAAGCGCGAAACGTGACCTTTGCAGGTGTGCCGACAGCAATGTCTCCAATGTCGGCCTCGGCCACCTCCGCGATAACCCACATGCGTGTGTGATCGGCAATGCGAAACAGTTCATCGCCTGCCTCTACGAACTGGCCGTTGATCACGCTCTTGGATGTCACGTCGCCCGTCGTTGGCGAGGGCCAGTCGAGCGTGCGTGGGTTTTCCCGTGTCTCACGGACCTCTTGAATACGCGTCTCCGGCACGCCGAGATTTCGCAACTTCTGTAGTGCGCCCTCGATGTCGCGGCCAGCTCTGCCCCTCGCGCGGAGGGCCACCAGAAGATCGGCCTGCGCAAGTTGAACTTGGGGGCTGTAAAAGCGGAACAGAGCCTCCCCTTGCTTCACAGATTGCCCGGTCTTGTCGACGAAGAGATCCTCAACGTAGCCGTCGGACCGGACCGTGATGCTGGTCAGAGCAGCTTCGTCGTGCTCAGCGATACCCGGTGCGCGGACGGCACGGGAAATCGCCTTCTTGCCGGCAGTCTCGGTCTTGACGCCGCTACGTTGCAGCTTGCCGGGGCTAACCCTAACTGTGCTGGCTTCGTCAGCGTCTTCCGCGTAGACCGGAATGTAGTCCATGCCCATGGAGTCCTTCTTGGGCACCGGAGAGGTGTCAGGAAGGCCCATTGGATTGCGATAGTAGAGAATTTTCCGTTCGTTCTTGATGCTGTCCGCATCTGCGTGACCAACATGCTCAGCGTGCGCACCGTGTTCTGCGGTTTGCTTTGCCATGGGGTCTAGCCAATTGAAGAGTGCATAGGTCCCAGCAGCTCCAGCAGCTATGCCGATGGCCAGAAAGGCCGAATTTGCCAGACGCTTCATTGCTCGCGCCTCCGATTCCTCGTTGCATGAACCTCTGCCGAAGTCGGCAGGGGCAATACTCACGCGCCGTGAAGCGCGAGCGAGCGCTCACGCTGAACGGCGTTCTATTGCTTGAGGATTAGACGCGTGGAGGCGGCGGTTGGGGGACGTAAGTCAGCCCAATTAGGTCAAGCTTAGCGCGAGCATCTGAGGGCAACGGCAAACGCGATGCACGCATCTTCGAATTACGCTCCAGAACCGCCGTCATCCCGATGCACAAGCACTGGCCGCAACAGCCGTCATCGGTGCAATGACCCATTGCGCGCCCTGCATCCTTGCCACTTTCATGTTTGCCTTGCTGTTCATCTTCGGCATGGGCTGACTGGTGGTGCTCCGCACAGTGCACGTTGACTGCCTCATCGGAGGCATTTGCCATGGCCAGAGGTCCAAAAGCTCCCGCCGCTGGCAGCGTGGCTACCGCGAACGTCAGAAAGGCAACAAAAATGGTCTTGAGACGGCGCATTATGAACTGAATTATGTGACTGATCTGCGAGAGGTCAAGTTACTTGATCGTGAGGTATCGAGTCTTGAGATGTCGAGCCTTGAGGTGTCGAGCCTTGGCATAAAGGGTCAGACAGGGCCAACCAGGTACTTGCATTGCGCTGACGCAAAGATGAGATCTTCGATCTCATCCGCCGGTCAAGCTCATATGCCGGAGAACCGACGGCGTAGTGGTCTGCCGTTCGATGAGGAAATCGTGCCCTTTCGGTTTTTTGGCAATTGCAGCACGAATCGCTGAATCCAGATGCTCGTCATCGTCACTCTCTCGAATGGGCGTGCGCAAATCTACCGCGTCATCCTGGCCGAGGCACATGTAGAGCGTTCCGGTGCAGGTCAGACGGACCCGGTTGCACGACTCGCAGAAGTTATGGGTCAAAGGCGTGATAAATCCCAGACGGCCGCCGCTTTCGGCGACATGAACGTAACGCGCCGGGCCGCCTGTGCGGTCGGGGATGTCTTTCAGCGTGAAGCGATCGGCGAGGCGTGCGCGGACGTCCGACAGCGGCATGTATTGATCGACGCGATCCTCTTCGATCTCGCCCATAGGCATGACTTCAATCAGCGTCAGGTCGCGACCACGGCTATGTGCAAAACGGATGAGGTCTTCGATCTCGCCATCATTTGTGTTTTTGAGAACCACGGTATTGATTTTCACCTTCATGCCCGCGGCCTCGGCCTTGGCAATGCCGTCGAGAACCACATCTAGATTGCCGCCGCGGGTGATGGTCTTGAACAGTTTTGGATTCAGACTGTCGATGGAGACGTTGACACGCTTCACGCCGCATGAAGCCAGCTCTTCAGCGTAGTCACCGAGCTTGCTTCCGTTTGTGGTGAGAGTCAGCTCATCGAGGGCGCCGTTGCGCAAATGGCGTGACAGGCTTTGAAACAGCGTCAAGATGTTCTTGCGTACAAGAGGCTCGCCGCCGGTAATACGCAGTTTGCGCACGCCTCGGCGTATGAAGGCGGAACAGACCCTGTCCAGTTCTCCGAGAGTCAAAAGCTCCTTCCTTGGCAGGAAGGTCATGTGCTCGGCCATGCAGTAGGTGCAACGGAAGTTGCACCTGTCCGTAACCGAGACTCGCAAATAGGTGATGTGGCGGCCAAAACCGTCTACCAAATCTGCAGCATTGCTCACTTCGTTAGCCCTCAATCACATCACTTCATTGCTTTACGTGGGGACGTTGCGGTCGCTGCGAGAGCAACGCCAGCATCTCCTCGACCCGCGTGATCTTCTCACGCGGCTTGTCCTTCGCACGGCCACGCGCGGTTTCCGTTTCGTCGATCACGAGCCATTCTGCGAGGTCGACCGGCCTGACGTCGCGGTCCTCGATGAGTGCGATCAGGCCTTTGAAGCCGGGTTTTCGCGCCCGCGTGAGCGCGGGTAAGTCGGCTATCAAACTCTCGACGGTCTCGAGACTGTCGGCGCGATTGGTACCAATGATGCCTTGCGGTCCCCGCTTGATCCATCCGGTTACGAACAAACCGTGCGCATAAGCTCCGCGGTCGATGACGCGCCCGGCCTCGTTTGGGATAACGCCACGCGCTTCGTCGAACGGAACGCCCGGAAGCGAAGCGCCGCGGTAGCCGATGCTGCGAAAGACGAGCCCGCAATCGATCTCCTCGACACCACTGGTCGGGTGGGCGATTTGCGCGAAAGCCGGCCCGTGGAGCCGGTTGCGAAAAAAGGCGACCCTTTCCACCCGCTCATTACCGATGATTGCCTTTGGGCTGAGGCGGAAATGGAAACGGATGCGGCGCAGTCCTTTTGTAGACCCAGTGTTGCTGCTTTTTGTGTGCTCTGCGAACTCGCGAAAAAGTTTCATGTTTTTGAGCGCACCGGCATTTGCGCGATCAGCAATCTCCGCCGCGCTGGCTTCATTCAGTGCGCAATCGTCCGGGTGAACTTCGGCAATACAGTTCGGAATCTCGCCGAGCTCGCGGAGTTCCTTTGCCGTAAACTTGGCTTGCGCCGGCCCGCGCCGCCCAACGACGTGGATTTCCTCGATCTTGCTTTCCGCTAGAATCTCAAGCGCGTGATCGGCGATGTCGCTGTGGCGCAAATCGTCGATGGGCTTGGCGAGGATGCGGCAAACGTCAGCGGCGACGTTCCCTTGGCCGATGATGACCGCGACGGGGCTGCTGAGATCGAAATCGAGGTCACGGTAGTCGGGGTGCCCATTGTACCATCCCACGAATTCCGTTGCAGTGTAGCTTCCGGCGATGTCCTCGCCCGGGATGCCCATGCGCCGGTCCGTCTGAGCGCCGTAGGCAAGGATCACGGCATGAAAGTTGGCTCGGAGCTCGCTGATCGAAATGTCGCGTCCGACGGCGACGTTGCCCACATAGTGAAAGCCCTCGCTCCGGGCGATCCGGTCGTAAACCAGAATCACCGACTTCAGCGTTTGGTGGTCGGGGGCAACACCACTGCGCACCAATCCGTAAGGCGTCGGAAGCCGCTCGATCATAGTGACCCGGGTGTTCCACTCTGACCGCAGTAAAGCCTCAGCGGCATAGAATCCGCTTGGTCCACTTCCGACAACAGCGACGTGAACCGGCTCGTCGTGGTCGGCCCCCAAGGTCATTGAGCGAACTCCATGGCGAACTAGCTCAAAATCCCAACTCTTCGCGCCGCGCTTCGGATGTGGGCAACGGATCCTGCTTCGTCTTCACGACCGGCAAGATCTGCGCCTTCTCGGCATTGATCTCGACCCATGGCAGATACTCGTCCGGCATATCGATAACGTCATGGATTGCTTGGACTGGGCATGCCGGGATGCAGGCGCTGCAGTCGATGCAGACTTCGGGATCGATATAGAGCCGCTCGTCGTCGCCATGGAAGCATTCCACGGGACAATGCGTCACGCAGTCGGTAAACCGGCAGCCTTGGCAGTTGTCTGTGACGATATGCGGCAACGCGTTCTCCCACGATGACCGAGGCGTGTTAGCCAACTTAGCCGATATCGATGGGACCCGGAGGTCCCATCGATACCGCAGCACGGATACGCTTTCCCGGTACGCCTGCTCAGGCCGCCCGTACTTCCACGAGGTTGTCAGAGTATGCCCCGGCTTGGCCGAGATTTGCGTGGCGGGGCGCCGTCGTGGAGTTCACAGCGGTTCCTGTCCGGTTGAGACCCGGCCAGTGTCCGACATTCGTCACGATCATGCCCGCGAGCACGTCATCGCTGACTTGCGCGACCGCCTCGAATGAGCCGCGATCATTGAACACATGAACGTAGCTGCCTGACGATATACCGCGCGAGGACGCGTCGTCCGGGTTGATGACGATCATCTGCTCGCCCTGCCTCAACTGCTGCGTCTTCTCGTTGCCGTACTGCGTATTGAGGAACGCGTGCGGCTTCGGCGACAGGAGATTGAGCGGGAAGCGTTCGCCGAGCTCCGGGTTCACCTCTGGAGACTCTTCCGGAGGGATGTAGTTCGGCACCGCATCGACGGGTGTACCGGGCTGGCTGCCCTCATAACCGGACCGCCAAACGCCGACCACAAAATCGCCGTTCGCCGCCGCGCTGGAGGCAAACTCGCATTTCCCGGACGGCGTCTTGAATTCCCCTTCGGCGTGTGGTGCACGCTCGTCCGGCATTCCGACATTGAGCCGCATCCAGCCGCGCTCTTTGAGTTTCTCCAAGGTAATGCCTTCCATCGCGGGCGCGCTCCAGTCGTAGCTGCCCATGAGCATCTCGTCTTCGCTCAAACGGAAGTGCTCGTCGTTGAAGCCCATAGTCTCAGCGAGCCTGCGGAACAGTTCCACGTTCGACACACATTCTCCAGGCGGATCGATCGCCGGCTGGTTGAGCATCACGTAGAGATGACCCCACGTCACCATGAGGTCGTACTGCTCGCCCTGCATCGCAGCGGGCAGTACGATATCCGAGTACTTCGCCGTGTCGGTGAGGAAGAGTTCGCTCGTTACCGTGAACAGGTCTTCGCGCTTCAACCCCTCGACGATCTGACTTGCGTTGGGCGCCTGGGACACCGGGTTGGAGTTGTAGACGAACAGCGACTTGATCGGTGGGTCGAGTTCCAACGCTCCCGTCAGAGCCGCACCCAGATCCAGCTCGTTGACGACCCGAGCATCGGACCTGATCCAATCGGGCCGGCACATAAAGTCGAAGTTGAAGGGGAACTCCCAAATCGGCATCTCGACAGTGCCGCCGCCAACATGCCGCCATGCGCCGGTCAAGGCTGGCAACATCGTGATCAGGCGAATAGCATCGCCGCCGCCGGGGCTCCGCTCCACGGCAACTCCCTGACGGATAGCGGAGGGTTGCGTCGTGGCATATTCGCGGGCCAGCGTCCGAATGTCCTCGGCCGGAATGCCGGTGATCTCGGAAACCCTTTCAGGCGGGAACTCGGCGGCTCTCGCCGCGAGCTCATCGAAGCCGAGCGTGTATTTGGCGACGTAGTCCTCGTCGTAAATCTTCTCGCCGATGATGACATTCATCATGCCGAGTGCGAGCGCACCGTCGGTGCCTGGCTTGATCGGGATATGCCAGTCGGCCTGCTTCGCCGTGCGCGTCCGAACGGGGTCGATCACCACGACCTTGGCGCCTTTCTCCCGTGCTTCGAGAATGAAGGGCCAGGCGTGCAGGTTGGTGTTGAGCATATTCATGCCCCACACAATGATGTACTTGGAGTAGGCGAGGCTTTCGACGTCCAAACCCCCGGTCGGCCCGACGGTCATGATCCATGCGGTTGATGAGCCAGACTCGCAGTATGTTTTCTCGGCGATAGTCGAGCCCAAGCGGTTGAAGAAGGCATCACCCGAAGTCAGTCCGTTGAGCGTGCCCTGATGGCCGAGATAGGCGTGGGGCATAATCGCCTTCGAGCCGTACTCTTCGATTATCTTCGTCCATTTTGACCGGATTGTTTCGAGCGCCTCGTCCCACGAGATGCGCTCATACTGCCCAGATCCTTTCGGGCCGACGCGCTTCATTGGATGGAGAAGCCGATCGGGGTTGTAGTGATGCTCGGCGAAGTTCTTGAGCTTCACACAGAGGCCGCCCCGGGTCATCGGATGATCGGGATCGCCGGTCACCTCGACGAGCTTGCCGTCCTCGACATGATAGAGAAAAGCACACGTGTCGGGGCAGTCTTGCGGACAGGCCCCTCGGACAATCTTTGTCTCACTGACATGAGTGGACATTCGCGACCTCCTGATTTTCTGGTCAGTGCCCAGCCTGTTTAGGTGCCACGTCTCAGCGCGCACCTCAGGCGCATAGGGCATGCTAGGAACTGGGCTGGTGCGAGCACAGTGCCACCGTAGCCAATTCGGATAGGTCCAGCGCCAATTCAGTTGAAATTTTCACCACAGCGCCAACCTTGCCTAAAGATTGGGCAATGGCTCAGAATTTACTCGGAAATCTGTAGATAGATCGCTCTTTTTCGCCCCACTTGTGCGCGAGTACATGAAGCGCTTTCGCGGCATTGAAAAACAAACCTGAACGCGACACTCTGGATTCATGACTTTAGTCTCTCGGCGGAGTTTTGTGGTGCCACTACTTCACGGGTCAAACCAGAACGTAACAAGGTGGGAGGCGCGCTTTGGACCTTTGGCTCCTGCTTGACAAAAGCTCGGGACTAACGCTTCAGACGCAGGTTTTCGAGCAGATCCGGCGGCTCATTCTATGCGGCCGCCTGAAACCGGGGATGCCTCTACCGTCGACGCGTGAACTGTCTGACCGGCTCAAAATCGCACGCAACACTGTGACGCTGGCCTATGACCGTCTCAACGACGAGGGCTTTATCGAGGTGCACGGCCGATCTGGCACCTATGTGAGCAGCGACTTACCGGACGACCTTCTTGACCCAGAGGTCCGATCTTCGAGCAACGGTACGGACGACATCGCGCTCCCTCAAAAAGAGATGCGATCGCCTTTGTTGTGCTACTCCGGTTTTGCTCCCGGCGTAGGCCAAATCGATCAGGGTCGACCAGAGTTCGACTTTTGGGTTGGCCGTTCGGACCCGAGCACATTTCCACTCCGCTCGTGGCGCCAGATCATGCTGCGCAAGCTGTCCACCTCGAGCTCGAGCCTCACCGAGTACGGTGACCCGGCGGGGCTTAGTGAGCTGCGCGTCGCGATTGCGGGACTGCTGGGTCGTTCGCGTGGCATGTCAGTCGCGCCCGCGCAGGTGGTAATCACGAACGGTTCCCAGGATGGGCTGAATTTGATTTGCCGGCTTCTCAATGCGGAGCACCCAGTCTTTATTGAGAACCCGTGCTACCAAGGAGCCGCCTACCTTTTCCAGAGCATAGGCGCTGAGTTGTGTCCGATACCCGTCGACAAGAATGGGATCGTGGCAGAGAAGCTCCCGAAAGATCGTAGTGGCGTACTCTTCGTAACGCCCTCTCACCAGTACCCAACGGGCGCAACCTTATCTCTAGACCGGCGCATCTCGCTGTTGCGTTGGGCGGAAGAGACGAACAGCGTCATTATCGAAGACGACTACGATAGCGACTTTCGTTACGAGGGCCGCCCCCTGACAGCACTTGCAGGGCTGGACGGCGGTAAGCGCGTCTTCTATCTGGGTAGCTTCTCAAAGTCGCTAGGCGCGGGGCTACGTCTCGGCTTCACTGTCGTGCCTGAGGACCACGCGGACCTCGCACGCATCGTTAAGTCGCAGATGAGCCAAGGACAGCCCTGGTTGGATCAAGCCGTGCTTGCGGACTTTATCGAAGATGGGCTCTATGACCGCCATTTGCGTCGTTTGCGGAAAACCTACATGGCTCGTCGGGACTGTCTGACCGAGTGTCTTGACTACCACTTCGGCGCCGTAGACCTAACGGGCTCGGATAGCGGCCTACATGTCGCTTGGCGTCTACCCAGTGATGCGCCACCGGCAAGCGAGATCGAGCGACGCGCACGCCAAAAGGGCGTCGGCGTCTATGCGCTGCACAGCGGCGGGGCTCACGATTTCTACGAGTCCCCACGGAACGATACACTTGTCCTCGGGTACTCATCTCTGCCGCAGCACGATATCGAATGCGCCATTGAACGCCTTCGCAAAGTTCTTTGATAGGTTTGGCTCTGAGGCGATTGCCACCATCGCCGGCGCACCTCCACGACCGATCGAAAGGCAGCTCTTCCAACTGGGAAATGTAGGCTCTGGGCACTCAGCGGACCTCAATCGTGAGGCGGAGCATGTCGAATTAAGGGCCTAAACCAGACGTGCCCTCGCCGATGCACCAGGGGCTTAATGACCCAAGGCGGATATCCGCAAGAACCTTTCCCGCTCTGGCGAGGGTCGGCTTGCTCTGGCCAGCCAAGCGATCTCGTGACCGAGCAAGCGCAGCTTCGCTGGTGTGCTTCTCAAGACAACGAGCAATTCGCGGGGCCAAGGTTGACAGCGTCTACCACACGTGCTCACTATGGTTGACACCGTCAACTCATGCCCGAGGTCTCCCATGCTCAATAATGAACCTGATGCGAATAGAGCTTCGCCCGAACACCAGGCAAACCGATTGGATCGCTACGGACCATGGGCCGTCATCACTGGTGCATCCGATGGCATCGGGCGGGCGATTGCCACAGAGCTTGCCGCCGAAGGCTTCTCCTTGGTGCTCGTAGCACGTCGCAAAGCGATACTGTCGGAGTTCGCAGAAGAGCTCGGCGCTCAATACGGGACCGAGACTCGTATCATAGATGCCGACCTCGGTAGCAACGAGGGAACGCGCTCCGTCGAAGCCAAGACAAAAGATCTAGACGTCGGCTTGCTTGTGGCAGCCGCCGGTTTCGGAACGTCCGGTCCATTCGTTGAAGGGGACGTCGATACAGAGCTTGACATGATTGCGGTCAACTGCGGGGCCATCGCGGCATTGGTCCATGTCTTTGCGCGGCGCCTCGTAGAACGCGGGCGCGGCGGCATTGTGCTGATGAGCTCTCTTGTGGCATTTCAGGGTGTGCCGCGCGCGACGAACTATTCAGCGACGAAAGCCTACGTACAGAGTTTTGCCGAGGGGCTCGCTGTTGAGCTGAGCCCGTACGGCGTCGACGTTGTTGCATCGGCGCCTGGACCGGTGCGCAGCGGTTTCGACAAGCGCGCGGGCATGACGCTCTCCATGGCGCAAACCCCCGAGGAAGTCGCGAAGGGTACGCTACGGGCGCTTGGGCGCCGCGTCACAGTGCGCCCTGGCTTCCTTGCATGGGCACTGGAGACTTCACTCGCCCTATTGCCGAGACGCGGCCGGACGTGGATGATGACTCGTGTTATGGCGGGGATGACTGGAGGCTAAGTATGGTGCAAGCGGCGCGGTCCTCGCGTGATCTTCGCGAAGACTGCGTGACCGAAGCTCTGAGCATCATCGAAGAGCGGGGCGTTGAGCATTTGAGCCTGCGCGAGGTTGCGCGGCGCCTCGGTGTATCTCATCAGGCGCCCTACAAGCACTATGCAAATCGTGATGCGCTTCTTGCTGAGGTTGTCGCGCGTGCCTATCACGATTTTGCGTCCCATCTTGATGCGCGCACACGCCACGAGGACCCGCACAGGGATCTCGCGGAGTTGGGCCAAGCGTATCTGAGCTATGCCAGGAACAATCCGCTAGCCTATCGTCTGATGTTTGGCACGCCGCTACCTGATGCCGAACAACACCCAGGGATGATGCGCGAGGGGCGCCATGCCTTTGCTATTCTGCGCGATTGCATCGTTCGTATTCAGCAGACCAAGACCCCAGCGCGCGCTGTCTCACCCGATCTCGACGCATTGTTCGTCTGGGCGTTGGTGCACGGCAAAGCCAGCATTCAGCAGACCGACGCGCTGAACACGCTTGGACTGTCAGATGAGGTTTTGGCTGACTTCGAACATCATGTCGGGCAACGACTCATGGCAGCTTTGGACGCACAGATCTAAGTGGTTGTCGGTTCTTCGTGCGCGCGTTGACAAAGCAAGGGCACACCCATGACCCAAAGCGGACTTCAGCAAGCTAAAACGTCAAGACGGAGCATCTTCCAGAAAGTCGTTCCAATAGGGCTTGGAACCGAAGCGATCTGACACGAAGTCTAGGAAGCGCCTGACACGAGAGGACAAGTGTCGCGTCGCCGGATACACGGCGTAAATTGCCATGTCGTGCCACCGATAGTCGGTCAGCAAAGGACACAAGAGCCCCTGTTCAACCGCTGCATGAACAATAAAGCTCGGCTCGCATAGAAATCCGTGGCCGGCTATCGCCGCCTCACGTAGAGCGCCGCCATTCGTTGCTTCCAACCGCGGTGTGACTGTGACCGTGCCACTCTCTCCGTCTGGGCCGCGAAACGTCCAGATGGCCGGGTAAGGCAGGTTTCCGTAACAGAGGCCAGGCGCGCTTTGCAGATCGCTTGGATGCCGCACCGAACCAAAGTTCTTCAGGAACTTCGGAGCGGCACAAACCACGTGGCGAAAGTCCGCAATCTTGCGGGCCTTAA
>JASJEH010000095.1 GCA_030064755.1 Methyloceanibacter sp. | reverse complement strand
TCCGAGGTCGTATGAAAGCTGATCGCGTACTACTGAGGGAGTTGCATCAGAGACATCGTCAACGCGGTTTGCGACGCGCGCTTGTAGGAGATCGGCAGGTAGGTCGAACCAAAGCCCTCTGAACGAAGCGTCGCATTCTATAGCGAGGGCGGCGATCGCCTTGCGCTCCTCCGGTTTCGCATGAACGGCATCGACAATCACTGATCGCCCGCCTTCCAGGACGAAGCGGGCGCGCTTCCGGCACAGCGCATAAACGAGTTCAGAAACTTCAGGTCTATAAGCTCTCTGCGGTAACCTCGCATCCAGGTTGACGCCAAACAGTCGCTTACGCTCGACATCGCTGCGCACGATCACCGCGCCTGGGAAGGATCCGATCTGATGGGCAATAGCGCGAGCGATGGTGGATTTTCCGCTCCCGGACAGCCCCCCGACGGCTATTAGTTGCGGCGAAGTAGGCGCGAGGAAACGGCGTGCGAAGTCAAAAAAAACACGTGCTTCATCGTGTGCTTCGCCGGCCTGCTCTGGTGAAGACTGTTCGGCGCGCAGGAGGGCTATCTTGGCTCTGATCACAGCGCGCAAAGAGAGGAAAAATGGCAGCGTAGCAAGGCCGATGAGGTTTGCGGTTTCGCTTAGTTCTAGATAACTGTTCAGAACAGCATTGGCGTGCGTCTCAAGCCGATGCTTGCCAAGATCCATCAGCAGGAAGCTCAGATCATAAAGCACGTCAATCGTCGCTAGGCTATCGTCGAACTCGAGTGCATCGAAGAGCAGTGGTTCCCCGTTGATCTCGACGATGTTTCCGAGGTGGAGGTCGCCATGGCAATGGCGAACGAAGCCAGTGTTTGCCCGTTGCTTCAAGACCGGACGGAGCTCGCTGATGGCTGAGCGCGTCTGCCGCACTAGCGCCTCTGCTGAGGCTTGCGGGAACACATCGCTAGCCACCTGCTTCAGGACGTCTTCGTGCTCGGAAATGATCTTCTCGAGCGGCACAATACCCTGATCGGTTGTGAGTGTGCGGTCCGCTGCGCAATGAAGAGAGTGGACCTCAGAGGCAAGTTGGTGCATTGACTCGATCTTGAGTCGGCCTTCGCAAGCCATGCGGTCGTAAAGGCCCTTCTGATCGAAGCGGCGCATCACGAGGACCCAATCGACTGGCTCACCGCTGCCCCTCAGACACAAATCACCGTTTTCGCCGACCACAACGGGGACAACTTCCAAGTAAAGCTGGGGCGCCGTTCTGGTGTTCAGTCGAAGCTCGTTGAGGCATGCCCGATGCCGCTTCTCGACGGTCGAAAAATCGAGAAACGGAAGCCTCACGGCGCGTTTAAGTTTGTACGCAAATTCACCCGCAAGGAACACGAAAGACGCGTGGGTCTCGATGCGATCGATGACCGCAGGAGCAGGGTCGTAGGCCCCAGCCTGGGACATAAATTCGACGATCTTGGCCTGTTCCAAAAGACTGCCGTTCGAAAGTTCGCTTATCCAGTATTCTCATAGCACGATCGCGGACGGCGAACCGGAAGTCTCTGCGCCTTCCACGCCCCAGCGTCATCTAGCCCAACAGCTGCTTATGCAAGGACACCAAGTCTGAGCCGCTTGAATTCGGTGACATCGGACAAGGCATTTTAGTGCCAGTCGCCTCATTCCACGTCGCAAGCATTGGGCCCCATTTGATGCGTGTCAACGTCATCATGGGGTTGCTGCATACCTGATAAGTTTAAGGTGTTCGCATCTTGTCTGTGACCCGCTTCGTGCTACAGACACGCTGCAGCTGAGGTTTGCGTTGGCTTAGTTACTTATGGCTGGATCGCGATATGGCTTGCAGCAATGATCAGGAAATCCAGGCGGTGATCTTTGATTTGGATGGGGTTGTAACCTGCACGATGCGCGCGCACTTCGCTGCGTGGCGGGAGGTCTTCGATCACTTTCTTCGTACTCACACGCAATCAGAAAAGACCTTTGTGCCTTTTAGCCTTCATGACTACTTCACCCATGTGGACGGCGTCCCGCGCCTTGAGGGGATACGGCGTTTTCTCATCTCACGTGACATAGAATTGCCTGAGGGGGCGCCAAACGACACCGGTACCAAAACCATACATGGGCTCGCCAACCTCAAGAATGAGCGCTATCTGGCTTGGCTTGATGCGAATGAAGTTCCAACCTACTCGGACGCGCGTGACTTGATCGGGTCGCTGAAGCGGAGGGGCAAAAAGATTGGCATCTTCTCATCCAGTCGAAACTGTGACCGCGCGCTCAGAAGCGCCGGCATTGTCGATCTGTTCGACGCTAAGGTGGATGGCGTCGACGCGGCCCGGCTTGCGCTTCCACCCAAGCCCAATCCCGCCTTGCTATTGGAAACCGTTGGACAGCTCGGCATCCAGCCGGCCAAAGCCATTGTCGTTGAAGATGCCGTTTCCGGTGTCGAGGCCGCGGTGGCGGGGGGCTTCAGGTATGTCATCGGAATCGACCGAGAACCCTCGAATGAGAACAGTCACGCCCTTGCTTTGCGGGCCGCAGGGGCCAATTTCGTGACCCGCGATCTAACCGACGTACTCGATCTGTGTCTCCTCGATTCCGATGATAGGCGACGATGAACAACAACTGGGTCCTATCCTACGAAGACTACGATGCAGACAATGAGGGCGCACGTGAGGTCCTGTGTGCGCTCGGAAACGGCTATATCGTTTCACGCGCAGCCGCGCCTGATGTAAGCGCTAATGGCAAGCACTATCCGGGTACGTACTTGTCCGGTGGTTACAACCGCCTTGCGACGGATATTGCAGGGCAGCGGATCGAGAACGAGGATCTCGTAAATCTACCGAACTGGCTGCCTCTTAACATCCAACTAGGCGCCAAAGACGGTTCGCCGCATTCGGACCGTATAGCGTTCCTCGACTATCGCCAGACGCTGGACCTTCGAAACGGAATCCTATCGCGGACATTCCGCTTTCAGAACGATGAGGGTCAGGTGACACGCTGGGAGGAAAAGCGGATCGTCTCTATGGACAATCAGCACCTCGCCGCGCTTTCCGTGACCGTCACACCAGAGAACTGGTCTGGGCCAATGACGCTGCGACTCGGCATCGATGGTGGTGTGATTAATGCGGGCGTCCCGCGTTATGGCGCGCTCAACGGCCAGCACTTGGAAACTCTGGATCGAGGTGCGCTTGAGGGGTCTGTGTTATGGCTCCGCAGCCGAATGGTGCAGTCGCGCCGCGAAATTGCGTTGGCGACGCGCAACCTTGTCGAAATCGAAGGCGAAGTGATCACCCCGGCGCAGGCTGAGAACGGTGCCGACGCGGTTTACGCGGTCTACCAGTTCCAGGCGCGCGAGGGACAAGCAGTTTATGTGGAGAAAGTCGCCGCCTACTTCAATTCCAAGGATCACGCCATCACGGAGCCCCTAGCGGAAGCGGTAGCGCTCGTACAGCGCACCAATCGGATGGCTGACCTTGTCCATGCGCACAGCCGCGCTTGGCGGCAGCTCTGGGAACAGTGCGATATTCAGATCAAGACCTCTAACGGGGCAGCCCAGCTGCGGCTCAGACTGCACGTTTTTCACTTGCTGCAGACGGTGCACCATGCCTTGGGTGCCGATGTCGGCGTACCGCCGCGCGGATGGCATGGAGAGTCCTATCGCGGCCATATCATGTGGGACGAACTCTTCATATTTCCGTACATCAATTTGCGCATGCCCGACGTGACGCGCGCACTACTCCTCTACCGCTATAGAAGGCTTCACGAGGCACGCCGCGCGGCGCGCGAAGCTGGCTTCAAAGGAGCCATGTTCCCCTGGCAGAGCGGGTCCAACGGGCGCGAGGAGAGTCAGCAGATCCACCTCAACCCGATGTCCGGACGATGGATCCCCGATGTCTCCTGGCGGCAGCGGCATATCGGAGCCGCTATTTGCTATAATGTCTGGCAGTACTACGAGGCTACCGGCGACGCCAACTTCCTTGCCGACTACGGAGCGGAACTCTTTCTTGAGATTGCGCAGTTCTGGTCGAGCCTTTCAAGACGCCGGAAAGATGGCCGCTACGAGATCAAAGGTGTGATGGGACCGGACGAGTTTCACACGGCCTATCCTACGGCTAATCCTTCTGCACCTGGCGGCATCAATAATAATGCGTATACGAACGTAATGGTTGCGTGGCTCGTGGCGCGCGCATTTGACGTGCTCGATCGGATCCCCACCGCCAAACGACGACGGCTTTGCGAGCGCCTCGGTCTGACGGATGAGGACTTCGATCTTTGGCGGGACATTGGCAGCAACCTTTTCATCCCGTTGCAAGACGATGGCATTATTGGCCAATTTGAAGGCTATGCAGATCTTCAGGAGTTTGATTGGGATGGCTACCGGGAACGGTATGGCAGCCTTCAGCGGCTTGATCGTATCCTTGAGAAAGAGGGAGAAGATCTCAACCGGTTCAAGATCTCGAAGCAGGCGGACGTGCTGATGCTATTCTATCTTTTCAGCCGCGAGGAGATTGAAGAAACATTCAATCGCTTGGGCTACACCTTCACACCGGATCAGATTCCAAAAAACATTCACTATTACGTTGAACGAACATCCCACGGTTCGAGCCTGAGTTGGATGACCCACGCCTGGGTTCTAGCGCGCGCCGATCGCGAAAGGTCATGGCAGCTAGCTCTGAGAGCACTCGCCAATGACGTGGACAACCTACAGCATGGCACCATAAGTGAGGGCATCCATCTTGGCGCCATGGCGGGGACGGTAGATCTCATGCAGCGTTGTTACACCGGCATTGAGATGCGCGACGGAGTCCTCAGGTTTAACCCCCGCCTGCCGGACGAGGTCGACGAGATGCAGGCTACGCTGCAATATCGCCATCACACACTCGACTTCGAGGTGAGCAAGGTTCGCCTAAAAGTCTCGAGCCGGACCGGGGTGGCCGCGCCGATTCGCATAGCCTATCGCGAACACAGCTCCGAGCTCGATCCAGGAGAATCGTTGATCTTCAATCTGTCGGAAGACCAATCTGCTGAGCGTTAAGGTTGTCTCGGCACCGCGCTTAACTGCATCACACTAAGCCGCATACGGAGCAGTGTGGGTCAATCCATCCAATCAGTTTTACTGGTCCTTCGACTCAGATGTCAGTATGTCGCTATAATGGGAGCGCATGAACGCGTCCGGGAACTCAAGATGCGCTGCGGCGTATCTTCCCTTGAACGCGTCAAGGGAGTCATAGCCGCGGCCCTCCATCCATGCACGAAGACCGTCGATTATCCGGCCAAGATTGTGTGGCCCCTCCTTTAGCAAGGACGATGTCGTGGCGACAGCATCCGCTCCGACCATGAGATATTTGACCGCCTCTTTGTAGGTCCATACACCCGATGTCGCGGCCAGCGACGCCCGCAGCCGACCCGATAGAAGCGAGATCCACATCATGGGCAATCGAATGTCATAGGGGGTACTCAGCTGATACTCAGGTTCAATGACCATCTTATCCAGGTCGATATCGCCGCCGTAGAAACGGTTGAACAACACCAAGCCGTCGGCGCCAGTCTCCACGAGTTTCTTCGCCATGTTCCCTGGCGAACTAAAGTACGGACTGAGCTTGACGGCGATAGGCACCTCTACCTTCTCCTTCACAGCGCAGAGAACACTGACATAGCTCTGCTCAACAGAAAGCCCGGTCTCATTGATGTCGGAAGGTACTCGATACAGGTCTAGCTCGATGGCGCTCGCGCCAGCGTCTTGAAGTCGTGTCGCAAAATCTACCCAAGCGCCAGGCCTTGCGCAGTTCAGGCTCGCAACAATGGGGACACTGCTTTGCTTGGAGGCCAAACGTAGTGTTTCCAACCTCTCATCGAGGACGGAGCGATTTGCCACAATATCCTCTGCAAAAACCGACGCCATGACGATCGCGGCAGCATCCGCGTCTAAGAGCTTGCGAATTCCGTCTATGTCCCGGGTCAGTGGCGACGCCGAGGCTACGATGGGATGCTTCAACTCAAGTCCGAGATAGCGTGTGCTCAAGTCCATACAGATTCTCCATCAGGCACAGGCGTTTCGTTCCCCGCATGTCAGAAGGAAGGCCGCGTCGATTGACTAACGTTATCAGAAAACAAGAAGCTCCTGCGTGATTCCTCTGCCATTGATGTTTGTCCAAACCCACCGGTTGGCGGAACCGCAAGCAGCAATAGGCGCTCCAAGCGCTAGGTTACTAGCGGCGCAATGGCGAGTGTGACGGCTTCGAGCAAACTCGTGGGGCATGACCTGTCCTTTCGAACTGGTTGCACTTTCTCGTCGCTGGCTAAAACGACGATGGCGTAAGGGTTTGATTCGCCATGACGGGGAGTTTGAGTCCGGCAATGACAGGCAGGTGGTCGCTAGCTCTTCGGGCCTCAAGACTTCGGTGCACCTCCAAGGTTTCGATCTGTGCGCCGCGTGAATAAATCCGATCCAATGCCAGGATCGGCCGGACTGATGGGAAGGAGGCAGGCCAGCGGCGGTTGCCGTGAACGCCAAGCGCCGCTTCTAAGGCCCTAGTGGCTTTGGACCGGCGCCAGGCGTTTAGGTCGCCCATGAGCACCACCGGACCTTGGAGCTGCGGGTGGCTGAGAATGGTGCGTACTTGGCGTTGACGGGTCCGGTCGCGCAACGCCAAGTGGGTGGCGACCACGGTCAGCGAGCGGTCGCCCAACTTGAACTCCGCCGCCAGCGCGGACCGCCTTTCGAGGCGCGAAAATGAGAGGTCCAGCACAAACAGGCTGGTGATAGGCCAGCGCGACAAGATCGCGTTGCCGAGCTCGCCGCGCCGATGTGCGCGTGTTACGACGAAAGCGACGTGGAGGTGTTGCGCCTCGGCAAGCTCCGTTAAGGGGTCTTTGGCGTCAAACGGTCTGAGCACCTCTTGAAGGGCCACGACATCTGCGTTGAGCTCCGAAATCACGATTCCAGTGCGGGTGGCGTCCGGAACCTGCCTGCCACTCGCGCCCGACCAGCGATGCACATTGTACGTGGCGACGCGCATACGAGCCGGAAGCTGCTGCGGCATGGCAGTGGATTTTGACGCGGCGCGCACCAGAGAGACATACGGCGCCGCCGCCTCGACCCGTGCACGATGAGCCCTTTGGGCATCCCTTAGCACTTCCACCATCAAGGATGCGTCCCAGCCGCTTTCAAAAAAACCCCATACTGCTTACACGCAATCATCAAAGACCCGACTTGATACAGTTGAGTTGACGCCGATCAAGGGCCGACGCAGCCTGGCCATGCATACTACGTGCGGTTGGCAAGAAGGATAGTCTCCCATGAATATGCACGAGATCCATGACTACGCTCGTCGCTTCTTGGGCACGCACGGCGCGAAAGCCGAGGCCGAAGCGGCGCAGAAGGCGGCTGAGTTCGACAAGCTGGGCGACAAACAGCAAGCCGAAGACTGGCGGCGTATTCAGGCCGCGATCAGCTCGATGCGTGGGCCGCATTCGAGTTAGGATTCGACCGCCGAGCCAGGCCCCCAGGACGGCGCGCAGTGCCATCGCGACCGGCAGATCGAAGCTTTGAGGATGCAACGAGCGCTGCCACACCGTTGAGGCGGTTCCTCAAATACAGCTCTCGATGCGCCGTGGATACTTGAAACCAAATGGTGATTGCGCGCCGGGTGACTTGTGACCCGCCCAGTGGTGTCCTAAGACCAACCAAAAGACGATCCAAGTGCACCCGGCATTCAGTGCGAAATCAGCGTTGGAAGCTTGAGTTGGGCGAGTACGCCGTTCGTTGCGCCGCCAAGCACAAAGTCACGGATGCGCGAGTGACCGAAGCCTCCCATCGCCAGGAGCTGCGCGTGCTCCGACAGTGCAGTATCCTGTAACGCCTCAGATATGCTTTTCTTACCGAGCGTAACCTCGATTGGTGAGGCGCTTACCCCACGCTTTTCCAGCGATGATGCAAGAGCGTCAGCAGGGTGTGGACCGGTCAGAGGTTTATCGCCCTGAACTGTTAACACGGAGACGCGACCGCCCTTAGCAAGAAGCGGCAGCGCATCGCCAAGTGCGCGCGCTGCGACCCGGCTTTCGTCCCAGGCAACTGCAATGTGGTCGAGCGTGCCAGCACGAGCCTCGGGCGGCACCAGGATCGTCGGGCGACCGGAGCCAAAAACGATGGCCTGTGCCATATTCTGCGCCCCGAAGTTCTCTGAAGACCACGGAACTACTACAAGGTCGAAGTAGCGTGCCTCAACGGCGGCTCGGTCTGCGGCTGTACCCATCGGCACCTTCCGGCTTGCGAAGTCCACTTTGAGGCGCGATCCGGCGGCTTCTTTGACCAGGGTTTGCAGGCGGAGGCATTCAGCTTCGCTCTTCTCCTCGGCGGCGCGGACGAGCCCGCGGAAATCGACGACGACGCTGCCTAACGGCGACGACACTTCGGGGATATCGACGGCGAATGTCGTCACATGCAGCGCCCAATCAAGTGTCGCCGCGAACTCTGTAGTAGCTAGGATAGACTCGTCCGCGGGTGCCTCCGGGTCTGTGGCCAAAGGCATGTAGGCAATACAGTTTTGCGACATGTTGAATTCTCCAAGACTGAGACTCGTTGAAGGCGATCGGAGGAAATGATCCCTGAGAGCCTCGAAGCGTTCTAGTAGTCTGGCAACAAGACGCCGCGCTAAGAATGACTTGTGTCAAGTCAACTCGGTAGCACCCATCGTCCCAGTGTACGGATCCAGCTTATGTGGCTACTAGCGAACTGTTCGGGCTCTCGACGTCGATATGAGCACGTGCGAACTGCCAGTAAAGCATTGCGCTGAGGAGTGCGGCGTAAAGGCACCATACCGAGGTGAAAGCGTAGGCTTTTGTGGCTATGACGACGCTTAGGCCCAAGACATTCAGGAGGCCAAACCAAACCACCACGCGGTGAGTCGACAAGACTAGCGCTCCGCAGGTCACGACAACATACGCAGCCGCGATCCATGACTTATCGGTCAGCTCATTGCGATAGACGATCGAGTGACGGTCAACGACGCATGTGCTCGGATATCCGACCACAGCATAGATCACATATGCGCTGAGTCCTGCGCCGAGCAGCGTACAAATGAGGATACCGTAGAATCTAAGGCCCCTTGGCTCGATCAGTAAGACTGCCAGCGGCATGAGGAAGGGCAAGATCCCTTGCGCGTACAACATGAAGAGAAACGTCGAATGCTGGAGCGTAAGATCCCCGACCTTGCCTTCGAGGCCAAGCCACACGAAGCCTTCAGTGAATTGCTGCAATGCAAACAAGAGCGGCATTGCAGCAAAGAGGACCGACCGTGGATGATCTACATGCCGCAACGTCGCAAGGCCAACAACGGCGATGCCGCCGGCGGCAACAAAGCTGGTTGTTGCGGAAACACACATCGTTCTCGACGTTGCCCATGTTCGACATGACGATGCGCTTCCTGGTTCGAAGACGACGTGCGAAGCGCGTTGCTTCGTCAACCTATATCATTGGAATTCATCCTGCTCGCGCACCCGTACTTGGGACGTCGTCATCATAGGAGAACGCCATACTATTTGGACAATCGGCCGATGACACTTCAGCGCGAAGCAGGCAACCGGGACAATGCGTAAACTTCGCTTTTGAACCATAGCGGGTATCATAGGGACAACTGATCGACCGATTGACAGGGCTGGCCTGCGCCTGTGTCTTGCCGAAGGCAGGCTTCATACAAGCGTCGTTAGCGCCGATTTCGACAATGGATCGGAAGGCCAACGCAACGGGTTCGGATAAAACCAATGCTGGTGGGCGTTCCTAAGGAAATCAAAGACAACGAGTTTCGGGTCGGTCTGATCCCAGCGACGGCACAAGAGCTTAGACTGCGCGGTCATCAGGTTTTAGTGGAGAGGGGAGCCGGGCTTGGTGCAGGGCTCTCCGATGAGGAGTATGCCGCGGCAGGCGCGGAGATAGTGGGGGAAGCCGCCGAAGTCTTTGAACGTGCCGACCTTATCGTGAAGGTTAAGGAGCCGCTTGCCACCGAACGCAGCAAACTCGGACCGGGGCAGGTTCTTTTCACCTACCTCCATCTTGCCGCAGACCGCGCTCAGACCAACGAGCTGCTCGCCTGCGGTGTGACGGCAATCGCGTACGAGACGGTGACCAACGCTGAGGGTTTCTTGCCGCTTCTGATGCCTATGTCAGAGGTAGCTGGGCGTATGGCGCCCCAGGTAGGGGCCTCTGCCTTGCAGAAGGCCACTGGCGGCCGAGGTGTGCTGTTGGGAGGCGTGCCAGGTGTGCCGCCGAGTGATGTCCTAATTCTCGGTAGCGGTGTGGTCGGCAGCAACGCCGCGCTGATAGCGATTGGAATGGGCGCGAGCGTGACCGTCGCGGGGAACAACCTTGATCAATTGCGATGTCTATCATCGGAGTTTGGCTCGCGCGTACGGACAATATTCGCCGCACGGAGTGCCGTCGAAACACTGTGCGTGCGTGCCGACCTCGTTATCGGCGCGGTGTTGGTCCCAGGCGCTGCGGCACCGAAGTTGATTTCTGCCAATACCGTCAAAAGAATGAAACCAGGCGCCGTGATCGTCGATGTATCGATCGATCAAGGCGGTACGGCCGAGACTTCACGGCCGACCTCACACTCAGAGCCAACGTATGTTGTAGACGACATCGTACACTATTGCGTCACGAACATGCCGGGCGCTGTGGCGAGAACATCGACTTTCGCACTGAGCAACGTAACCGCGCCCTTCGTCTTGGTACTGGCCGATCAAGGCTATGTTCGCGCATTGATGTCCGACCCGTACTTGCGCTCGGGCCTCAACATACACGATGGACAAGTGACTCATAAGGCTGTCGCCGATGCATTTGGAATGCCATACGTCCCTGCGAGCGAAGCCCTAAAAGTCTGACCTCTGGAAAGACGCTGCCGGCCAGCGCGTCTGCTTTGACGAGCAAGCCGCGCGCATAGATCGGCGCGATCAGGCCAGCTAGTCACCCAAAGCGGAACCGGAGCATAATACTGCACTTCGCAAGCCCAGATCGGCTTCGCGAACCCGCCTGATGCGAGCGAACGAGCAACGAACAAGCCCCTTTGCAGCAACAATGGTACGACCTCAGAGGCATTCCTTGGCCCCCGCGTCTGACCGTTACCTGATTGAAGTCAAGGTTAGCGTCTGCGGTCTCGTGTAAAGCTTGGGGCTATGATGTCCGCCCTCGGAAAAGAGCCGGGTGTAGAGGATGTCCACGCCCGCGACCGCGCGGCGATGGTCACCCGCCATCTCGAAGCCCGCGGAATTGCCGATCCTCTTGTGCTTGCCGCGATGGCGGAAGTGCCCCGGGAAGCCTTCGTTTCGGAGCCCCTGTCCGAGTTTGCTTATGAGGACTCGGCGCTGCCGATCGCGGCGGGACAGACCATATCCCAGCCTTACATTGTTGCCCGCATGGTCGAGCTGGCTGCGATCAAGCCAGGTGATACTGTGCTGGAGGTTGGCGCCGGGTCTGGCTACGCCGCCGCCGTGATGAGTCGCATCGCGTCATCCGTCTACGCCATTGAACGACACCAAGAGCTCGCAGATCTCGCGCGCGAGAGAGAGGTGCGCCTTAGCTACGACAATGTGCAGATTATCTGTGGCGACGGTACGAAGGGCTTGCCGCGAGCGGCGCCCTTTGATGCCATCGTCGTGTCCGCGGGTGGCCCGAAAGTTCCCGAGGCTTTGAAGCGGCAGCTGGCTATTGGCGGTCGCCTCGTCATCCCGGTGGGCCGGGGCAGCCATCAGAGCTTGATTCTCGTTCGCCGGACGGGTGAGGACACATTTGAGCAAGAGGATCACGGGGCGGTGGCATTCGTTCCGTTGATTGGGGAAGAAGGTTGGGAGGCGCCAAAGCAGGCCAGAGCAGAGACCCAGATCGACTCCGAAAATTCAGGCTTTGCCAGCGGGTTGCTGGCTCCATTGCCACAGGCACGGGGTCCCCGCACCAGCGTCGGCAGCGCAATCGCCAGCGCCGCAGAACGCGTTAGCGACCTCACTGAGCTGACCGCGCTTGCGGAACGCTTCGCTCACCACCGCGTGGTGCTTCTCGGCGAAGCCACACACGGCACGGCCGAGTTCTACGATGCGCGCGCTCGTATCACTGAGATGCTCGTCGCAAGACACGGCTTCACTATTGTTGCTGCAGAGGCAGATTGGCCTGACGCCTCGGTTTACGATGCCTTCGTGCAGGGCCGTCCTCGTCCTAAGGTTCCTGTCGGCGCCTTCACCCGTTTCCCCGCTTGGATGTGGCGGAATGGTCAAGTGACCGATTTCCTCCAACGGCTGAAAGCGATTAACGAGACTATCCCTGATCCTGACAAGCGAGCTGGCTTCTACGGGCTGGATGTCTACAGCCTAGCAACCTCGATTAGTGCGGTACTCGGCTATTTGGACGAGGTCGATCCTCATACGGCCCGCATTGCGCGCGAACGTTATGGCTGTCTCGCGCCATTCCGGTCGGATCCTGCCCGCTACGGCAGGATGGCTCTCTCGCGCGGCTATGCCCTATGCGAACACCCCGTTACCGAGGCCCTGATCGACTTGTTGAAAAAGCGTCTGGGTTATCTTGCCCGCGACGGCAGTGCCTTCTTCAACGCGGAGCAGAATGCTCGCATCATCGTGGCCGCCGAGCAGTATTATCGCATCATGTACTACGGCAGCGCGCAGTCGTGGAACTTGCGCGACCAGCATATGTTCGACACGCTGGAACGCATTCTCGATCACCGTGGTCCCGATGCGAAGGCTGTGGTTTGGGCGCACAATTCTCATATCGGTGATGCGGAGTTCACCGAGATGGGCCAGGTTCGCGGTGAACTGAACATCGGCCAACTAGCGCGTGCTCGTTTCGGAGAGGATTGTGCACTTATTGGCTTCGGCACAGATCGGGGCACCGTTGCCGCCGCCTCGAACTGGGACGAACCCATGGAGGTCAAGCGCGTGCGGCCTGCCCGCGACGACTCTTACGAAGGATGTTCTCGTGAGACGGGAATCGACGCCTTCTTCCTAGAAACGGGACCGGGCCAGAAGGACAGTGTCCGCGAAGCGCTCGCGGAACCGATGCTCGAACGAGCCATCGGTGTCATATACCGGCCCGAGACGGAACTGTTATCGCACTATTTTCAAGCCGAACTGTCAAAGCAGTTCGACGCCTGGATTTGGTTTGCAGAGACGCAGGCGGTCTCTGCGAGGCCGCAAGCCCATCCCCACGGACCCGACGATACCTATCCGTTTGGGTTGTAGGCGCCCCGGGTCGAGACAAGCGGTCCTCGCAAACATCATGGATTGTGGCGAGACCCCGACTTCTCCGCCTTCGGGATTCAACTGATATCAATCTGGAGACGCCCGCGTCAGGTCTAGCGGGCAAAGCGAACCGCGCGGAACCGCTCGGTGATATCAGCCCATGACCCAAGGCCGTCATACGGCCTGCGACCGTCCTGAACCCTCTCATCAAGCGGTCCGGCATCCCCAATGGCGGGAACTAGGATTTTGACGCCGGTCAACGACAGAGGCCGAAATCAATGCTGAGCTGTCCGATCCCAACTGCGCACAGGAGCGACAGTCGGCCAGTTGCTCAAGTCGAACGGCGCGCAGAAGCGCGAGAAGAAGATCGAGATCAAGAAGGGCTAAGACCCAAGCTCGCCCCGACGCAGGGGCCTCCGGAAGATGAGCCCGTTTTGATGACTATCCATAAACGCATCCTCAAGTGGCAGGCGGATCACCCGAACATCACTTGGATAGGGTGGGGCATAGTTTGGATGATTGTACTGGTGCTTCTCTTCTGGCCGCGACCGTCCCAATAATCATGATGCGTGGCTGAAGGAGCTCTGCCCGCTCCGAGTACTGAACTTCGTTAGAGCAGCAAGGAGGAAAGCCCGTGACCACTGGCCTCGACACTTTTGATAGAACCGTTCAGGAGTCCAACCTCTGGCTCAAAGCTGTAATGGATCGGCTCGACACGACAGACCGCCATCGCGCTTATGCGTGCCTGCGGGCGGTGTTGCACGCTCTTCGCGATCGCATCGGTCCAGAGAGTGCGGCGCATCTCGCGGCACAGCTGCCTATGCTCTTGCGTGGACTCTACTATGAGGGCTGGGACCCGACGAACAAGCCGACCAAAGAGCGCCATCAAGAAGCATTCCTTGCGCATATTGGACGGGAGTTGCCTCGTGCGACGGAAGACGAAGTAGAGCAGGGTGCGCTGGCCGTGCTCGACGTGCTGTCGAAGTATGTCGATCGCAACGCGGCCGTGAAGATTGCCGTAATGTTCCCGCAAGATTTGCGCAGGTTCTGGCCTGCTTTTGTTCAGGAAGCGGCACGGCAGCGCCAGCAAGGCGCATCCTAGGCTGGGCTTCGCGGAGAATGTTCGAATTGAAGATAGTCGAGTCGTAACGCCTCGGCTGCAGGACGGTATAATGAGAGTGACCAAACGCTGGGTCGTCATCGTCGATGGTGGACGTGCACGGTTCGTCGAACGCGATCAACAAGGTCGTTTCAGGACCATTTCGAGCTTCGAGGCAGCGAGTTTGCACATGCGAAGCCGTGACATTGGGAGAGACCGGCCGGGGCGCGTGTTCGAGAGCGCCGATTCGAGCAGGCACGGCACCGAACCGCGTCACGACCCTCACGAGACCGAGAAGAGGAGGTTCGTTGCGCTAGTCATTGACGAGATCGAAAATGCGCTGAAGGACGGATCCTTCGATGAATTCGTTCTTGTAGCCCCGCCGAAGGTGCTAGGTGAGGTCAGGCAGGCGTTGCCGCCGACACTTGCCAAGGTCCTCACAAATGCGTTCCCAAAGGACCTGACAAAAACTCCAGATCATGAGCTCCCAGCGTACTTGCTACCCTGAGGTCTGGTTGCCCACGTCGTCCCGCTTGTTTGTCTCCGAAGGGCACTAGTTCGCCCTCGTTCGCGAGGTCGGGGAGGGTCGGCTAGCGGCCTTTAGCAGGCGTGCCGTCGCCCGCGCGCTAGGACGGCTTAAAGCAGACAAAACCAGGCCGGACCCGATACCGCCAGCCCGAGTTTGCTATCTACGAGATACCAAAACGCTCTCGAACATCCATGAGTCGCGCTTCAATTTCGCTCGTGTTGTCGATCCCTGCTTCAGTAACGATCCAGACGAGTTCAGCGATAGCTTTGTCTTTGCTCACCTTACCGTCCTTGAACGCATCAAGCACTTGCTCGATATAATCTGCAAGTGCCTCTTGGTTCAGCTTGATAGCCATATCGAACCTCCATCTTCATTCGAAACCTAGCGCGCCATACAAAAAGCCGGCTAGCCGTCCTGGCCGAGCCGATGTTCCTTGCCAAGTTTGAGACATTTCACAGTGGAGCCTCAGGTTAGTAGCGCTTCGTCATTGTGGTGCTAGTCACCATAGTATGCTGGCCTGCCGGTGACGGTTTCATGTATTTGACGCGGTTTGGGGGAGCGCACGCCCTGGCGCTTAGCCGTAGCCAGTCGCTGAGACGGGCATGGCGGAGGGGGCTACGAACAAGTCGTGGCTAGAATGCTAGTTTCAGGTGCGTCAGTGACGGCCCATGTCAGCTAACGGCACATGGCGGACTGTCGGAATGCGGGCACTGTCCGACCTTTTCTCAGCGCAGACTAAGGCTCTTGTAAAGCCGTTCTCGTCATCGGTCCGGTGCCTGCTAGCACGGCCCACGCTTCCTCGACGCTATCGACGATTTCGAACGAGTTTGCATCATCCTTCCGGATCGTGCCGCGTTCCACCAGAGCGCCAAAGTCGATCAGCGTCGTCCAGTATGGACGCGAGAATAGGATCACCGGGATCGGGGCCATCTTCTTCGTTTGTTTGAGCGTGAGGATTTCGAAGAGCTCGTCCAGGGTCCCGAAGCCGCCGGGGAAGATGGCAAGCGCGCTGGCGCGCATGGCGAAATGCATCTTGCGGATGGCGAAGTACCGAAACGAGAAGCTGAGACCAGGCGTGATGTAGGGATTCGGCCGCTGCTCCTCCGGCAAGGCAATGTTGAAGCCGATGCTCGGCGCGCCGGCCTCCCATGCCCCACGGTTCGCCGCCTCCATGATTCCGGGGCCGCCACCGGTTGCGAGCACATTGTACCGCGGGCCGTGCGAGACGAGCGCTCCACCACGTTCCGAGACAATTCTTCCGAACTGGCGCGCTTCCTCATACCAAACGGACATGGCTCGTTGTTGTTTGGCGCGGGCCAGGTGATCTGCATTTGTGGCTCTACTTAAGGCAGCCTCGGCCTCCTCGGGCGAATTGATCAGGTGACTGCCAAAGACGACCACGGTCGAGGCGATTCCCTCTTCAATCAGCGCTCGATCTGCCTTCATGAACTCGAGTGCTAGGCGCAAAGGGCGCATCTCGTCGCCTTCCAGAGAGTCGTTGTCGTCCAGTGCGACGAGCTGATCGAGCACCTGCTTCCGGTGACTCTCGGCGTCGAAGGCATTTTCGTCCATAGTGGCTCCCGGGTGGTTTCAGGCTGGCGCAATGCTATGTTAGCGGGCGCCCTTGACGCCAATCAATGCGCCAAGGCGGTAAGTGCTTTAGACACTGACGGTCGAAAGAGCACGTTTGCCTTGGCGCCGCCGCCCGGGCGCTTCAGGGCGCTCTTGATACCAAAGATTTGGGCGAACCGTTCCCTGACGAGGTCGTGGGATGCAGGGGCTCAAGGATATCGACTATGTCCTCGAGAAGCTCGCCTGGATGCGAGCCGAGAAGATCTGGCCGAACGGCTTGCGCTACCTGTGGACGGACGCATTCGGAGTCATCCTTCTCGCCTCGTTGTACGAGGCACTCCAGGAACAAGAGTATCTTGACGAAGCTGTGAAGGTGATCAGCGACGTTAGGCGTGTTCTCGGACGCGACCGCGGGATACGCATCGGCGAAGCGCCGGATCGCCACGGCCAGTATTTCCACTACCTGGCGATGTGGCTCTATGCGCTTCATGTGATGGGTCGCTTCGATCCCGCCTACCGTACAGAAGGGATCGAGCTGGCGCGCGACATTCATCGTCCGTTTGTAGTGCCGCAGCGGGGCGTCTTCTGGAAGATGAAGGAAGATCTCAGTGGTCCCGAGCCGGGTTTCGGCTTCGGCGCGCTCGACGCTTTCGATGGTTATGTCGCCTACCGGCTCCTTGACGATGCGGAACTGGCGGCGGAAATCGCGGAAATGAAAGCGCTCATCAATGCGTGTGCTGCCGATCTCATCATTAGCCAAGATCTAGGGCTAGGGATGATGTTGTGGATGACCCAGTTCTTTCCGAACGAAGCGTGGGCGAAGATTCAGCGTAGCCGTTCGCTCGCCATGTTGGATCGCATGTGGATCGAAGACGGATACTTCTGCCGTGAGCCGCAACTGCCACATATCCGCATCGCATTCGCGAACTACGGCGTCTCTGTAGGTTTGCAGTCTGTGGCAGCCATGCCGGAACGCGTAACGCGGCTGAATGCGTACTTTGATTCCTATCGCTCGGGAGATGAGTACGATTGGGAATCCATCACCCACGTCATGTCCTGCAACTCCCATTTCCCAGGGCTCTTGTTGCGGGGCTAGGCAAGACACGCCAGACGCCGTTAGCAGCATGCAACCCAGGAGCGTTGGCGGAATCGCGATGCGCAGGGCGCCGCCTTACGAGAGCAAACAGACGTGCCTGATCTGTCCAATGGTGTCGGCTAGTGATCCAAGGCGGACGTCCATAGGAATTCTATGCTCGCTACTAACCGCAAAGGGGCGACCATCGCAAGCAAAGCCAGCAACGTCACGGCCGAGGTTCACGAGCCTTCAGAATCGCCTGGATAAGGTCTTCGGGCACGCTCTCCGGCAGCTCAGCCTCGACCTGTCGGAAGGCTGCTTTCTCAAGTTCGACAGTCCGCCGATACGCAGAAAGATACTCACGGCATTCTCGGCAGTACCTAATGTGGAACTCAAAAAGCCGCCGCTCTTTTTGGGGAAGGGTACCGTCGAGATAGCTAACGATAAAATCGTCGAACTCGGCGCACGTAATCATGCCAGGCACGTAGCGCATCATCGTGGCCTTTAGGAATCGAACGATGCGTCGCGGCTGGCCGGTCATGATCCGAACTCCTTGCGAAGCAACGGCTCCACCAACTTCTTCAGTGCTGTCCGTGCCCGGTGCAAACGGACCTTCACGTTGCCCTCCGTCAGCCCAAGAAGTCCGGCGACTTCGTTGGTGCTAAGTTCTTCGATGTCTCGAAGGAGCAAGACGATACGATAATCGTCGGGGAGCTCATCGATTTTCTTCATTACCAGCCTACGCATGTCCTCGCGCTCAAGGATCTCAGCAGGCGTCGCAATCTGGTGCCATGGCGCCTCGACGCGCACGCCGTACGCGTCGAGCGCAGGTAGCAAGTCATCGATTGGTCGCGGATCGTGTCGGCGTAAAGTACGAAACTTCATGAGCGCGGCGTTGACCACGATTTGGTGCAACCAAGACCTCAACGAGGACCGGCCTTCAAAGCGATCAATGTTCGTAAAGGCACTCAAGAACGCGTCCTGAACGCAGTCCTCCGCAAGGGCGCGATCCGTCACGTAGCGGCGGGCGACAGTCATCATCCAGCCAGCATTCTCTCGAACGAAAGATTCCGCTGCCCGAGGGCAGCCGCGTCGCAACTGATCGATCAGTGTATGCTCGTCGTCGCGTTCGAAATTGTCCGGCAAGAGACGTGCCCACCGTTGCGGAACCAAAGCGACAGTACCGCAAGCTGTCTATCTCCACAAAGTACGCAGTTCACAAATCTTACGTAACCTTTCGGGTGATCGCCGCATCTGACCACTGGGTGGCCGTTGTCACCTCATGTCACAAATAGTTTGGAGAAGAACCAATGAAAGCGACCCTTCTAGTTCCGGCGCTGGCAACCGCGCTTCTGTTTTCCTCGGCCGCAATGGCTGGCGAGTTTGGCAATTATTGCGCCATGAACCTCGCCGAGGGCAAGAAAGTGAAGACGGACTGCTCAGTCAACGCCATGATCGGTGGCAAGGAGTATTGTTTCTTTAATACCGCGGCGAAGACGAAGTTCATGGAAGACCCTAAAGTCCTCCTCGCCAAGGCTTCCGACTTCTATCAGACCTTCGGGGAGTCCTGAGGATTGCCACCATTGCGAGAGGGGTTTGTTGCAAGGTAGACGAACCTCTCTAGCTTTCGACATGGGCGGAGGACGTCCTGCTTGATTGCGATGCTGCGGCGAGGCGCAGGGGTAGTTCGGCCTGAGCGGCCTGAAGCACCTGCCGCCTCGCGGCGGCCTTTCTTCCCTATCGCAAAAGGTCCAATAACAGCCCCGAGTTGGACCAGAAGTCTGCCATAGATCGACGTCGTCAATGATTATTCCACTGCGGGCTCTTTCAATGGCGGGCAGCCGTAGGCATAGTCCCAATGGGTGACTTTCGCGGGCACAAGAACCGTACCATCAGTCAGATTCCCAGTGTCTCGATACCGCTCGACGACGACGCTTCACGCCCTAGCTTCCCATTAACATCGCTGATAGAACGCCTGTCGGCGATGACAAGACCTTAGCTTTGATGTCTGCTTTTGGTACCAAGCTGACCTCGATACCGGAGCTACTTATGTCTGCGTGCGATGTCACATCCTCCAATGGCTGGGCATTGCGCCTCATTCGGCGCACTTTTCGCCTTACAAAGAACTGCCGCACACGTCACGTTCTGCGCCCGGTATGATGCTACCAATACCGCCCGAAGCAACGATCCACGAAGAGATGAGTCGTGTCAGTTCTTGTCACCCCCTACGCAAAGCTTGAAGCTCAGTTCACAGAACTGCACCAGATAGAGCACGCTCAATCCATGCTGAGCTGGGATGAGGCGGTTGTGATGCCTCACAGCAGTGGACCAGCGCGTGGAGAGGCGCTCGCGGCGCTCGCCGCCCTCGCGCACCGAACGCTGACCGCGCCTGAAACAGAGTATTTGCTCGACGCCGCGGAAGCTGGGTGCGACTCGCTCGATACCTGGCAGCGTGCGAATCTACGTGCCATGAGGCGCATACACACCCGTGCGGTCGGCCTCTCGGAAGCACTGGTGAGTGCCACGCAGATCGCAGCGGCGCGCTGCCAACAGATTTGGCGCGCTGCCCGTTCTGAGAACGATTGGAAGGTTGTTGTCGAACCCCTTGGGGAGGTGCTCGCCCTCGCGCGCGAGGAAGCTACCGCGCTAGGCGAAGTGTTGAAGCTCGATCCGTATGACGCTCTGCTCGACACTTACGAAGAGGGAACCCGCGCGCAGGACGTGATGCGCCTCTTCGACGACCTTAAAGCCTTCCTGCCGGATTTGATCGACCGCGTTCTCGCCCAGCAGACAGCTCCTCTGTCCGTCCAAGGACCGTTTTCGCCAGATGACCAGCGCATGCTTGGCGAAGAGATGATGCGGACGCTAGGTTTCGACTTCACGCGCGGACGCTTGGATATCAGCCATCATCCATTCTGTGGAGGAGTCCCCGATGATACTCGCATAACAACCCGCTACTACGATGACGATTTCATGGAGTCCCTCATGGCCGTGTTACACGAGACAGGGCACGCGCTATACCAACAGGGACTGCCCGCCAACTGGCGACGGCAACCCGTGGGCAATTGCCTCGGCGCGGCGATGCATGAGAGCCAGTCGTTGTTTATCGAAATGCAAATCGCGCGGAGCCGCGCCTTCATGGTGTTTGCAGCGCCGCATATCCGCCACCACCTTAATGGGCGGCAAGGCGACGACGCCTGGGCCCCGGAGAACCTCTATACGAACACAATCCAAGTGCGCCGTGATTACATTCGCGTCGGTGCCGATGAGATCACCTATCCGCTTCACATAATTCTCAGGTTCGAATTGGAACGCGCCTTGATTGCGGATGAACTCTCTGTTTCAGACATTCCAGATGCTTGGAACGAAGGCATGACCCGTTACCTTGGCCTATCGACAGACGGAAATTTTGCTGACGGCTGCATGCAGGACGTCCATTGGTTCTCGGGACTGTTCGGCTACTTTCCTACCTACACGCTCGGCGCACTCATGGCGGCTCAGTGGTTCACCGCCGCCTCTAAGTCTATCCCCAACATTGAAGAGAAGGTTGCGGCAGGCAAGTTCGGGCCCATTGTTGCTTGGCTGCGACACGCGATTCATGAGCGAGGACAACTCAAGACCGCGCGCCAACTCTTGATGGAGGCCACCGGCGAGCCGCTCAACCCCCGCTATTTCAAGGAGCATCTGGAGCGCCGTTACCTTGGCTGAGCTCCCACGTTGCCCCAGCGCTGTAAGGGAGGCTTGCGAGCTGCTTACTGCAGAATTCTTCCATGCTCTTTGCTCCAAGGACAGCAGACGCCTGTTCTCGAAAGTAGCCAATGCAGCGGTCTTCGGCTTCCGTTGAGCCATTGGTGAAGGCCTCGAGCGCAAGTGGGCTTCCGATCTCATTGAAGCGATGAGAGTCGTGAATGCCGAGACCCATATTGATGAGCGTGCGACCGGCGCTCTTGAAGGTTGGGCCGAGGACATAGAAGCCCAGATGATCAAAGAACACAGCGGCGATTCCGGGCGAGGTGGTCAGCAATACGATCTCGGTTCCTTCTCGCTCGAGGCGCCTTATTAGCTCCACCATCAGCGCTTTGGCTGTTGTCATGGTGCGCGCGCTTCCCAAGACACGCATCGGTCGTCCACGGAACGCGGGGAGTACGGCGACTGCGTTGACTGTTGCTACGGCTGCGCGAACGCCCTTGATCTCAGGGCGCCTCATCAAGCCGACGAAGAAATCGGCGTGTGGGAATGCTTCGTCGATCATCGTGGCTCGCGCAATGCCAATAGCACTGCCGTCGACACGACCAATGACAAACATAGAATGTGGATCGAATGGGTCTGGCTCCACGTGCTGGCCGTCAGCGTCGACTGGTAGTTGCCATCCCTGCTCTAGCACGAAGACCTCGTGCTTAAGTTTCCGATACTCGCGGAACTCAGGAACGGACGTGTCGTCAAAGAAGCTTACAGTGACAGCCATATCTTCAACAGATACCCAATAGATGACCAGCTCTTAGTCAGCGACATCTCACCGAGCTTCACCTCACGGGATTTGGGGTGAAAGAAGTCGCCCTTGTAGCCGTTCTCGGTTCGTGTGAGTTCAACCTCAAACCGGGCAGTAGGATGCCGTGTGTGGTTGCCGTTCTGGCCTCTATCGAACTGCTTGAAGGTGACGTCGAGCTTCTGTTCGTTGCCGACATATCGAGAGTCGCCACTCATGAGAAAAACAACGCGGCGAAACTCCCCCGGGAAACGGAAGAACGCAGTTCCATGCACGAAATTGTCTCGGACGCGCAGTGATGCCTTGCCGCGTCCGACTCTGCCCACCACGTTTTCCTGACGTCGGAAATCCTGGACCGCCCTCATAAGTCCTGCCTCGACCGGCATCTCGCCCGTTTCTTGATACTCGTCAACCGCTGCACGTTGTTCGGAGCTGAGCATGGACTGTTCCCACTGAGGCAGATAGTCGTCATAGACGATCCGCATCCTGTAGGAATCAGGCCAAGCAAGAAAATAATCGAAAGTGTTGAGAAACACAGATCCGAGAAGGTAGACGAAGGCGATCGCGAGCGTCAGATTGAGTATGCCCCAAGGGTCTCGTAGCGAGAAGAAGTGGGGATGCACGCGATTGGAGTCCAAGAGTCGTTTCGCGGTCGCAACAGACTTCTTATGTTCCGCACCCACATTCTTCTCGGCCTCCCCGGATTCTTCGGCCACGCATTCGGGTATCCAAAGCGGTTTGTCAGCAAGGTCCGGCTGCGTTTTGCTCCACAGATCTTGCAGGACGTAACGGGCAACACAGTAACCATGCGCAACGAGAGTTCTTACCTCCATGTCCGAGAACTTATCGAGGTCAGTTCGAATACTCTTTGCCGCCCTTTGGACGTTGAGATGCAGGGCCTCGTTGTCTTCGTGGGGATGAACTTCAGTAGCTAATTTTGCAAAGCGAAACCGGCTGAGACGGTGCTCGTCTTTTAGGAGCTCTTCCGAGAAGATGTTCTGCTCCTGAACGCGCTCGTACTCGAGCTCCCCGACACGCTTCATAAGGATGTCGGTGGAGCGCGAAGCGGCATTCAGCAACGATCGAAAGCGCTTCGTATAGTTGGGGTCAAAGGTCGCGCCGGCATCACTGATCACGACGTGGTCGAACTCGACGTCCCGGTCGAGCAACGCGAGCTTCCGAGCCCCAAGATTGTCGAAGATTCCACCGTCGGTCACATAGGAGAATGGAGACTGAAAGGCTGCCATGTCGACTTGTAAGCGCTCGGCCGTCAGCTCAATCGGCGGGAAGAAGAGCGGATACGAGGATGAGGCGGTAACAGCCAAGGCGGTGCTGATGGCATATGTCTCATACAGCTCAGTTCCTTGGGGCGTATCGATGCAGAAGCCCTCGGAAGTGAAGGAGCAGAGTTGGCCGCTCGAGAGATTTGTCGTCAGGATATGCAGTGCTGGCGCATCCGGATTGCGCACGCGCAAGCCATGCAGTGTCGTATAGTCATAGAACTTGTCGTAGAACTGCTCCAACAAATCCGTACGGCCAAACTTGACCTTCGGAACCAGACTTGCAAGGAGCAGAAGCGGGAGCCGACGCACGATCTTCCCGCGCACATCTTGCTGAGTGAAGGCTATGAGTTCGCTAGCGGCTTTTTCGAAGTCCGCGTCATCAGGCGAGGTGTAGTCGCGCCAGCGGTAGATTAGATGGGCTGCGATGATGCTGCCACCGGATACGCTTGCAAGATGCTTGACGCTGGCGAGAAGCCCTGCATCACGGAGGAAGCGGATCAATCCTAGATGAAACAGTGTGGCCCGAAAACCGCCGCCTGAAAGAGCAAGTCCAATATTCAGTGCTGATTTTTGTTTTTCCGACAGACTGCGCTCAGTCATCTGAGTACGCACCTCCAAACCGGTACGAAGATAGTTGTTCGGTTCGCTGAGCCAACTTGAGGCGCAGCATTGGTCGTCAGTGACCACGGTCGGACGCGTCTCCATCTTCCTCTCGTACAGGCGCCGCGTATTTGACGCAGATCAGGGTACTGAGATTCCACGGGGTCCGATTTGAGATTGTTGCGCTGCGAGAAGGAGGCTTGGCTCCTACCGGCGCCGGAGCTTTGAGCAGTGTCAATGTACGTTTGGCGACCTCAGGACGAAAATGCGTCGTATGAGGTGGATTCGCGTACTCATGATCACAATCTCGGCTCTCGCCGCTCTACAGCTGGGCGAGCGCGTTCAAACAGCGCACGCCGTCGACTGCCCTTACACTCCCGGTGTGTCGACTTCTGAGCGCAAAGCCATATTGAACGCGCTGCGAAAACCGATCGTTCGCGAGCTGGGGCAGGGGGTTAGGTTCGTCATTGAGAGGCTAAGCGTGTGCCGTGGCTGGGCTTTTGTTGAAGCGACACCACAGTCATCAACCGGCGAGGCTGTGGACTGGAGCATTTCGTCCTACGCCGACGCCGTCAAGCACGACGCGTGCGGTGGTTACGTGCACGCTCTCTTGGTGAGAAGGTCAGGGCAATGGAGAGTGCGGCATTATCAGATTTGCGCGACGGATGTGCCGTATGTCTCGTGGGCAAAGGAGTTCGGCGCTCCCACGCAGCTCTTTCCGTATTCGGAGTAAGGCTGACAACAATGCCACCTCGTAAGAATCGTCAGCGCGTGCTCTGCACAGCGCAAGTACCTCGGCCGTCGTGTCGATGCTACGGTTAGGAGTCGAGGCTCCCGCTTTCCGGATTTCGTGCTGCTCAGCGGGAGGCAGTCAATCGTTCGGTTGAGGCTAGATTTGAGATGAAACGCGACAAGGCAAGTCCGTCTCGAACTCGCCTATACCGCTGCGCTGAGCCCATCCTTGCACTTGGGGACGTCACGGCGCGTTTCCCAAAGCTCGCGCTCATGGCTTTTCTTCTCCTCTCGGGAGTAATGGCGGGCGGGCTTTTCAGAGTGGTAGCCGACGATGCTCTAGATGAATTTCTCCAGGCGCCAACAGCGGACTATCGGGCATTCGAGGCGCTGCGAGAGAGCTTCCCTGCCAGCGATCTCGATGCCTACCTCGCGGTGGACGGATCAAACCTGCTGAGCGCGGAGCACCTATGGCAGATGCAAGAGGTCGCCTTCGAGCTACTGCTCCTGGACTCGGTAGACTCGGTCGTGTCGATGTTCTCACTAAGAGAGCCGCTGACCTCCAAGCGCCTTCCGGCCCCGATCATCCCCGACGACCTAGCGAGCGGAAATGCGAAGCTCGAGTCACTTGGGAGAAAGCTGGATCATCATCCGCTCGCTCAAGGACGGCTGATCTCATCAGAGGTCGATGGCAATCGCTTAGCGCTCTTCCTCGTTGCGCTGAACCGAGCTAGCGTCAAAGAGCACGGTTTGCCGAGTGTTGTCCGCGAACTTGAGGCGAGCGTTGCTCGAAGTATCTCCGGTAGCGATCTCCGGGTTGGCCTGTCCGGTATGCCTCTCATGAAGGCGGAAGTTATCGATAGCACACGTCGCGATATCATTGTCTTCAACGGCATTGGCATCCTTGTCGGTGTGATCATTCTGGCCCTCTTCTTCCGCCAATGGCAGCTGGTGGTGATTGCGATCGCCCCTGCGTTGTTCGCGGTTCTGTGGACCTTGGGACTGATGGGCTGGGCGCGGGTCCCGGTTGATCCTCTGATGAGCGCCATCATGCCTCTTGTGCTCGTCGTAACATTGAACAATGCAATGCACTTCTTGTTTGCCACCTGTCGAAGTATCGATGCAGGTGCATCCAGGCGCACCGCGATCGACAGGGCGCTTGTGGAAGTCGGACCGGCCTGCGCGTTGACGTCGGTTACGACGTCCGTCGCACTGTTATCCATGGCATTTAGCAGTTCCAGTCTCATTCGAACGTTCGGGATAATGGCTTCCGTATCGATTCTCTCGGCGCTCGGAATCGTCATTGCTTTGATGCCGATGTTGATCGAACTCTTTCTTAAGGACGGCCGCTCGAAGTATCTCGGGGGTGGCCGTGCGAGGGTCGGCGTCAGGCTGCTGGATAGTCTGGCGGCAGCCATCGGTGACTTTGTTGCGAAATGGCCGAAACTGATAGCGCTGTCCGGTGTGGGACTCACCGCGGTTTTCGCAGTTGCCTATATGCAGTTGGATCCACGTTTTCGATTGAGCGACATGCTACCCGATCAGGGGAGCTCGGCGCCGGTTCTCGATCGCATCGAGGACAGGCTGGGAGGGCTGTTTCCTCTGAACGTCTTGGTGCAGTGGCCGGACGGGACAAGCGCTCAGTCGGCAGAGGTGCGCACCGCGATTCGAGATGTCCACCATGCGCTCGAACGTCACGTCGCCATCAGCAAGGTCAACTCCTTCTACGATCTTCAGCGCTGGGCCGAGACCGGAGGCCTGTCTCCCAAGGAGGCGAGCCGCCGCCTGAATGAAGCCGCCCCACAGGAACTACTCTCGCGTTTCATCAATGAGCGACAGCGCGGCGCCTTGGTCTCCGGCTATATCAACGACCTGGAGGCAAAGGAGGTACTCGCACTTTCGCAAGACCTTGAGCCGGCGCTCGACAAGGTCCGCGAAGCCTATCCGGCCTTCACTGTCACACTGACTGGATTGACCAGCCTAGGCGCTTCGCGCTCTAGCGCGATCATCTCACAACTCAGTCTTTCCATGCTGAGCGCCGTGTTCATCGTGATTGCGGTGATAGGTTTGGCATTTGGTTCGATTGCCTACGCGGGTCTTAGCGCAGTCCCTAATCTCTTTGCGCTGTTTGCAACTGGCGCCCTGCTATTCCTCGTCCAGGGCGGCCTGGATTACGCAACGGTCGTCGGGTTGACGGTTGCCTTCGGCCTTGCCGTGGACGATACCATTCATGTTCTGCATCGGTTTGAACTCGAAGTGCAGCGATCTCAGAACGTAGCCGTAGCAATTCATAGATCTATCTGCGTGATCGGCACCGTGCTGATCCTTACTACGCTCGTCCTGATCGCGGGCATGTTGGTAACCCAGATCAGCGTTGTGCCTCCAACACGCCAGTTTGGCCTGATCTGCGTCTCCACGCTAATATTCGCGCTGCTCGCCGATCTGTTTGTGCTTCCGGCGCTGGTACTGTGGGCCTCTCGCTGGATCGACCGTTCAAGACGAGCCCAGGCCATGTCACCTGGTTCGCCCAAGGCGCGTTCGCACGGCGTGCGTGGTCTATCTGAGGAGCGAGGGCAATGATGATCTCTTTGGCAATTGTCCTGGTACACCTTATGCTTGCCTCACACGGTTTCGTTGGTGTGGCGAACGCCGCCACAACGTTAGACGGCGTTTGGAGTGGTAGTGGCGTTGTGAATCCCTCGGATGGTGCACGCGAGTCCGTTCGCTGCCGGGTCAGGTACAAACAGGAGACAGCGACTGTTTTCGGTGTATCCGCAACTTGCGCCACGAGATCACGTAAGATTCAACAGAACGGGACGGTGCTAAAGGTCGGGCCGGCGAGCTATGTCGGTGAGTTCTACAACCCCGGATACGATATCTCCGGCCGCGTGCGCGTTGTTGTAAGAGGCGCCACACAGACCGTTACATTCAAAAGCGCCCGTGGGAACGGCAGTGTAAGCTTGCGCAAGCAATGATCACTCGGTTGAGACATTGCGGCTCAAGCGCGACCATTAGGATGGTGGCCTTCGCAAAGTGGCTGATCACTCGTTGCACAAGAGCACATGTTGGCTCTGGAGCATCGGCCGTCGGTGCTTCGTGCGGGTTGAGGCGTCATTCACGGCTAGCGCTCGTTGCGGCAGCCGTCTTCGGCTTCGGCATCTTTGCCGCCTTGGCTGCTTCGCCGGATCGATCCCCTTTGCGTGACAGGTACTTTCTTGTCGTCTGGAGTTACGAGGGGCCCGCCAAGCTACCCCATGAGTCTCATACGTTCATTACCGTGTACGACGGTAACGATCTCGCACTAGGCCGTGTTAAGCCAGATACGATCAGTTGGCTGCCTGAAGACGGCGATGTCCGCCTGCTCGGATCTTGCCAAGGACGCAACTTTTCACTGGCGCAAACGCTCGTGATCGCCTGTCAATCAGGCAAGCGCATAAAATCGTTGGGTCCCTTTGAGATTTCCGCCGACCTGTACGGCCGAGTATTGGCGCGTATTCAATATTTGGAGTCTGGCAATGTGAAGTACAGCTGTTCGAACCTTGGTCGCAGTGCGATGAATTGCGTCCAGGCTGCCGGCGACCTGACCGACACACGCTTCCGTCCTGGGCCTGTTTGGGGGTTTGTCGCTGGCCGTGCCATCGTGCGTCATCTCAAGCCCTTCCTTGAGAAAGGCGGACGGGTCAACAAAGAGGTCGCACGCATGATTCTCGTGCGTCCGTGCCGATAGCGGCGGAGACCATCCTTCTGAGCTGGCATCTCGGACTGTGTATCAGCATCTTCAGGCACAAAGAAAATGGCTAATACTTCGATGAAAGTCTTGAGACCGCGATGCTTTCAGTTGCCGATCTATCGACCAAGAATGTGTCCTCAGTCGATGTCGTGGATCTCGGGATCGACTTCGTCCGCGTCAACGGCTTCCGAACCGGGTGTCGGGACGGGCGAGTCCTCAAGGGCAGGAAGATCAGCCCGCAAATAGGCCACAATTGCGAAGATCTGCTCGGTCGTTAGCCGGTCCTTGAATGCCGGCATGGCGGTACCGAACGGCTTCCCGCCCTCAGCGATACTCCAAAGAAGGTACTGATCCACGGCGAAGGATTGGCCTACGAGATAGGCGAGCATCGCTGGCGAGGGTTTCAGCGCTTGGGAAAGATCTCCGTTACCCAGGCCCAGCCGTCCATGACACTGCCGGCAGTGCATCGCATACAGTTTGCCGCCTTCTACAATGCCGCGGACGGTATAGCCTACTGTATTGTCAGCCTCCGCGTATTCCTCAGCAACCTGTCCATTTACGAAAGTCGAGAACCGCAGCATCCTTTGCTGCTGGTCGGCATCCAGATTTTGAAAGGCCTGGTCTAATCCAAAAGGCCGTGTGTTCGGCAAGGTTTGAGGCGCATTGGCGGCTTCGGGGGGTGCATCCTCGGCGCGTGAAGCAACCGTAAACGCGCCAATTAGCCCTACCAAGATCAGAAGTACAGGCGTGCGGGACATGTTCAGTATCCTTCGGGCACAGCGTTTGACCTGCCCCGAAACTGTCGGACAAAGTCGGACTAGACCTTGCCTCAGATCAAATCTCGGCGATGCGCCAGCCGAGACACTCCCGGAGAGGCTCAGCCCGATGTTGAGGCGGCCGCTGTCGGCGTGTCTGCGGTTCTGGATGTCCGCTTCTGGCACTTTGCTGGCCTCAATCGTCGGGCCAGGTATATCGGGTTGATGGAGCAAACCGGACATGGTCGAGCCTGGCTGAAAAGTCTGCTAATGCCCAATAGCAGACACGAGACCGCGCCCTACGATTCTCGCCTCATTTATGCGCGCCGGACAAACCCATAGCGGCAGGTCGAAACTTGCTCAGCTGGCGCGTTCGAGGAACTGTTCGACAGCTTGGATTGCGTGGGTCGCATAGACCACGCTTGTCCCACCGCCCATTAGGATAGCTACGCCCAATGCATCAGCAATCTCTTCCCTCGTGGCACCGGCTTTGAGCGCATCATAGGTATGATGTGCAATGCAGTCGTCGCAACGTGCGGAAACACTGATTGCCAGAGCGATCAACTCTTTGGTTTTCGTGTCCAGAGCGCTGTCACCAACAGCGATCTGATGAAGTTTCCAGAAAGACTCCATCAGCGCAGGCTGGGT
>JASJEH010000094.1 GCA_030064755.1 Methyloceanibacter sp. | reverse complement strand
GTGCCTTGGACCGAGTTCTCCTGTCCGGCGACTACGTCGTGCCGCTGTTCTATCTGCCCGATCAATGGGTCGCGCACTGGACCCGGCTGCAACGTCCAGACGAGACGCCGATGTATGGCTACCAGATTGACACATGGTGGTACGATCCGGCCGAGGGCGCGTAGATCCAGACACGGAAGCCTTAGGGGGCGGCGAACCGCGCGGTCCCCGTTCTACGCCGCCTTCTTTCCTGCGCTCGCGATCTTGGCGAGGTCCTTTAAGAAGTCGCGGGCGCCGATCAGCCTGTCTTCGGCACTCGGCCAATTGCCCCGGAAGATCAGCTTGTGATCGGGCTGCACCTTGGTCTTGCTCGCATATCTGCTGATGAATTGCATGAGCCCTTCCGGATTTGCGAACTCGTTGTTGCGGAACGACACCACAAGCCCTTTGGGCCCCGCATCGATCTGCTCGACACCGGCCTGGCGGCACAGGCCCTTGATCTCGACCACATCCAGAAGATGACGCACTTCCTCTGGCAACGACCCAAACCGGTCGATCAGTTCGGCCGCAAAGGCCTCGATGGCCTCTTGGGTCTCAACGCCCGACAAGCGCCGGTACAAACCAAGCCGTACTTGGAGATCCGGCACATAGTCTTCGGGGATTAGCACAGCCGTGCCGAGGTTGATGCGCGGGCTCCATTGGTCCTCGATCATCGCGCCAGCGCCATCCCGGAGCGCGGCCACCGCCTCTTCCAGCATGGATTGGTAGAGTTCGAAGCCGACTTCGCGAATATGGCCCGACTGTTCTTCGCCGAGGAGATTGCCCGCGCCGCGCAAATCGAGGTCATGGCTAGCGAGCGTGAACCCGGCCCCCAACGTATCCAGCGACTGGAGCACCTTCAAACGCTTCTGCGCCGCCGGCGTGATCTTCGCATCGGCAGGCATCGTGAAGTAGGCGTAGGCGCGGATCTTCGACCGGCCCACCCGGCCGCGCAGCTGGTAGAGCTGCGCCAGACCGAAGCGATCCGCGCGCCAGACAATCAGCGTATTGGCGCTCGGAATATCGAGCCCGCTCTCGACGATCGTCGTTGAAAGCAGCACGTCGTATTGCCGGTCGTAGAACGCGTTCATCACGTCATCGAGTTCCGTAGAGCCCATCTGACCGTGCGCGCGGGCGACGCGCAGCTCTGGCACGTGCTCTTGGAGGAACGCTCCCGCCTCGTCGAGATCGGAAATACGCGGCACCACAAAGAATGTCTGTCCGCCGCGGAAGCGCTCACGCAGCAGTGCCTCGCGGAGCGTCATCGGATCGAACGGCGACACATAAGTGCGCACGGCCAGCCGATCCACAGGCGGCGTCGCGATCAATGACATCTCACGCACGCCCGACATCGCCAGTTGCAATGTGCGTGGGATGGGCGTGGCGCTGAGGGTGAGCACGTGCACGTCCTCACGCAGCTCCTTCAGGCGTTCTTTGTGTTTCACACCGAAATGCTGCTCCTCATCGATGATGAGAAGGCCGAGATCCGCAAACTCGATCGACTTCCCAAGAAGCGCATGCGTGCCGATAACAATGTCGATATCGCCCTTCTTCAAGTCTTCCTTGGTCGCAGTGAGCTCCTTGCCGGACACGAGGCGCGAGGCTTGCGCGATTCGCACTGGAAAACCGCGGAAGCGTTCCGTAAACGTATTGTAGTGCTGCCGCGCCAGGAGCGTGGTTGGCACGACCACGGCCACTTGCTTGCCCGCCAGCACGGCCACGAGGCTCGCCCTGAGCGCAACTTCCGTCTTGCCGAAGCCCACGTCGCCACACACAAGCCGGTCCATCGGCCGGCCGCTCGCCAGATCGTCCAGCACCGCGTTGATGCTGGTCATCTGGTCCTCGGTCTCCTCATAGGGGAAGCGCGCAGCAAACTCTTCATAAGTCCCGTCGGGCGGTGCGAGCGATGGCGCCGAGCGCAGTTCGCGTAAGGCGGCCACCTTGATCAGCTTATCGGCCATATCGCGAATACGCTGCTTCAGCTTTGCTTTGCGCGACTGCCAGGCCACGCCGCCCAGCTTGTCGAGAACAATGCCGGCGTCGTCCGAGCCGTAGCGAGTCAGGAGCTCGATATTCTCGACAGGCAGGTAGAGCTTGTCGTTGCCTTGGTAGTGCAGCTCCAAGCAATCGTGCGGTTCGCCCGCCGCCTCGATCGTGCGAAGCCCCACGAAGCGCCCGATCCCGTGATCGGCATGAACAACAAGATCACCGACAGTGAGGCTCGACGCCTCTGTGAGCGCATCCGAGGCTTTGGGTTTGCGCGTCTTGCGGACGAGACGATCGCCGAGGATGTCTTGCTCGCCGATGACGGCAAGTCCTGCTGATTCAAAGCCCGTCTCGAGCGGCAGCACCGCAACGGAAATGACATCGTGCGGCTTCGCGACAGCATCAGGAAAGGACTCGACACGAACCGTACCGTCCAGGCCGTGTTCGGCGAGTAAGGCCATCAGCCGCTCGCGCGCGCCTGTGCTCCAACAGGCGACGATGACGATCTTCTGTGCGGCGATCAGCTTCTTCGTATGCGCAACGACCGCGTCGAACACGTTCGCGCCTTCGGTTTGCCGTTCTGGGGCAAACGACCGCCCTTGCCTGCCTCCAAAAGACACAATCGTGGCGTCTTCCGCCGCGGGGCGCTCGAACGTATCGAAAGCTATAACGTGCGGCGCCGCATCCAGCCGGCCCTGCCATTCCACTTCGGTCAGGAACATGCTTTCCGCCGGGACCGGATGGTACGGCGGTGCGCCGAACGCTTTCCGCTCTAGTGCTTCAGCACGCGCATCGTGGTGGTCGGCTACCTGTTCTAGGCGGCTCTCCCGCGCATCGTCGGACAGAGGATCGAGCGTGACGACAGCGCCCGGCAGATAATCGAAAAGCGTCTCAAGCCGCTCATGGAACAGCGATAGCCAGTGTTCCATGCCTTGATGCTGTTGGCCGGCCGAGATGGCCTCGTAAAGCGGGTCGTCCCCAGTTACCGGCCCGAACAATTCCACATAGCGCTGGCGGAAACCGCGCCGCGCCTCGTCGGTTAGCGCAATCTCGCTCATGGGCAGGAAGTCGACCGCCTCTATCCGGGATTCCGTGCGCTGTGTTTCGGGATCGAACGCGCGGATGGATTCAAGCGTATCGCCGAAGAAGTCGAGCCGGACCGGCTGACCACCCGGCGGATACAAATCGAGAATGCCGCCTCGCACGGCGTACTGGCCCGCATCGGTCACAGTGCCTGCGCGCACATAGCCGGCTGTCTCCAGCCGCTCCACAAGCTTTCCCATGCTCAGGACGTTACCGGCCCGAAGGCGGAGACTTGACCCTTCGATGAAATCGCGCGGCGGAACGCGCTGAATCATCGCGTTCACGGAGGTCAGCAGGACAAGCGGCGTGCGCTCTCCCTCTTCTCGACTGGCGAGCGCCGACAGGGTTTCAATCCGGTCGGCGATGATTTCGGCGTTGGGCCCCACCCGATCGTATGGAACGCTATCCCAGGCGGGGAATGTCAAAACCTCGACTTCAGGCGCGAAGAACCGAATGGCCTCTTCGAGAGTAGCAAGGCGGTGGCCATCCCGGGCGACATGCAGGATCGGCGCGCCTGAATGGCGTGCCAGCTCGCCGAGCAACAACGCGTCCAGCCCCTCTGGGACACCGCTGGCAATGGCACGCTGCGTCGCCACCAGGCGGTCGACAGGCAAGGCTGGCAAAGAAGCTTCAGAACTCATCACGTTACGCTAACTCGGCACGCCCCGTTATTGGCGGGCGCCCGGAAATTTGTGGAATTGGCGGATCAGGGCGATCAGCGTGTCCAGATCCTTGTCACCCAGCGAGTATCCTTCATAGACGGACAACTCGATTTCCGGGTCTTGCATCTCGATCAGACGCTCCAGCACAGCAATTTCATCGGCATTCATGCTGTCAACGGCATGCTCGGCGAAGCGGCCAAGCAAATGGTCCATTTCCTTCGTGCCTCTGTGAGAAGCCCGCCAAATCGCCCGGCGGCGGCGCATTCCAAGATCACTCGACATGATCCAAGCTTCCAATCTTCGTTGCTGCGTTAGACAGAGCGGCCCTTTTGATGTCAAGACCGGACTATTCGACTTCAAGGCCGCCACGAATCGCTTGCTAGACTAGGCACATGCGCCCAGCCCGGCTCAACCCACTCTTCACATCAGTACGCACGCTGAAAGGTGTCGGCCCACGAATCGAAGGCCTCCTGGACAAACTTTTAGCGCCCAAAGCCCAGGTGCCCAAGAGTGGAACCGAGCGTGGAACCGAGAACGGAACCAAGAGCAGCGGCGCCTCGGGCGCAGGCGGTCATGCGCGGCTCATTGATCTTCTCTGGCATTTTCCCGTGGGTTTGGTCGACCGAACCCGAATGCCGTCCATCGCGGAGAGCCCGCTTGGACAGATCGTGACGCTGACCGTGCGTGTGGCGGAACACCGGCCAGGTGGCGGGCGGCGGGGACGCCGCGCGCCCTATCGCGTCCTCGTGGAAGATGACAAGAGCGCCCTTGAGCTCGTTTATTTCAAAGCCGATCAGCGTTACCTGGAGCGGCTTCTGCCGGTGGGCGAGACCCGTGTCATCTCTGGGCGGCTGGAAGCCTATGACGGCCGGCTGCAAATGCCCCATCCCGACCATGTGGCGTTCGTGGACAGCGAGGGCGTGCCGGAGATCGAGCCGGTCTATCCGCTAACGGCAGGTCTCTCAAACACGACCCTGCGCAAGGCGATACACGGCGCGATCGACGTCATGCCCACCCTGCCGGAGTGGATCGACGCCGCGTTTCTCAAGAAGAACGGCTGGGACACCTTCACCAACAGTCTCAATCAGCTCCACAGCCCAGAGACCGAAGACGACCTTCTCCCGAGCAACCCTGCCCGGCAACGTCTTGCCTATGACGAGCTTCTCGCGAACCAGCTCGCGCTGGCCATTCTCCGAGCTACGATGAAGCGGCGTGCGGGAAGATCCATCTCGGCGCCCGGACGGCTTCGGCGCAAGATTCTGGACGCCCTGCCCTTTGAGCTGACAGGCGCCCAGGCTCGATCCTTGGCCGAGATCGATGAAGACATGGCTGATGCGCTCCACATGTTGCGCTTGCTGCAAGGCGATGTGGGGAGTGGCAAGACGATCGTCGCACTCTTGGCCATGGCGACGGCGGCCGAAGCCGGACATCAGGCGGCGCTGATGGCTCCGACCGAGCTGTTGGCGCGACAGCACCTTGAGACAATCGAGCGCTTCGCCGCTCCCGCCCAGCTTCGCGTGCGGCTGCTTACCGGCCGCGAACGAGGCAAGGATCGTTTGGCCATCCTCGAAGACCTGAAGGCGGGCAACATCGACATCCTGATCGGCACGCATGCACTATTCCAAGAAGCCATCGCGTTCCGCGATCTGGGTCTCGCCGTGATCGATGAGCAGCATCGCTTCGGCGTGCATCAGCGTTTGGCGCTGCAAGCCAAGGGCGCCAATGCCGGCGCCGAGCTTCTGGTCATGACGGCGACGCCCATCCCACGAACACTGCTCCTGACAAGCCACGGCGACTTGGACGTTTCGCGTCTCGATGAGAAACCGCCCGGGCGGCAACCTGTTCTGACCCGGACGGTATCGCTGGAGCGCCTCGACGAGGTTGTCGAGGGGATCGACCGCGCCGTTCGCGGCGGCGCGCAGGTCTATTGGGTGTGCCCACTGGTCAGCGACTCTGAGATGCTCGACCTTGCGGCGGCGGAGGAGCGCTTCGCGCATCTGCAAAAACACTTCGGCGACAAGGTCGGCCTCGTCCACGGCAAGCTCGCCGGCAAAGAGAAGGACGCCGTGATGGCGCGCTTCGCGGCTGGAGATCTTTCCGTGCTGGTTTCCACAACCGTTATTGAAGTCGGCGTGGACGTGCCCAACGCTTCGATCATGATCATTGAGCACGCGGAGCGTTTTGGTCTTGCGCAGCTACACCAGTTGCGCGGACGTGTAGGCCGCGGCGCCGCTCAGTCGTCGTGCGTCCTTCTGTACAAGCAACCCCTCGGTGAGATCGCGCGGGAACGCTTGAATGTCATGCGTAGTACGGAAGACGGCTTCGTCATCGCGGAGGAAGACTTGCGTTTGCGCGGCGGCGGCGAAGTCCTTGGGACGCGGCAGAGCGGGCTGCCCGCCTTCCGCGTCGCCCAATTGCCGGAGCACCAGGACTTGCTCGCAGCCGCACGCGACGAGGCCCGCCTTTGCCTGAGCCGGATGCCTCGGCTGGAGGGCGACCAGGGCGAACGCCTGCGGCTGTTGCTCTACCTGTTCGAGCGCGACGATGCGGTCAAGCTGATGCGGGCGGGCTAGTCTTGGATCGACGTTTCTAGGCCGCCGTCTCTTCTTCCGTTGCCGGCCCCTTTTTCACGGCAGGGCCTTTGGGCGTCTGAGGCTCCGACTTGCCCTGCTTCGCCTTGGCTTCGTCGGCAAGCTCCTTGAGCTTGTTTTGCTTCGGCGCCACGAGGCCAGCGGAGATCACAAGCTTGACGCCATCGTCGATGGCCATGTCGAGCAAAATGACGTCCTTCGCGGGCATGAACAGGACGAAACCGGTCGTGGGGTTGGGCGCGTTCGGCATGAACACCGTCATCAGCTCATCGTCGTCTAGCTTCTCCTTGATCTCACCGGGCGGGTCGCCCGATACAAACACGATCACGTACAAGCCCCGGCGCGGAAATTCGATTAGCCCCACGCGCTTGAACGACGTCCCCTGCTTGGCAAACACCGTTGTGAAAATCTGTTTCAGCAGGCGGTAGACACCGCGCACAACCGGCATCCGGTCGAGAAGGATGACGCCATAGCTGACGATGGTCCGGCCAAACAGATTCGCAGCCAGGGCGCCGATGAGCATCAAACCAACGATGCCGAAAACCAATCCGACGCCCGGTATATTGAAAGGCAGCAGGCTGTCCGGAAGGTAGGCGTCTGGGATGAGCGGCCTCACAAGACCGTCGACCAGGTTGATGAACCACCAGACCACATAAATCGTGATCGCTACGGGACCGACAATGATGAGCCCGGTTAGGAAGTAGCCTCGAAGCCGTGCCAAGAAGTGCGAAGAGGTAGGCTCAAGGGCGCCAAAGAGGCTGTGATCCTCCTCATCGTCCCCCGGAAGACCTGGCTTGCGGCGCTCGTTTTCTTGTTTTGGGTTCTTGTCGTCTGAATTGGTCATCGTTGGGTGTGGCTTTGGGCAAAATCGAACATGAGGGAACTAAGGCATACCGCGCGCTGGCAGGAGTGAATACGCAAACGGCACTGCATGTGACGCATGGCCGAACTTGTCAGCGCTGGCAAGTACCCATTTTCGGCTTTGATCCATCGGATCAGGTGGCTTTGCATGTGAAGCACCCGTAGGAGTGGAAGGCATGGCCTGTCTATGGATCGAGGAGAATGCGTGACTTCGGAGGCTATTGACCACTGCCTCTGACCGAATCCCACCAACGCGAGACGGCGTTTCCGCCCTCGCCCTCGCTCACTGAGGTATCCCAACCCGTTGTCGGCGCCGCCTGTGGCTGCGCTGGTGCCGAGGGTGTCCTGGGAGACGGCGCAGCCGCCGTGGCCGAATTAGTCGGAGGCGCACTTTGTCCCGCAGGCGCTGGCGCCGTCTGCGTCGCGGGGGCACCGCCGCCAGAGACCGAATCCCACCAGCGCGACACGGCGTTACCGCCCGATCCTTCGCTGACCGAGGCATCCCAGCCGGAAGTGGGCGCCGCTTGGGGAGACGCCGCTGCCGTCGCGCCCTCTGCGGCAGGCGCAGTAGCGCTCTCCGTCGCCGCCTTCGGCGCACCGAAGCTTGGGACGATCCTGTCCCACATACTACCACCTTCAGCGGGCGCCGCGCCAGGTGACGCCGTCTTCGGTGTGCCCAAGCTCGGCACCATACTATCCCATACGCTGCTGGCGTCCGGAATGTAGCTGGTAATCCCGGCGCTCGCCACGGGGCCTACCCCGCCGTCTTGGGCAATGAGCTTCTGGACCGTGCTGGCGCTGGAATAGCGCCGGGCCTGCGCCATGGCATTGGCACCCTGGCTCTCCATGCCCGCGGCCTGAAAAGCTAGCCCTTTGTTCACATAGGCGCGGGCCTTGTCCGACGACGGCAAGCCAAGCCAGAGGGCAGCCCCAAGGTCCGATGCCGCCTGGCCGGGATATCCGGCGCGCCGATAGGCAATGCCCCGCAGATAAAGTGCGCGCGCCACTTGATTGAGGGTCGCGTCCTTATGGTTCACCGTCGACGAAAGCTGGCGCGCTGCTTCCGTGAATTGGCCCGAGCTTAGGGAGGCTTCGCCTCGCCTCAGGCCGATATCCTGAGCAAATGCAGATTCAGGCAGGGCAACCAAGGCACACATCACCCCGAAAGCCAGCCCGACCTTGGGTCCAAGCTTGCCACGTGCAATCCGCGAGAGGTGCCCGACACCGCCCGAATCTCGCGGCTGTCCGGTGTCCTGATTATTCGCCATGCCTTTGCTCAAACAAAGAAATCAGGCAAATCCGAGGCTAGAGTCTACTCGACTGTCACAGACTTTGCGAGATTTCGAGGCTGATCCACGTCCGTTCCCATGAAGACCGCCGTGTAATACGCAATCAACTGGATCGGGACAGCATAGACCAATGGAGAGACAAAAGGGTGCACCGTCGGTACAGCCAAGGCAGTCTGGACCGCGCAGCCAGCATCCGCAGGATCCGCGTCGCTGACAAGGATAATCCTCCCTTCGCGCGCCGCGACTTCCTGCATGTTGGAAACGGTCTTGTCGAAGAGCGCGTCTTGTGGGGCGATCACAATAACCGGGACGCTCTCGTCGATCAGCGCAATCGGCCCGTGTTTCAGCTCTCCTGCGGCATACCCTTCGGCGTGTATGTACGAGATTTCCTTGAGCTTCAGCGCTCCTTCCAATGCGATGGGGTAGCTTGTACCGCGTCCAAGATACAGAACGTCTCGCGCCTTGGAGAGACTGTGAGCCAATGCCTCGTAGGCCGATTCATCCCTGAGAATCTCTGCCATATGCCGGGGCACCTCGACCAGCGCCTTGACAAGCTCGGCCTCAAGCTCGGGCCCAATTGTCCCCCTCGTTTTGCCGGCTGCAATCGCAAGGCATGCCAATACGGTGAGCTGGCAGGTGAAGGCTTTCGTCGAGGCCACGCCGATTTCCGGGCCGCCGAGCGTCGGCAGCACACCATCGGATTCTCGGGCAATCGACGACTCGCGTACATTGACCACCGACAGAACGTGCTGGTTTTGCTCCCGGCAGTAACGGAGCGAGGCCAAGGTGTCGGCGGTCTCGCCGGATTGGGATACGAACAGGGCCGCACCACCGGGTTCCATCGCGATCTCGCGGTACCGGAACTCTGAGGCGATATCCACGTCGACCGGCAGCTTCGCCCACCGCTCGAACCAATACTTCGCAACGAAGCACGCATAAAAGGCCGTACCGCACGCAGACAATGACAGGCGGTTGATCTTCGCAAAGTCAAACGGCAGTTCCGGCAGGTCGACCTGATAGTTCGCGAGATCAAGGTAGTGGGCGAGCGTGTGGCCCACCACTTCGGGCTGCTCGTGAATCTCCTTCGCCATGAAGTGGCGGAAGTTGCCCTTGTCGACGACAAGCCCGGACGCGGCGGACTTGACGACGGTACGGTCCACGATGGCCCCGTCGCGACCATGGATTGTCACCCCTTCCCGGGTGATGACAGCCCAGTCGCCGTCCTCAAGGTAGGCGATATTGTCCGTAAACGGTGCAAGTGCGATGGCATCGGAGCCAACAAACATTTCCCCATCGCCGTAGCCAATGGCCAACGGACTTCCCTGCCGCGCGGCGATCATCAGGTCGTCATAACCTTTGAAGATCATTGCGAGCGCGAACGCACCCTGAAGATGAGACAGGACCTTATGAACGGCGGCAACGGGATCCTTGCCGTCGCGGAGTTCGCGCGTAATGAGATGCGCGATCACCTCCGTGTCCGTGTCCGATGTGAAAGCGGCGCCTTCGGCCAGGAGTTCCGCCTTCAACTCGCGGAAATTCTCAATGATACCGTTGTGAACAACCGCCACATCGTCGGTCATATGCGGATGAGCGTTTGCTTCACTCGGCTTTCCGTGAGTAGCCCAGCGTGTATGGCCAATGCCGGCGTGACCCGCTAGCGGCTCCGATGAGAGTAGCGCTTCGAGGTTACGGAGTTTTCCTTCCGCGCGGCGTCGCTCAATATCGCGTGCGCCAACCGCTGCAACGCCCGCGGAATCGTAGCCGCGATACTCAAGGCGTTTCAGCGCATCGACCAGGAGTTCGGCGACAGGTCCCTTGCCGAGGACGCCAACAATTCCGCACATCGCCCTCTACCCCCTTCTGATCATAGGTCTTGCCGCGAGCATTCTTGGTTCTTGAATCTTGCTAGCCATGGATACGCGTCATCGCAACTCACGAGCTGTATCGCATTGTTGCGGAAGACGTGGGGGCGGGACCGAAGCCAGTTCTATTTGGTCTTGTCTCGGTTTCGACGCTGCCGGACCTTAGCCGCCCAACCTTCCCGGCTTTCTTGCGGCGCCCGTGACAGTGCCAACGCATCGCTGGGGACATCCTTCGAAATCACACTGCCGGATCCGATGTACGCGCCGTCGCCAATGGTGACGGGGGCAATAAGCGAGCTGTTCGATCCGACAAAGGCACCTGCGCCGATCTCCGTCGTATGCTTGGCGAAACCGTCGTAGTTACACGTAATGGTGCCAGCGCCGATATTAGCCTTCGGCCCCACAGTCGCATCGCCGATATAGGTGAGATGGTTAACCTTCGCGCCCTCGGCGAGGTAAGCGTTCTTGATCTCGACGAAATTGCCGACGCGCGCGCCTTGCGCCAGCTCGGTGCCAGGGCGGAGCCGCGCAAACGGACCGACGACCGCGCCCGGACCGACACGGGACTTCTCAAGGTGACAAAACGCTCTAATTGTCGCGCCGTCATCGACCGTGACCCCTAACCCGAAGATCACGTTGGGCTCAATGAGCACGTCACGCCCAACGGCCGTGTCGAAGCTGAAGAATACTGTCTCGGGGGCAACGAGCGTTGCACCTTGCTCCATGGCGGTTGTTCGTAAGCGGCGCTGCATCAGACCTTCGGCAACACTCAGCTCCGTCCGGGAGTTCACCCCCAGCACCTCTTCACCGTTCGACAACGCGACACGGGTCTGGAGCCCCTCCTGATAGGCCAGCGCAACCGCATCCGTGAGGTAGTATTCGCCCTTGGCATTGTGGTTGCCGATACGGCCGATCAGACCGGAGAGCGTCGCACCAGACCGGAAGGCCATGATGCCCGAGTTGCAAAGTGTCAGCGCTCGCTCGGCGGGCGTCGCGTCTTTCTCCTCGCGAATCCCTGACAGGCGGCTTTTCTCATCGAACAGCAGGCGGCCATAGCCGGTGGGGTCTGCCGCCTCGAAGCCAATCACGACAAGGTCGGCGCCTGCTTCGAGCTCACCCAGAACCGCCTTCACCGTCTCCGGCCGCAGGAGCGGCGTGTCCCCGTAAAGCACCAGCACAGGCCCCTTGGCAGTCTCATAGGCGCCCGCCGCGGCCTTTACGGCGTCGGCTGTGCCCAACTGATCCTCCTGCACAAAAACTTGTGCGTCGGGGGTGACGGCCAGACCGGCATCACCCACGTCACCCATGCCAGGGCCAACGACGATCGCTGCCTGCGAAACCCCTGCAGCGGCCGCCGTCCTAAGCACATGCGCGAGCATGGTTGTGCCGGCAATACGATGGAGGACCTTGGGCAGGTCTGACTTCATCCGGGTCCCCTTGCCTGCGGCAAGGACGACGGCGAGAGCCTGTGTCATCTGACTTCGAGAATCCCTATGCGTTTTCGGGGGTCGTGGACGACAGACGCCCGAGTTTTCGTGATCCGCGCCCTGTCTAGTCCAAAGCGGCGTCCAGGGCCACTAGGCCAAGCGCCGATTCTATGCATGAAAGCGTTACCGGACGGGAAAAATTGACCCCGTCGACGAAGCGAGTAATCTCCGAATTGCAGCATCGGCTCAAAGATTTGACGGCACGCGTGGGGCGGCAAGAGCCACTGGCGCTGCGAGAGGAGGTTTCCCCATGGCACGACGGCGCATTGGCGGGCCCGGCATGACGCGGAGCATATTCTCCGTTCTCTGGATTGCGCTTGGGGGCCTCTCGGCTTTCTATCTCTTCACGCTCTTCACCGGCGCCGTTCCAGCGGTGAGCCGCACCGCTCAGATGGCGGCCCCTTCAGCGCCGGCGCCCGCCGCTCCTGCTCCCGCGCCTGCTGCACAAACGGGGCTTTCAGCAAAGCAGCTCGGGGTGATCGACAACAATCTTCAGACTCTTTCAAAGCAGCTCTCGACCCTCGACGAACGGCTCCGGCCAATCGAAAACTTCATCGGGCCCGCAGCGAAGCTTCCATCGTCTAGCTCCGTGTCGACATCGCCACCGCGCGCCATGCCAAAGCTGGAACCATTGCCGAGAGTAGCGGCCGTGGCGCCAGCCCCGCCGCCGCCCGCTGCGCAGCCTGAACAAAGGCCTGCGCCGGCTCCAGCGCCGCAGGCCGCTCAACCCGCCGCACCACCTCCGGCGCCAGAAGTAGCAGCCCCACCGCCCCCGGAACCGGTCGTATTGACGCCCCCAGAGCCGCCAAAGCCCGCTATGGTGCCGCCACCGCCGCCCGAACCACCTAAGCCCGTTGTGACGGCGGCGCCCCCGCCGCCCGTGGCCGTAACGGCCGAGCCGGCGCCCCAGGCGCAGCCAACCGCCCCTGCTCAGCCAGCTGCGCCTGCGCAGCCCGCCGAGATCGCAGCCCTTGATCCAGTTGAGCTACCTCCGGCCGCCAATGACGGTTCCACCCGTTATGGCATCGAAATCGGCAGCGTCGCCAAACGCGATGAGCTGCGGCCACTATGGCGGGAGTATCTCACGAAGCATGCGGCACTGGTTGCGGGCCTACAGCCACGGCGCGTCCGCGCGCCGGACAATCGCTGGCGGCTGATCGCGGGGCCATTCGCAAATGCCCAGGATGCCGAAGGCGCGTGTTCACTGTTCAAGCGAGCGGACCGGCCCTGCGCCGCGACTGTCTACGCCGGAGACGCTCTCTAGCCGCGCATCATGGCGCCTGTTTCCTAATGACCGGCTCCTGCTCCGCCCAGCCTTGGGGCGCGATGAGCACATAGTCGCCGTCGATGATCTGCGTTAGCAAGCCCGACTTCTTGCTGTTGATGCCCAGCGCGTCGAATTTGATCGGTCCAAAGAATGTTTGAAGGTTCGTCGCCGAGATAGCGTCTCGGACCTCCTCCGGTTCGAAGCTCTGAGCTCGGGTGAACGCGTCCGCAAAGACGTAGACTGCCGCGGCTGCCTGGGCCGCCACCGAGGATGGCTCACGGCCGTAGGCGCCCTCATATTGCACAGCGAACTGCTCTGCTGTTCCAAACAACTCCCCCTCATGGGGTGCCGAGCGGTCCCACTGGACGGGGCAAAACACATAGTTGGAAGACTTCGGGCTTTCCTTAGCGAGACGTGCGGTTTCGCAATGCGTCACGGCGACCAATGGCACGCTCGCACCCGATTCCTCGATCTGGTTCACCGCACTCGCCACTATCGCTTCATGCCCCGATACTAAAAAGACATCCGGCTTGAGTGTCTTCACGCGATCAAGCGTGGCGGACATGTCATCGAAACTCTCCGGCAACTGATCGTCTATGATGCAGGCAATGCCGAGTCGCCGAACGTCGGACAGCACACCCGCGCGCACTTCACGGGAAAAGGGATCGTTCTCGGTGGCCATACCGATCCGCAAATCCTGAGAGGATTTGCCAAACCTCTCGCTCAAGGCTTTGACAAACTCAAGGGTTGGCGTGAAATAGCGATCCGGCATGGCCGTAACGGCGAACGAAAAGTTGCTACCGCTTTCGACGCGCTTGCGCGCAACTGAGTGTCCAGCGACCGTAGGTACGCGATTGCGCTCGACCGTCGTAAGCACGCCCGGATACCGATGGGCATGGTATGGGCCAAGCACGAACTTCACGCCATCTCTGTCGATCAGACGGTCGATCAGCTCCTGAGCCCTTACCGGATTGGAGTTGTCGTTGTAATAGCGGGCCACGAGTCGAAAGCTGTTGTCTCCGACCACAACGCCGCCGCGCTTGTTGATTTGATAAATGGCTAACTCGTAGCCATTCTTCGTGTCCTCGCCGATGTGCTGGTATGCCCCGGTCAAAGGCAGCGTCGTGCCGAGAACAATCTCGTCTTCAGCCGCACTCGCAACGTGTCCGCCCTGTACCACGACAGCAACGAACGCTGCGGCCACACACCATCGGGATATCCCCAACTGGCCCCCCGCTTGTCTTTTGTTGGGTCCGCTCGAAGAGCGCACCGTTTTATCCTTACTCTGAGATTCTACGTTACGCCGAATCCTTACGAAACGCACCACAACAGCGTCAAATTATCTCGGTGGATGTCGTTTTAGAGTTGATCAGTATTAAACGTATCGCAGGCTTGAAGCTGACCGCTCTGAAGACCCCGGCGAAACCATCGAACCCGCTGCGCCGAAGATCCATGCGTAAACGAGTCCGGCACGACGTAGCCTTGGGTTTGGCGTTGAATCCGGTCGTCACCAATAGCGCTGGCCGCTTGCAACGCCTCATCAATATCGCCTGGCTCTATAAGACCCTTGTCGGCTTGCATCTGATGGGCCCATACGCCGGCAAAGCAATCTGCTTGTAGTTCCATCCGAACTTGCAACGCATTGGCGCCTCTGCGGCCCATTCGCCGCTTGGCGGCTTCAACCTTGTTAGCGATACCAAGGAGCTTTTGAACGTGATGGCCGACCTCGTGCGCGATCACATAGGCCTGCGCAAAATCACCGGGCGCGCGAAACCGGTTTTTGAGTTCCCGGTAAAAGTCTAGATCGATGTACACCTTTTCGTCGGCTGGACAGTAGAACGGCCCCATGGCGGACATCCCCGTCCCGCAGGCGGAGCGAACAGACCCCTCAAAAAGGACCAGGCGGGGTTCTCGATAGCTCCCGCCGAACTGATTGAAGAGCTTGTGCCAAACGTCCTCCGTCGTCCCCAAGACCACGGCGACAAAACTCTTCAGATCATCTTGGCTCGACGATTGCGGCTTCGCGATCTCGCCGGGGGTCGGTAGAGTGGTCGTCCGTGGCTGCTGTTGCTCAGGCAGGCGTATGTCGGGGAACCCAGATCCGCTTCCTCCGGTCGGTCCGGATCCCTGCATGAGCGATCCCGGATCGAACCCAAAGAATAAAACCAGGCCAAGGATGATGAGGATGCCGAGGAGGCCGATGCCGCCGCCCTTCTTTCCACCGCCGCCGCTGGACGGAAAGCGCATACCACCGCCGCGGCCACGACCGGGGAATGGAAACCGAAAGGCTCCGCGGCCACTCCCCCGCCTGTCTTCAATGTTCTGGCTCTGCCGCTGGCCACGCCACCGCATATCACTGTCCTCGTGGACTTTTCCAAGGCACTTTGCTCATGCACCTAGCTCATTTTGCATGCGTCACTGAACGGCACAAGGCACGTCGCCTACGCCCTGATCAGGACGCGAAAGAGCCCGTCAGCGCGAGCGTCCGACCCACCACCGGCTGTCGCCAAACGGGTTGAGAATTCAAGCGCAAATCTTTGTGGTTATTAAACTAACTGACAACGAATCGTCACAGAACTGCCACAGGAACTAGCCATGGTACCCATGCCCAGTTGAGTTCTGTCTGGGCAGGTAGTGCGTTCTGTGTAATGCGTACGAGCCTCGGCACTCCCCGCGCCGGGGCTCTTCTTTTGGGTCCCCGAACACGGAGACCGCCTCGACCTCCCCCAGCTTCGCTTGCTCCACCCTAGATCAGGGACATTGCGCTCGTGCGCTCTAGGGTTTGGCTTCGTCCAAGGTCTCGTTGGACGGCGCCGCGGGGCTGCCTGTCTGTGTATGCGGCTCGCGTTCGTTCGCTGACGAACTCTGATTGTCAGAAGCCTCCGAAGCCTCAGTTGTGTGACTGCCGCCGTGGTGGGCCGCGGCGTGAGGCTTGTCGTGCAGGCCGCTAAGGATAACCTTCGCAGCCGCGAAGCAAATGACTGTCGCCACCAAAAAAACGACCAAAAACGTGCGGCTTTGCGGGTTGTGTTGCGCCACGACAATCCTCTCTATCCCAAGGCCCGCTCCTCGACTGAAACCGAGGAGACAATGGACGGGCCGGAGCCTATCGGCGATTCGAGTCCTGGTCGAGCGGTTCGCGCTGTTTCAACAGGCGGTCCAACACGGGACTCAATACAAAGACTATAAGAAAATTCACGGCCACCGAGTATAGCGCCGCGTAGCCCGGCACCGTGAGCCCCATGACTTCAAGTGGGTAGATGGAGGACACAAAGCCTCGGCTGGCTGCCATGTACGTCCCAACGGCGGTGCCGGCAGCCCACCCCAAGAGTAAGGCATGGGCGTTGAAGCCGCGTGTAAAAAGTCCCAGCAGAATTGGCGGCAGAAGTTGAATGATCCAAATGCCACCCAGAAGCTGCAATTGAATGGCATAGCTCTGGGGGATCGCCAGGATAAACACCACCGCGCCGACCTTGACCACGAGCGAAACGATCTTGGCGACACGCGCCTCTTCGGCATCGCTACAGTGCGGCCGCCAGTACTCCTTGTACAGATTGCGTGTGAAGAGATTTGCACATGCAATGGACATGATCGCCGCCGGCACCAGCGCGCCGATCGCTATTGCGGCAAAGGCAACGCCCACAAACCAACTCGGGAACATGTCGAGAAAAAGCGCCGGGACGGCGAAGTTCGGTCCGTATCGCTCGAAGCCGTCCGCATGCAGCGGATTCTTATCCACGCCCGCCGCGATCGCCATGTATCCCAGCAGCGCGATCAGGCCCAGAATAAAGGAATAGGCGGATAGCGCCGCCGCGTTCCGGCGAATAACCCGGCGGCTTGAAGCGCTTAAGATGCCCGTTAGTGAGTGCGGATAGAGAAACAACGCGAGGGCGGAGCCGAGCGCGAGCGTGATATAGGCGCTGAATTCACCGAGGGAGTCACCCGACGGCGGCTTGAGGGTTAGTTTCGCCTTTGGAACCGCATCGAAGATGGCGCCATAACCACCCAGTTTTGCTGGAATAACAACAATCGCAGCAAAGATCGTGAGGAAGATCAACATGTCCTTCACCACCGCGATCAGCGCGGGTGCGCGTAGGCCACTTGTGTATGTGAAGGCCGCGAGAATGAGGAAGGCGATAATCAGCGGGATGTGCCCGGTAAAGCCCTGCGTATCGAAACCGAGAGCGCCGATTACTACTTCCATGCCGACGAGTTGAAGCGCGATATAGGGCATCGTTGCGACGAGCCCTGTCATGGCCACCGCGAGCGCAAGCCAACTTGAGTTGAAGCGGTATCGTACATAGTCCGCCGCGGTCACATGTCCCTCTCTCCTCGCGATCGTCCAGAGACGCGGGAACACAAGGAACAAAATCGGATAGATCATGATCGTATAGGGCACGGCGAAGAACCCCATCGCGCCCACGCCAAAGACAAGCGCAGGTACCGCGATGAACGTGTAGGCGGTGTAGAGATCGCCGCCGAGTAGGAACCAGGTCACGACAGTGCCGAATCGGCGGCCGCCGAGCCCCCATTCATGAAGCTGGTCCAGATCGGCCTTCCGCCATCGAGCGGCGATGAAGCCGACCCAGGTAACGAAGAGAAAGAGCCCGACAAAAACGATCGTGGCAGTGAGGTCGAAATTCACAGGGCTCCCCCGGGTCCCGTGCCGTCATCCGTCTCTTGCTCTGACCGCCGGTCTGCCCCGTCCGCCGCGAAGCCAGCGCGCCGATCCAGGAAGTAGACTCCCATGACCACCATCGCCCCCAGAATGATGGCAGCGAGCTGGTACCAGTAGAAAAAGGGAATGCCCCATAGCGTGGGCTCGATCCGATTGTAGAAAGGAACCCAAGCGACAAGCGCGAATGGAATAATCAGCAAGAGCCGCGGCCAATATCGCCACGCAGCCGCCCTTTGCTCCTTAGTGCGCATGAATTCCCCCGAAAACTCGCGTTCTGGTCTTATGCCCCTGCTTGCCCCGTCGGGCCGGACGGGACAATACTGAATGGCAAGGCTCGATGAACAGGTCAAATTCATGCTTTTGGCAATGCGACCCGGACCCTGCGGCGAAAGAGTCGGGCAAAGAGCCGCCTTGCATGTTGACGCCGCCCCGCCTCCCGCTCCATATGAACCGCTTGGTGAGAGCGCATAGCTCAGCCGGTAGAGCATCTGACTTTTAATCAGAGGGTCCAGGGTTCGAGTCCCTGTGCGCTCACCAATAAAATCAAGGGGATAGCGGACATCGCAAGTTCCCCCTCCCGGCTTAAGGTACCCCTCTATATACCCAACGAACCTCGTCAATTGACTTCGCTCAAGACGGGCCGGTGCAATCGCGAGGCATGATTGCTCGGACCTTGGGGCGCTAGCCGTTGAACCCCGTGGCCTACTTTCTGTCTGCTAGATTCAGCTAACGCGGGGGGAAGTCACAGGGACTTCCCATCACAGACGACACCCACGCTAACGCACGCCAGAGGGCAAAAAGGCTGATCCAGGGTCGGAGAAGCGGCGTGCATGAGTATGGGCAGCGGCTCTATCCTTCTTCCTGAAGAGCAATGAACCTCACATTCCCATCCACGCGACTTCTCCGCGTGATGGACCACAGGCCGGCCATGCACTGACAATCAAACTGGAACACTCAGGCCGGGCTGATCATTGGAGCATCGTGCGAAAAAGTGGATACCGGTTTTTCGCAAATGGCGATGCGATATCAAAACACTAGAGCGCGGTTCTGATTCCATCAGAACGCAACGCGCTCTAGGAGGCTGACGCAATCGCCGATGCGTCCCTGAATGTCCCCGCAGAGCAATGCACGACAACTTTCATCTCCTCCGGCATGGCCTTCCATAATCCACCTCTGTAAAATGTAATCAGAGAGCTGATTAACGCAGGCCGGTCCTTAAGAACTCCCGCTATTTTGACCAAAATTGTGCAGAGTTCGAAAGGGCCTGTCATGGCCGCATTGGCCGACTTTTAAGCCCCTTCGGGGCCGGCTCAGGTCCGGAAGATTGCTTATGGGATCCGCACCATGAAACCTGGTTGCGCTGCCTGCCGCGACGGTACCCCGCTTCCATTCGAATTCAAGATGGCGTTTCAGCCGATCGTCGATCTACATCACCAGCGCATTTGGGGCTACGAGGCCCTAGTGCGAGGACCCAATGGCGAGTCGGCTCAGTCGGTTCTGAACCAAGTCGGCTATGAAACGCGGTATCGATTCGACCAGGCTGCCCGTGTGATGGCTATCGAAGCCGCAAGTGGGCTTTATGCTGGCAGAGATTTCTGCCTCAACATTAACTTCATGCCAAATGCCGTGTTCGAGCCTCGGGCATGCATTCAAAAATCTCTGGCAGCAGCGGAACGCGCCGGGTTCCCTCATGAAAGACTGGTCTTCGAGTTTACAGAGGACGAAAGAATCTCCGATCCTCGCCATTTGACCAATATCGTTGAGACACACCGCGAGTGCGGATTTAGGACGGCAATAGACGATTTTGGTACGGGCTATTCGGGACTAAGTCTTCTGGCGTGCCTGCGACCGGATCTGATTAAGATTGATCAAGACTTAGTTCGGGCTTCCCATCTCAACCATGCAAAGAAGGTGATCCTTGAAGGTTTGGTCGGTATGGTCCGCGCTCTCGGTATTGATGTCATCGCTGAAGGCGTGGAGAACGAGCAGGAGTTATCTGTCTTGCGATCCACCGGCGTTTTTTTGTTCCAAGGCAATCACTTCGCCGAGCCGGCTTTGATGGCACTGCCAGAGGTGCGTCGGCTTACGTAGCCAGTTATGACCCCGGCAAAGACTTGCCTCATCGCGGGACGTAAGGGCGGTGCCGTCTCACTTGAATGGCACGTTGAAACTGATCAGGCAGCTTATCGTGTGAGTGCCCACAAGAAGGGCGATGCTTGCAATCAGGTCTGACGACTTCTTGATCGCACTGCTGTCCTTGCAAAGACAGAATATCTTGCTTCCCTCATAGTGGCTAAAGGCAAGCAAACCCCTGCCCCTCTGGGGTGTTGTACGCTTCGCGTTAAGGCTCTAACCGGGACGGTTTCGTTGTGAGGACCCCAGGACTTAGGTCGGTGGCACGTTCCATAGCCGAGAATCCCAGGCCGAGCCTCCAGGACGGCCTGCTCCTCGTCAGCATTATGCTGGCAGGTGCGCTACTCGCGATTCAATATGACCTCTTCTGGTTCTACGCTGAGCTCTCCGAACCTCAGCGCAAGGTTTCGCTTGCCGAATTGATGGCACTCACCGTGCTGCTTGGCCTCTGCATCTTTGCCTTCGCCATTCGGAGGTTGCGCGAAGTCAGGCATGACCTCGTGCGCCAAGTTATCGCGCGATCCCAGATACGGCAGCTAAGCAAGATGGCCTCGCATGATCCCCTGACGGGTCTCGCAAATCGCCGCGAATTAGAGTCGGCCCTGGCGTCGGCAATCGCCTCTTCGGCTAGCGGTCGGAGGCACGCTTTGTTCCTGATCGATTTGAACGGCTTCAAACGCATCAACGATACTTACGGCCACGCCATGGGAGATCGCATGCTACAGGCTGTCGCTGGACGACTTCAGGCAGCAGCGCGGCCAAGCGATCTGTTGGCGAGGCTCGGCGGCGATGAGTTCGCGCTCCTATGTTACGATCTCGACCGAGGCACGGCCCACACAATCGGCCAGCGCATCATGGAAGCCTTGGATAGTCAAATTGGCGTCAGCGGAACGTCGCTTAGAATCGGCGCCTCTATCGGCGTGGCGCTCATCCCCCAAAACGGCTCAACGGCAGACGAGATCGTCCATCACGCCGACCTCGCGATGTACCGGGCAAAGAGCGAAGACAGGACGGCGCTCGTGTTCTTCGAACCGCCAACCGTGGATAGCTGAGCGGCCGCCGGACGGGGTAGGCCACACCGGACGCCGCGGCCGGTCGCACAAGGCAACCGCGCCATCGCCGCAGTGTCGGTTCAGCAGTTTGTAACCGGTCTTGCGCGAGACCCCGAACGCGCGGCGACCATCGCGCATTGTCTCGAACAGGAGCACTAGGTCGGCCTCAAGATCGTTGAGCCATACAACCAGCAGACCAACTGAGGCACTGTGCCGAGCTACTGTGTGGCCTGCCCGAAGACATGGCGGCGGTACAGAGCCGGCAGGCCCCGACCCCAGAACAAGGGAGAACAGGGTCGGAGCCCAGGCCATCCCTAGGGGGGCCGGGAGGTTGGGTCCCGATATGGCCACTACTGCTTGCGGGCAAAGATGTGCCGCTGGATTGATCCCCCGCGAAGTCTCATTAGAAAGAGCCCCGGCGTCACAGGGAGCGCCGGGGCGGAGAATCATCTCGGGGCGAGGCGGGATGATATGTGTACCCCGAGATAGTGGGAAAACCCCGGCTGGCGTATCACAGGAGATGCCTGGGCTTTGCCCCCACAACGCGAACGTTGTGAAGCGGCACGATATCCCATTGTTAGTGCTCCCCTTATCGGAACTAGCCGAGGTTGCGATAGTTCTTTGACGCATGCTGCGAAGCACGAGCAGGCTGTAATGACGGCCTTGCGACGAGACGTTGAGCTACTTTGCACGCAGGACAGAGCCCAATCTCATGCGCCTCTCGAATAGCGGCAAAGGAGTCTACGCGGGCAAGGTTGAGAGCCCAAAGACTCAGCACCTTCCCTTCAGGAAGCCGCGGTTCTTGTGGCCGGGGTGGCGCTTAAAGGGTGCCACCGTCCCGCGCTCACAGTTCTTCGCGGACGTTTGCTCCATCGGCGTTTCAACTCTGGGATTGCTGTCCTTCGTTTTTGCTGACGCTGGAACAGCCGTTAGACCGACGGTTACACCCAATGCGATAGCGATTACTGCAAAAGTCTTCATGGCTCGATATCCTCCTTTGCCTTTCCTTTGGCACGCGTGATCCGCGGGCCTGCAGTACCGAATGCGCTTGTGAAAGTGCCCGCCGTCGTGTCGCCGGCGACGACGGGCTCTACCTCCACAACGCGAATTGCACATAAACAAAGCGCATTGCTCATAGACGAAGCGCGTTGCACATACGCAATGCACATAAGAGGTGCAGTATCGGATCATCAAGGGCTCGCCTGATCGGAAGCGACCGCATTTGTGATAGAGGCCCAACCTATTCCGCGAAGCGGGTGCGGAGGCCCTGATGATGGCCCCCGCCGCGAGACGCTGATCTACTTTGCACGGAAGGCAGAGTCCGATTTCATGAGCCTACAGAACACCGGCAACAAGCGTCTGCGTAGGCAACGGTGGAGGCCCGAAGACTCAGCATCTTTTCTTGAGGAAACCGCGATTCATGTGACCCGGGTGCCGCATGAAGGGTGCCACGGCCCCCCGCCTACAATTCTTCGCGGCTGAAGGCGTCACCTGCTTTTGAACACTGCGGGGATCATTGCTCTTATGCTTTAGAACACTGCGGGGATCGCTGTTCTTCGTTTTTGCTGACGCTGTAACGGCCGTTAGACCGACGGTGCCGCACAATGCGATGGCGATTACTGCAATGATCTTCATAGCTCGATTCACTCTCTTTCCTTGTCTTTTGGCGCGTGTGATACGCGCGCCTGCATTACTGACAGCGCTTATGAAAGTGCCCGCTGCCGCTTCGAAGGCGACGACTGGGCTCTACTTCCACAACACGATCTGCACATAAAAAAAGCGCACTGCACATACGAGAGGCGCACTGCACATGTGAAAGGCGCACTGCACATACGAGAGGCGTATTGCACATGCACAATGCACATGGGATGTGCAGTATCAGATCATCAAGTGCTCGCGTCATCGGAAGTAGCAGCACTTGCGATAGAGGCCTGACCTGTTCCGCGAAGCCGGTGCGTCGGGTTTGATGATGGCCCCGCCGCGAGACGTTGGCTCAGCTTGCCCGGAAGACAGGGCTCGATCTCATGTCCGTCCCGACCATCGGGCGCAAGAGTATGCGTGAGATCAAAGAGAGACTCGCTGAGCTTGGGCTTAAGCTGAGGCGGGAGTTAAGATCAGCCGATCGCAAAGAATGGAGTTCGAGCACATGCGTAGACTTGTGGCCGCCTTTGTGGCGACCGTCATCGCCACGATGGCGACGGAATCGTTGGCGCAGGATTTTGATGACGGGGTAAAGGCAGTTCAGAAAGGCGACTTCGCAACAGCGGTGAAGATTTGGACCCCGCTCGCTGAAAAAGGGTCAAGGGCGGCGCAGTTCAATCTTGCTGTGATCTACGACGACGGCATGGGTATCCCCGAGGACAATGCTGAGGCAGCAAAATGGTACCGCAAGGCCGCCGAAAACGGTTTCCCTCAGGCTCAGTTGTTTCTCGGAAACATGTACGTGGAGGGCGAAGGAGTTCCCGAAGACAATGAAGAGGGTTTGAAGTGGTTCCGTAAGGCGGCCAAAGACAAGAGTGCCATCGGGGCGGATGCGCAGGCTCGCATCGGTAGGATTTACGAGAGAGGCATCGGTGTCGAAAAAGACGATGTGACCGCATACGTGTGGTTTAGCGTCGCAGCCGCGAATGGTAGTGACGAGGCAACGCTGGAGACGCAATCGGTCGTTAAGCGGCTGACGTCGTCACAACTCGCCGAGGCTCAGCAAAGGTCGAAACGCTGCATGGCCTCGGGTTATGAGGATTGCGAAGGCAAATCGACTTGGGACAAGATTATCGACGTCTTCACTGGGGACTAGGCAGCCATCTCCGTATCGTATCCAAGGGGCAGCCGCGGATCTCGCGCTCGGGCAAACTACGCAACACCGGCAGGTACAACCTTCACGGATAGGTTCTGTATCCAGCGCTTCGCGCACAGAATTCCATCTGTAAAAAAGAGCCCCGGCGTCCGGGGGGACAAACGCCGGGGCTGGGGTCATCGCGGGGCGTAGGACTGGGAGCGTTCAATTCCCGCGAAACCTTGGCGAGGGAGGCCCTGACGGAAGCCTATGACTGCGCGCCAGCCCCTACCCTAGAATCAGTGCTACCAAATTATATGGGGAGTTCCCGATAGCCTTTCCCATCGAAAAGTGTGCGCGGTTCAATTGAAATTCACTTCTGGAATCCGCTTCGGCTTTGGTCAGTCTGCGGGGGGCAGTGCCAGAGGGCGTTCTTTTGATCGCGCATCGGTGGTTCGCGCTGCAGCGTGACCCTCTGAGACGCTTGGTGGTATCAGGGAAATGCGTCGGACTGCGAACGCCTAATCCGACGTGCTGCCTCTATAGAAGTTTGAGGTGAGCCTAAGGAGGGAGCCCCGCACCGCAACTCTGTGTGCCGGATGCGGGGCTTTCTTTACCCCAATCGTGCAGAACAAGTAAGGGGCGCCATCATGGGCAGCGCGAAGCAGCGCTTCGCTCACGTCACCGCAGTGAACCGCCGCGCCGTCGTCATGAAGTCGCGTTACGCGTCTGTCTCGACCAATCTGTAGGCTCTCCGACACATGGCCGACGGTAAATCCCCAACCCCGACGCTCCCGAAGTCCATCGCCGTCTGGCTCCTATCGCTGCTCTTGGTGGGCTCGGCGGCCGTCGTGGTCTGGTGGTTGGCCTCCGATATCGTCGTGGCGATCATCCACGCCTTCGAGATCATCATCTGGCTGCTGGGTCTCATGCTCTGGCCGTTCCGCCTCTAACGCAGGGGAGAGACGTGCGGCGGGCACGGGCAATAATCGAGCGAAATCCTGTGGTTGTGTTATCCCGCCGCATGCGCGCAGCGGGATATGGGCGCACGACTACATGGGGCTCGATGACTGCCTTGGTCGCTCCGTCGCGCATTCGACGGGTCAGAGCGGACGGCATTTGACGAAAAACCGCAGAAATCGCCGGATTCACGGTCAGACCGCTTGTGTCACTTTGCGTCAAACCGTGGCCAAAACATCACAGCATTTCCGGGCAAAGGCCGATATAGTCATTCTCAGAATCGACAGACAGAAACGGGGGACCAACCAATGCGTCTGCTTATTGCTACTGCTATCGTTATTTCTGCCACGATCGGCCTCGGCGGCTGCTTCGGTCATCATCAGGAGACCGTTGTTGTTGAGCCGCTTAAGCTTGGCTAAACAGAATTGACGACGAGATAGCGCGTAAGCCTATCTCTACGGCAATTGCCAAAAACCCGGCTGGTTTCTCCAGCCGGGTTTTTTTATTGCGTTGGCACCTCTCGTCTGGCGCCCGTTCACGCATCTATTCGGCCCACGTCAACGAGACGAGACGAGCAGGCCCAGGAGATCCCGGCCCTGCTCCCAAAAGCAACACAGCCGCCCTCAGATCTGAGCGCGGCTGTGCAGCCAAAGCTATAAGCCGGCCCCCCCTGAGGGGACCTGGACGTGACGCTTACTTACACTTCGTCATGCCCTTCATGGCCATCTTGGCATCGGCTTCGGTCTTGTACTCGCCCATCATAGCGAACTTCGCGGTGTCGCTCGGAGCGGTTTGGCTCATCACGCACTTCTTCGTCGTGTTATCGAACATGACATAGAACGGGCCCATAGCCAGGGCGGGCGTGGCAAAGGCTGCAAGCGCGGTCGCAATGATCAGTGACTTTTTCATCGGGGTTCTCTCCTAGTTTTCGGGCAAGGCAGGATTGCCTCACCGATTGGAGCAGAGCACTGATTGGTAATCACTGAAAACTCAACTTGATGACAGTGTTTGAGCGCTTCAGTTCAAGCAAAGGTGATCGTGATTTACTCGTCAGCGATCGGCCCTTTTCGAACATGCCTGAACATGTTCGAACGCCAGCATAGCGTTCGTCTCAGTCCGATCAAATCAACACAGATGAAAATTGTTCAATCGCCTAGCCCTTGTAGTGTTCGGGCTTCGGCTGCAGGACGCAGACATAGGCGATTGTTGCCTTCGCATCGACACCCTCAGCCTTACTTGCCGTGCCCATTTCCGAGAAGGTTTTTGCGTCGCTGACACACGAGGTCTTGTGAAGATAGGTAACGCCTGTAAAGGCCAAGCTCTGGCCGCTCGCTGCCCCCGCACTCGGATCTTGAACCATCAGATACAACGCCCACACCAGGCCCTTCATTTTCTCCTCCTGCCGCGTCAGATACCCACTCAGCCCAAAAACAAAAAAGGCCCCGTGCCGGCTGATACCCAGCAGCACAGGGCCTTTCTCTCAGATTATGAGAACGCCTCTTACTGCGGCGTCAGTTTGTGAATGACGCCCTCGTCCACGGCAGCGTAGAGACTGCCGTCTGGGCCCTGCACCACAGACCGGAAGCGGCCAGCGGCTGAGGGGAACGGCAGGCTCTCAACTTCGGCAGACATGCCGTCGTCAGAGAGCTTAACCACGTCGATACGCTGCCCGACAGGGGTACCTCCGAAGCCGATGCCCATGACACCAACGACCATGCGACCGTCCCAGTCGCCCCACTGATCGCCCTCGAGAAATGCGGCGGAGGACGTGCCTTGGGACAATTGATTGTTGTTCCAGGCCGGCTTCATCGCATCGGGATAAGCCTCCAGATCCGTCATGCTCATGAACTTGGACCGTTCCTTCGGGTCAACGCCTTCCATTTGGTTCGGCATGTAACCGCAATAATTGTCGGGGCAGTCGCCACGTCCAGCTGTATTAGGACGCGGGTCCCAGCCGGCGTTGCCGCCAACAACGAGCGCAGTGATCTCGTCGGTATGCCAAGGACCATGTTCGGCCGTCACGGGCTGATTGGTGCCTGGACGGAAGGCGATGCCTTGCGGGTTGCGGTGACCATACGTGTAGATACGCTTATCGAAGCCCTCCGGCGGCTTGTTCTCCGCCGCAGCCTTGCCATCACGATCGATCCTTAGGACCTTGCCGCCGATGATGGTCGGAGACTGAGGAACCTCACCATTATGCGTATCGCCCGTGGTGACATACAGATAGCCATCGCCTGGATTCCAACGTAGCCGGCCGCCATTGTGGGCGCCGGGGCCGCCAAAAGGATGGTTCGTTGCTTTGGGCTTGTAGGCAATATCGTCGACTATGTCCGTCCGGTCGGACACATTGCTGAAGTCATCACTGACCTTCATCCGCATGACACGGTTGACGCCCGGCGCGGGATTGCTAGAGGTCGAATAGACATAGATGGTCCGGTTGTCTGAGAAGTTGGGATCGACAGCCACACCTTGCATGCCGGCTTGGCCTTCGCAGAAGAGGTCGTCGCCAGTGCTAGGATAGCCACTGCTGCCCTTCATACCGTATAGCGGCTTCACGTCACCTGAAGGCAGGCGCACCGACAGGCCCTTGCACTTCTCGGTGAAAAACATCGTGCCGTCTTCCAGGAACGCCATGTCCCACGGGTTCTCCAAACCGTCGAGCACCTGTTCGTGCTTTAGCTTCGGTGCGTCCGCCAAGGCCGCAGTCGCTGGCAAGACGAACGCCATCGCTGCACATAGCGACCAAAGGGCCATATGCCTTTTCATTGGATTTCCTCCCATGTTGCTTAATCGTTTTTATTCCCGCAGGACGCGGGCAACGCAGGATAAACGAATTCGGCGCACGAATAGATCACTTTTACAGCGTCCATTCTTCCTGGCCTCGCGGGAAAACCACGCAACTGTCAGCGCGCGGGCAGTTCACCTCTTCGGGGACGACCCATGCGACGTATTGGTCGAGTGCAACGGTGTGGAAACATCGGCGTCGATAGCGAGCGCTCAGTACACGTAGAAAGACTTCACCGGATGAGGTTGCCCTGCAGGAGTTCCCGCGAACCAGCGGCGAGGGCGCCGATACACGGGGCGTTTGAGGAAGGAGTACGCGGGACGACCCATGATCGCGATTGCGGCAAATCTTGTCATGAATGACGTCGCACCGAGAACGCCCGAGATCTCCGATTTGACGCCTGGGTCTATGTCCGTAGACACGAGAACGGGAATAAGTGCGGGGGCCGTCGTCGCCACGACTAGGTATCGTCGGACGCCGCCACCAGCCAGGCCGGGTTGAACCACCGGTCCGCCTCGCCATCGTATGATAACCTGTTGATGTCCCAGTGCCGGATGAAGGGCGCATAGACGTCCCACACCGCTGGGCCGCCACCCACGTAAACGACACGCTCGGGAAACCGGCTCAGCACTTCTTCGGGCTTGTCACGAGAGCGGACTTCGACAATCGTTCGCTCTTTGTAGGCATAATCCGGAAACGCCGAGATTGTTTTGGGGCCCGCGATCACTACGTGACCGCGCGTGACCTCAAAGAACCGGGCGACATCGGCGACATACTCCCTGTTCTTGTTGCCCTCCCACGGCATTTCACCATACAGGCCAAGCTGACCTCTTTGTCCAATGGCAATGATCGCGCGAATGTCGGCCACGAGGTTCCTCCATCAAGTCTTGCTGAGTGTTTTATCCGCCGATGGCTCTTTGGCAAGGAATGGTGCAAGAGAGCGGGGCGAAACCCGCCAACGTATCGAAACACGGCGCCACAGACTCCGGCGCGCAACTGCGGACCATCATGACCCCTCGCCTCGTCTCAAATCCTTATCAAAGCCAGGTGGTCAAAGCGATTGGGCTGATGGTCCTGGCTACGATCTGCATCGCGTTGCTCGATACCACCGCGAAGTACTTGACGGAGACACAAGGGATTCCGGTCGCGCAGGTCGTTTGGATGCGCTTCGTTTGCCATGTCTTCTTCAGTGCTCTGGTCCTGTGGCCCTTCGCTTTGCGACCGTCACTCAAGTCCGCAAAGCCAGGCGTTCAGTTCATCCGCTCGTGTTTGATGATCGTGACGACGGCGCTGAACTTCGTGGCTCTGAAGTATCTTCAGCTTGATCAGAACATTGCGATCTTCTTCTTGATGCCGCTCCTGGTCGCCGCGCTGTCAGGCCCTCTGCTCGGGGAGTGGGTCGGATGGCACCGTGCGCTCGCCATCTTCTCGGGCTTCGTCGGCGTGCTTGTCGTTATGCATCCGGGGATCGGCGAGGTGCACTGGGCCATGCTGTTCACCCTCGGAGCGACTCTCGGCTATGCACTTTTCACAATCGCCACGCGGTACCTGGCGGCCTATGACCCGCCTGCCGTTACGCAAACCTACACGCCGCTGGTCGGCGTCTTGATCATGACGCCCTTCGGCTTAATGGAGTGGCAATCGCCGGACCAGTGGTGGACCTGGTTGCTTTTCGCCGCCCTGGGATTCTGGGGCGGCCTTGGGCATTGGCTCATCATCCTTGCGCACCGGCTTGCGCCTGCGGGCGTTCTTGCCCCGTACATCTATTTGGGCCTCGTCTGGATGTCCGGGTTCGGCTTCATAATCTTCGACGATATCCCGTCATGGTGGACCATCGCGGGCGCGTTGATCGTGATCCTCGCTGGGCTCTATCTCCTCGCACGGGAGCGCGTGGCCGAGGAGCGTGCCCGGAAGCAAACTAAGGCAAGTCACCCAGGGCCCGAGTTCGACCCGTCGCAATAGCCGCTGGCCTATAGCTACTAGCCGATAGCGCCTGGCTTGGCGTAGCGCCTGCACATCTCGTCGGCGAACGTTGCAAAGGTGCCGTCTGCAATAGCGGCGCGCGTTCGCTCCATGAGCTCCTGATAGAACTGGACGTTGGCATAGGTCACAAGCATCGCCCCCAGCATCTCGCCCGCTTTCACAAGATGATGGAGATAGGCACGACTGTACTGCGCGGCGGGGCACGTGCTTTCCGCGTCGAGCGGGCTTAAGTCCTCCGCGTACTTTGCGTTCCTCAGATTGAGGCGGCCGCCCCAGGTGAAGGCTTGGCCATGCCGGCCC
>JASJEH010000097.1 GCA_030064755.1 Methyloceanibacter sp. | reverse complement strand
CAACACCTCTTTGTCCCATGCGAACACTCAACGATGGCCGAACAATGCGGTACAAACCCGTCGAGACAGGAAACACTAGGCCGTCGCGCCGCAATCGATCGCGTCCCGGGGATGTATCTGTCCCGGTGCTTCTGACACTTGCTCTCGGCGCACTCGTCGTGAAAGCGAGCTTGGTGGCAACGCTCGTGCAGAAGCTCAGCCTCGGCTTGGCCACCACCACGCTTTAGTCAGGTCAAGCGCACGCCACTGACCCTATCTACCCCCTGAGTTCTCTTCCGAGGCTCGCATACACAACTAGACGGAGTCCTGGGCGCAAGGGACCACCGGCGACTGGGCAATCACGGCTCACCTGTCAGGCCCCGCGAACCTTCCCGCTCTCAGAAAATCCCCCAAACCCCAGAAATGCGGGAACTCAAGGCCCCTTTCGCGCATTGGGTTTCCAGGAGCGTCGTTAATCGGAATCACCGAGGCGGCGTCTTCATGGGCTGTCAGCGGGCCCTGGCGCGGCACCACAGGAGGCCTTGGCTGCCGCGCTTTGGGGGCTCGACAGTCTGGGGAACGGGGGCGTGATACGCGTTCAGACCGGCTTTCGAGTCCAGGCCGCGGCGCGCCAATAGAGGGAGCTTCATCAATGCCTGAATTCAGCCTGCCACTGACGACAGGATCAACGCGCTCACCGACCACACATCCTGTCCACCAGGCGACAGCTTTGCTCCAGGAAGCGCTGCATGACTCGCGGCGCGCTACGTTTACCCGTGAGTTTGGCGAAGCGCGCGGCATCCACCGCCTCTCCGCCCCCCCAGCGGCTGAAGTGTTTGTCGACAGTGAAACGGTCGCCGACTTCGTCTCCCAGCCCACTAACCTCGCATTCGTTGGGGCCCATCTCGGTAGTCCGCCAAATGAGCCACAACTGGACTATTCGATCAATCATCGTGATGACGATCAGGCCTTCGCGCCGCAAGGTGACACCCAGGCGGCCGCAACGGGCCAAACAGCCACCCCACAGCTCCGTGGTCTTATTCATGATTTCCAGGAACGACAACGCAAAGCCAGCCTCATCGTCGCCGGCTCCGTTGCATCCGCGGTTACGCTGACAGTTGTCACGATCGCGCTGGTATTCGCACTCGCGGCATAAAACGATGGATCAAGTGGGGCGCTAGCGGGTGGAACGGCACCGCCCGACACATACCTGCCTCTAAACAACGTGGCGTCGTCGGAGCTCGGCGAGAATGCGATCTGCAAGTTCGTCGGGAGAGACTTCAGTCGTGTCGAGGTCGAGTTCGGGCGATTCAGGCCGCTCATAAGCTGAGTCAATCCCGGTAAAGTTCTTAATCAGGCCGGCGCGCGCCTTTCGATACAAACCCTTGGGATCCCGCGCTTCGCAGACCTCAAGCGGCGTGTCCACATAGACCTCGATGAATTCGTCCTCACCCACGAGTTCGCGCGCCATGCGGCGCTCTGAGCGGAACGGCGAGATGAAAGAGACCATGACAATGAGACCCGCATCGACAAAGAGCCGCGCAGTCTCCGCCACGCGCCGGATATTCTCCACACGATCTGCGTCGGTGAAACCAAGATCTTTGTTGAGTCCGTGCCGGATATTGTCACCGTCGAGCATATAGGTATGGCGGCCAAACGCATGAAGCCGCCTTTCGAGCGCGTTGGCGATAGTCGACTTGCCTGAGCCGGACAGTCCCGTGAACCACAACACGCACGGTTTTTGCTCCTTCAGGCCGGCACGCGATGCCTTGTCAACGGACAACTCCTGCCACTTCACGTTCGTTGCGCGACGAAGGCCGAATTCGATCATGCCCGCGGCGACAGTCGCATTCGTAAAGCGGTCAACCAGGATAAAGCTGCCGGTCTCGGTACTGTCCCCATAAGGATCGAAGACGAGAGGCTTGGTCATGCTGAGGTTGCAAAGACCCACCTCGTTCATCTCCAAAGTCTTACCCGCGACATGGTCCAAGTTGTCCACGTTGAGCTTGTACTTCAGCGATGACACCGTAGCCGTGGAGGTCTGCGTGCCGCACCGGATGGTATAGGTCCGCCCCGGCAGCATAGACTCTTCGTCGAACCAAATGATCTTGGCCGCAAGCTGGTCGGCGACAGACGGCTCCGCGTCGGGTGTCGTAAGCACATCGCCACGGCTCGCATCAACCTCCTCTGCGAAGGTCAGCGTCACCGCGTCACCTTCCTGCGCGTACTCAAGATCGCCATCGGCGGTTACGATACGCGCGATATGGACGCGCTTTCCTGTCGGATGAATGACGACTTCATCACCAGTCTTGATGCTGCCGCCCGCAACGGTTCCTGAAACCCCACGAAAATCGAGATGCGGCCGGTTCACCCACTGCACGGGGAAACGGAACGGACTGGACTCCCTGTTGTGGCCCGCCTCGACAGTCTCCAGATGCCCGAGCAGCGTTGGTCCGTGATACCAGTGCATATGCGCACTCGGCGTGGTGACGTTGTCGCCCTTTAGGGCCGAAACCGGGATTGCCTCGATTGAATCAAAGCCCAAGGGCGCGGCAAAAGCCGTGAAATCGTTGACAATTGCCTGGAAGCGGTCCTGGTCGAAGTCGATCAGATCCATTTTGTTAACGGCCAGCGCGACCTTCGTGATGCCGAGCAGCGACAAGATGCAAGCGTGCCGGCGCGTTTGAGTCAGAACGCCCTGACGTGCGTCAATCAGCAATACGCCAAAATCGCAGTTCGACGCGCCAGTGGCCATATTGCGCGTATACTGAACATGGCCCGGCGTATCGGCGACGATGAACTTCCGCCGCGGTGTCGAGAAGTAGCGATAAGCCACATCAATCGTAATGCCTTGCTCGCGCTCGGCCTGAAGACCGTCGACGAGAAGAGAAAGATCAATCTCCGTCCCAAGGCTCGAATTCGGGCGCTGTGACTCTTTCTGGACGTTCTTGAGCTGATCCTCGAACACAAGCTGCGAGTCGTAGAGAAGACGACCGATGAGCGTACTCTTGCCGTCATCTACGCTGCCGCAGGTCAGAAAACGCAGGAGACCGCGATCTTCATCGGCGACGATATGCGCAGCAAGGCGATCTCTCGCGCTGTCCCTCGTATCGCCAACAACACTGAGACGCGCCATCAGAAATAACCCTCCTGCTTCTTCTTCTCCATAGAGCCGATTTGGTCGTGATCGATGACACGCCCCTGCCGCTCCGAATGTCGAGAAGCAACGAGCTCTTCGATGATCTCGGGTAATGTCGCTGCATCGGACTCGATAGCACCGGTAAGCGGGTAGCAGCCAAGCGTGCGGAAGCGAACCTTGCGCATTTGTGGCTTCTCACCTTCCTCAAGCGGCAGGCGATCGTCGTCCACCATAATCAGCGTGCCATCGCGCTCGACGACGGGCCGCTCTTTCGCGAAGTAGAGCGGCACCACTGGAATGTCCTCCAAGTAGATGTAGGTCCAGACATCCAACTCGGTCCAATTCGACAGTGGGAACACACGCATACTCTCACCAGGGTTCACCTTCGTATTGGCGAGATGCCACAGCTCGGGACGCTGGCGCTTGGGATCCCAGTTATGGGAGGCGTTTCGGAACGAATAGACACGCTCCTTTGCGCGGGACTTCTCTTCGTCACGGCGGGCGCCACCGAAAGCCGCATCGAATCCATGCTTGCCAAAAGCCTGCTTCAGCGCCTCGGTTTTCATAATATCCGTATGGAGAGCGCTACCATGCGTGATGGGCGAGATACCGTTTCGCACACCCTCCTGGTTGATGTGGACCATCAGATCGACACCGAGACGCTTCGCCTCCGCATCCCGAAACGCGATCATCTCTTGGAATTTCCAAGTCGTATCGACGTGCAGCAACGGAAATGGCGGCTTTCCTGGATAGAAAGCCTTCATGGCGAGATGCAGCAGCACCGCCGAGTCCTTGCCGACAGAGTACAGCATTACCGGGTTGCGAAACTCGGCTGCGACCTCGCGCATGATATAGATACTCTCTGCCTCAAGCTGGCGGAGATACGTCGAAAGAACCTGCTTCATAAATCCGTACTCATACCTGTCGTTTCGTGCTCACTCTTCAAGCCGCTTTCTCGCGGCGCAACGCCGCCATTCTGCGCCTTGGCAAAGGCCTCTGCCTTGCGCTTCGCGACAAGGTACCTGTAGGCACCGACGGGCAGCAGCGCCAGATAGGCCAAAGACCCCACAAACAGGGTGTGGGCTGGATAGGTCAAGAGCAAGGCAATGAATAGAGCCGCCAAAACAAAAAGTGGCGGCACATACTCACGATGAATCCGCTGCCCAAGCATCTTTATGGAGAATGTTGGCAGGTTGGAGACCATCAGAAGCGCCACAGCAATGGTGTAGAGGAGCACCAGTGGCGTCAGGCTGGGCCAGTGTAACCCCAGGTCCTGTGCGTAGATCGGCAACAGGACGATGATAGCGCCCGCCGGAGCAGGCACGCCCACAAAGAAGGACTTCTTCCAAATAGGCTGATCGGTCTGGTCGAGTGAGGCATTGAACCGCGCAAGCCGAAGCGCCGAACATACAGCGAAAACAAGGACCGCAATCCAGCCAAGGCTTTTCAGATCCTCCAGCGACCAGGCGAACAAAATGATCGCCGGTGCGACGCCGAAGTTGACGAAATCCGCGAGGCTGTCCAGTTCAGCGCCGAAGCGCGTGGACGCCTTGAGCAGGCGTGCCACATGGCCGTCGATACCATCGAGAAACGCGGCGAACACGAGCGCCGCCACGGCCATATCCCACCGATGTTCGATCCCCATTCGGATCGCGGTTAACCCTGCGCATAACCCGACCAGCGTGAAGATGTTTGGAATGAGAACGCGGATAGGTACCTCGCCGCGCACCAGCAGCCGCTGCCGCAGTTTGCGGTCATCCCTTCGTTCTGGATCGAAAGGAGGAAACATCGGTCCCTACGCCCTTCCTGTGGCTTCACCCGACAACACGGCGAGCACGGTCTCACCAGCGATGGCTGTTTGACCAACCTCTCCTAGAATTTCGGTGTCCTTCGGCAAGTACAAGTCCACACGACTACCAAACCTGATCAAACCGATCCTCTGACCTGCATCAAGACTATCACCATCGCCCACAAAGGGGACGATACGTCGCGCCACGAGCCCAGCAATCAAGACAACGCCGATCCTGGCGCCGGACTTCGTCTCGATCACAAAGGCCTGACGCTCATTCTCCTCACTCGCCTTATCAAGTTCGGCATTGAAGAACGCTCCGTGCACATACGTGCTATGAATGATCTTACCACCGACAGGCGCGCGGATGATGTGCACATTGAAGACCGAGAGAAAAACGGAAACGCGCGTCAGTTCGGCAGTCCCGAGTGCCAGCTCGCGAGGCGCCATAACATCTTCAACGACGGCCGACACGGTGCCGTCAGCCGCGCTTACAACCAGCCCCGGCCGGTCCGGCGTTACACGGTCCGGATCGCGAAAGAAATAGGCGCAAAACAGCGTGGCAAGCGCGCAGAGCCATCCGAGCGCCGGCGCGAACAGGAACAGAAACAAAGTCGCGACGGCGCCGATTGCCACAAACTTGTAGCCATCCGGGTGAATCGGAACGAACGCGTTCGCGATCGTATCAAGCAAATTATGCCGGTCGTCCATGAAGTCTCCCGTCTCGGCGCTTAGCTTGACGCCAGCACCTCATCCTCAATCCGGTCATCAGTGATGGAGGAGTCCAGCTCCTCCTCGCTGTGCTGCGCAGCATCTTGCTCGCTTGCTTCCTCAACCTCGCGCGCATGCGCCAGGATTTCCCGAGCCTCGTCAGCCTCGCGCTGACGCGCCCATAGACTTGCATAGAGCCCATCCTTCGCCAGAAGTTCCGCGTGACGCCCCTGCTCGACGATACGCCCCTTGTCGAGCACGATGATGTTGTCGGCATGGACCACAGTTGAGAGCCGATGAGCAATCACAAGGCTCGTACGATTACGCGCAACCTGCTCCAGCGCATCCTGAATCTCTTTCTCCGTATGGCTGTCGAGCGCGGATGTTGCCTCGTCCAGCATGAGGATCGGCGGCGCCTTTAGGATCGTCCGCGCGATCGCGACACGCTGCTTCTCGCCGCCGGAGAGCTTCAGTCCACGCTCGCCGACAAGAGAATCGTAGCCTTGGGGCAATGCGAGAATGAAGTCGTCGATCTGCGCCAGCCGCGCCGCCTCGTGAACCTCGGCCTCGGTGGCATCGGGACGGCCATAGCGGATGTTGTACTCGATCGTGTCGTTGAACAGGACCGTGTCCTGAGGGACCATCCCGATCGCCGCCCGCAAGGACTTCTGCGTTACGTCCTGAATATTCTGCCGATCGATCGTGACCTCGCCCTGTTGCACCTCGTAAAAGCGGAAAAGTATGCGAGAGATCGTTGACTTGCCGGCACCGGACGGCCCCACAATCGCAACCATCTTCCCCGGCGGAACGTCAAACGAGACATCCTTCAGGATTGGACGCCCCGCCTCATAAGCGAAGGACACATTCTTGAAAGAGATAGCACCTCGCTCAACCTTCAGCGGCTTAGCGTCTGGCTGATCGACGATCTCGGCCGGTTCCTTGAGAAGCGCGAACATGGTCTCCATATCGACCAGGCCCTGCTTGATCTCGCGATAGACCATGCCCATGAAGTTGAGCGGCATGAATAACTGAATCAGAATGGCGTTGATCATCACGAAGTCGCCGACGGTCAACACGCCTTGAGAGACGTCGCGCGCCGCGAGCAACATGCACGCGACCATGCCGACGCTAAAGATGACGGCTTGCCCGGAGTTTAGAAAGCCTAGTGTGGTGTAGGTGCGAACCGCGGCCTTTTCGTAACGCGCCATGGACGCATCGAAGCGCCTCGCCTCAAGGTCCTCATTGCCGAAGTACTTGACGGTTTCGAAGTTGAGCAGGCTATCGACGGCTTTGGAGTTCGCTTCTGTGTCGCTCTCATTCATGTCCCGGCGAATGGCGATACGCTTCTCCGTGGCAAAAAACGTGAACCACACATACCCGACGACCATCGCAAACAGAACGCCGACATAGATCCAGCCGAAATACCAGGCAACAAGTCCCGCGATCATCACCAGCTCTACGGCGGTTGGGATCATGTTCAAGACCGCCATGCGCAAAATTGTATCGACGCCGTTCACGCCGCGCTCGATCACGCGGTTCAGCCCACCCGTGCGCCGCTCCAGATGAAACTTGAGAGACAGGCTGTGCAAGTGGCGGAAGGTCCGGTTCGCTAGCTGGCGAACCGCATTCTGGGTGACTACCGTGAAGATCACATCGCGCAGTTGCGCGAACAGAACCATGAGGATGCGTCCAACGCCATAAGCCACGATCAGCATGACCGGAACGGCCGCAAGCCCAAGGAAGCCGGTGCCCGCCTCCGCGCCCGAGCCCTGATCGACGCCGGTCAGATAGTCGACCGCATTCTTGTAGGCAATCGGGACGGCCAGCGTGACCACCTTGGCCAGCACCAACGCAATGAAGGCGAGCACGACGCGTATGTGCAGGTCCCGCCGCCCCGTCTGCCACACATACGGCAGCAGCTCCTGCAGGACGGACGTCTGGCTGGCCCTGGCCGTGAGCAGGGCGTCGCTGGTCGATTGCGGCAGTCGATCACGCATAAAAAGGCATTTCTTTCAAAGCTCTATTGCGTAAAGCCGCCGCTTAGGCCGACTCGACGCTCAAAGGGCGACAACAGTTGCTTAAGAGCTTTCAGGTCCGGTCGCACAGTGGAAAAAGGGGGCAGCCATTATGGCTGCCCCCTCCACATGTATCGATATAGCCTGCGGGCACGTCAGCGCCAAGCCCGATGGCTCCGAGCACAGCGCCACTGCCATTGCTTATGGCGAAAGCGCCGCGCTTAGCGGCCAGAGGGTGGATCGGCCAGTTCTGCCGCGGTAGGTCGCGCCAGCGACATGCTGAACATGGCCGCCGCCGCAGGCATTTGCGTGACCTCGTCGAATTGCTGCACCCTGACGGCGTGCGGCTTGTCACCCAGCGGGATCTTGTCCTCTACGCTCCAAGATCCATCTTCCGCGGCCTTCACTTGCGCAAAGGGCTTATTGTCGACCGAAATGAACACATCTCGGCCTGCAATCGCCTTCCCCGACATCTTCAATGTGCCGGGTCCCTCTTCCGCCTTTTGGTAATCGACGACTTTCACCTGAATAGGAGACTTGTGGGAGGGCGAGGACGCAGAACCAACGACGTCGGCCTTTGGCGCCACATCCTCGGCCAGAACGGGAGCAACTTGGGAAAGACAATATAGTGCGGCGAAGGCCGTCAGTCCGGCCAGAAGCTTTGAGCCTATCATCTTGATCATAACCTCACTCAGTAGACGTGTACGGTGCATGGCACGGTCGGCCATGTTTGGCCGAACCCTAGCCAATCATTCATGCGACTGCCATACCGATCAGCAAAAACCCTAGTTGAGGAAAACTCATGCGACTCGGTTTCTTGACGACTCGCCCGGGCGGATGCCAGATGATCCCGAATGCCTCATGGGCCGTGCCGCAGGAGTTTTCATGACGCAAAACCCCAAGAAGGTTGAGACTGTCTGCGTCTATTGCGGATCCGGCGCGGGTCAGAATCCCGCCTTCACTGAAGCCGCTAAAGCGCTCGGCGAGGCTCTCGCTAGCGCTGAAACCAGGCTCATCTATGGCGGTGGAGACTTGGGGCTAATGGGCATTGTCGCTCGCGCGGTGATCAAGCATGGCGGCTACGTAACCGGGATCATGCCCGAGTTTCTCCACGACAGGGAGCGCATGCTCCATGACGTACACGAGCTGGTCGTCGTCGACACGATGCATGAACGCAAACATCTTATGTTCGAAAAGTCCGATGCCTTCGTGGCCCTGCCCGGCGGTATCGGGACTCTGGAAGAGTTCGTGGAGCAACTCACATGGTCACAGCTCGGACGGCATCGAAAGCCGATCGTTCTTGTGAACATTCACGGTTTTTGGGACCCATTGCTTGAACTCTTCGAACACATGATCGGGCACAACTTCATCCGTTCGGGATTCGAACTGAAGATGAGCGTCGCCGAATCCGCGGGCGACGTGCTGCCGGTCATCCACCGTGTTCTGGCCGAGCTAGAGCCGGAAGCTGAAGCACCCGTTGTCGAAAAGTTCTAGATGGGCGCCGGCGCACCGTCGCGGATCAGCTTGTAGTTGATCGAGTCGAGCAAGGCCTCGAAGGAGGCATCGACAATATTGGGCGACACGCCCACCGTGAACCAGCGGCGTCCCTCTCCATCGCGGCTCTCGATCAAGACACGGGTAACCGCGTCCGTGCCACCTGTCAGGATACGGACTTTGTAGTCCACAAGCTCCAGGTCGTCGATATAGGTTTGGTAGGGACCGAGGTCTTTGCGCAACGCATTGTCCAGCGCGTTGACGGGACCGTTCCCCTCGCCGACGGACATCACTGTCTCGCCCTCGACACTCGCCTTGACCGTCGCCTCAGATACCGTCACCAGCTCGCCGAGCGCGTTGTGCCGCCGCTCGACCATCACTCGGAAGGAGTCTACCTCGAAGAACTGAGGCACGGTTTCCAGGATGCGCCGGGCCAAAAGCTCGAACGATGCTTCGGCCGCTTCATACGCATAGCCAGCGGCTTCGCGTTCCTTCACGAGCTCGACGAGGCGTCCGACTCGCGGATCGTCCTTCGCCACACTCAGACCACTCGTCTCAAGCTGGGCGAGAACGTTCGACCGGCCGCCCTGGTTCGACACTAAGAGCTTACGCACATTGCCGACGGTCTCCGGCGCCACATGCTCATAGGTGCGTGGATCCTTCTGTACCGCGGAGACATGAATCCCGCCCTTATGTGCAAACGCCGCCTCGCCCACATAGGGCGCATGACGGTTCGGCGCCTGGTTCAGCATCTCATCGAGGATTCGAGACGCATGCGTGAGAGTCCCCAGCGTCTCTGGCGAGATCTTCGTTTCGAAACGCTCTGCATAGTGCTCCTTGAGCAGCAATGTCGGTACGATCGACGTGAGGTTCGCATTGCCGCAACGTTCCCCTAGCCCGTTCAACGTCCCTTGAATCTGACGTGCGCCGGCGCGCACCGCCGCAAGCGAGTTGGCAACGCCGTTGTCCGTGTCGTTGTGGGCATGGATACCCACGTGATCACCGGGGATGTGGCTCACCACGTCCGAGACGATGGCATGAACCTCTTCAGGCAAAGTGCCGCCATTTGTGTCGCACAACACGACCCAGCGGGCGCCCGCCTCATAAGCCGTCTTGGCACAAGACAGGGCATAGTCCGGGTTGGCCTTGTACCCATCGAAGAAGTGCTCGCAATCGAGCATCGCTTCGCGGTCCAAGGCGACAACCGCTTCGATAGAGTCCTTAATGCCGGCGAGGTTCTCGTCACAACTGATCCCGAGCGCCACATCAACATGGAAGTCCCAGGTCTTGCCCACAAGACAGACGGCGTCGGCTTTGGCGGCAAGGAGCGCTTGAAAGCCTGGATCATTCGAGATCGAGCGGCCCGGCCGCTTCGTCATTCCGAATGCCGTGAGCTTTGCACCAAGATTACGGTCCTCAGAGAACAGTTCTGTATCGATCGGGTTCGCACCCGGATAGCCCGCCTCCACATAGTCGAGGCCGAGTGCGTTCAGCTGCTCGGCAATCAGCAGCTTGTCTTCGAGCGAGAAGTCGACGCCATGAGTCTGGGCGCCGTCCCGCAAGGTCGTATCGAACAGGTAGAGCGTTTCGCGCGTCATGACCTACACCACACCGAAGACGAAGCGCAGCGCGAGCAACACGGCGAGAACCAGCACCACGATCTTGATGGCTAGATAGACGCCCTTTGAGCCCTTGAAAGGCGTGTCCTTGAGGAAGTCGCTCATTGTACTGTCTCCGGCCCCGACAAGGTCTTCTTCATGGTCGTATTGGACAACCATTCATCGCCGCAGCGCACGCTGTTGCGCTGCTGGGCGGCGTAACCACGCTTGTTGAAAAAATCGTAGGCGCTGTCGCTAGCATCGACGCTCAAGTCTTCGGCGCCGCGACCGGCCGCGATCTTCTCCAGCGCATCGGCCAGCAGCGTACCGGCGCCCCGCTCGACTGCAGCAGGGTGCACATAGAGGAGTCCGATCTTGTCGTCAGACTCCAGCGACCCAAAGCCAACCGGCGAACCGCTCATGGTCGCGACGATCGTCGTGTGGTCGGCCAGCATCTTCGCCAAGGGGCCATCAGCATTGGTTTTGGCGATCCATGCCTCTTGTTGTTCGATCTCGTAGTCGTCCTGGGTGAGCTCCATTATGCTCGCGACGAAAATCTCTTCGAGCAGCGGCGCCTCGCCCGGCAGCATAGGGCGGAGCGCCAGTTGCGGATTGGCCTCGGCACTCATCGCGCTACCTCCCACGTTGTCTCCAACTCGCCTGTCTCCGGATTCTTCGCATCCTTCAGGACAATGCCCTTCGCCTGGAGCTCGTCGCGAATGCGATCCGCCTCGGCAAAGTCTTTGGCCTTACGCGCTTCGAGCCGGGCGGCAATTAGCCCATCCACATCGGCGCTCTCTGCGGCTTTGCCGCCACCCAAGCTTTTGCGCTCGATATTGATGCGCTTTCCCGAAAAACCGAGAAAGCCCAGCGCCGCGCGCAATTCCGCGAACCTCTTCGCACTGTGTAGCTTGTGCAGCTCGGCGATCACTTTGGGCGTATTTAGGTCATCCGACAGCGCATCCACGACCGCCGCCGGGGTCTCGTGCGCGGGCTCGTGGCTCTCCACATCGCCGTACCAATCCCAAAGCGTCTTGTGGGCCTCGTCGAGGCTCACAAGCGTCCAATCGAGCGGCTGGCGGTAATGGGTCCGAATCATGTTGAAGCGTAGCGCTTCGCCGGGCCAGGCATAGCCATGCCAACCAGTCAGCAGCTCATGCACGGTGACGAAGTTGCCGAGGCTTTTCGACATCTTCTCGCCTTCGACCTGCAGGAAGCCGTTATGCATCCAAACCTGCGCCATCTTGTCGGTGCCGTGGGCACAGCAGGACTGCGCGATCTCGTTCTCATGGTGCGGGAAGACAAGGTCGATACCGCCCCCATGGATATCGAAGACCTCGCCGAGATGCGCCTCGGACATGGCAGAACACTCGATATGCCATCCAGGCCGCCCCGGGCTCTCGATACCACCAGGCGATGGCCACGAGGGCTCGCCAGGCTTCGACGGCTTCCACAACACGAAGTCCATCGGGTCCTTCTTGAACGGCGCCACTTCGACCCGCGCGCCCGCCATCATCTCGTCTACGGACCGGCCCGAGAGCTTTCCGTAATCCGGCATGGACGAAACGCTAAACAGCACATGCCCCTCGGCCACATAGGCACTGCCCTTGGCGATCAAGCGGTCGATCATGGCGCGCATCTCTCCGATATGTTCGGTGGCGCGGGGTTCGACGGTGGGATCAAGGGCGCCGAGCGCATGCATATCTGATTTGAACTGCGCCTCGGTCTTCTCCGTGACCTTGCGAATCGCCTCGTTCAGCGGCAGGTCCGGATAGTCCTTCGCGGCCCGTGCGTTGATCTTATCGTCCACGTCCGTGATGTTGCGGACATAGGTTACATGGTCAGGCCCATAGACATGCCGCAGAAGGCGGAACAGCACATCGAACACGATGACAGGCCGTGCGTTGCCAATATGCGCGTAGTCATACACGGTCGGCCCACAGACATAGAGGCGCACATTCGTCGGATCCAGCGGCGTGAACGCCTCTTTCCGGCGGGTAAGCGTATTGTAGATCGTAAGCGACACTGACAAGCCCCTTCGGCCAAGCCCAATCGACTTAAGGCCCGCCGGATCTTCGTCGGTGATGGATTTGAAAGTAAAAAGAAGGACGACCCGTGCGAGCTATTTTGCTAACGCGGAATAATACAGCCAGAAACGCTAAGGTTCGGTTGCGGGTACATCATCTTGGTCCCGCTTATGGCCGCAAACCGCCAAATCGTCAAGCAAACCATCTTATTCATGCCTCATTGACCGAAGATTTTGTTCGCGCATTATGCTAAATTGAGATTTCCCCAAGGATTGGATCGATCATTGTGAGGATCCATCGCGGTACTAGGCGCGTTTTTGCGCCAAGCGCGGCGCGTCCAGCGCCCCTTACATCGCGGGTCGGCGTCGGCCTGGTGGCGTTGGCGCTCGGCTGCCTTGCCCTCGGCGGAGACACCTTTGCCCAGTCCGAGCAAGATATACGGTGCATGCAGCTGCAGCAGGAGTTGGACGCTGCCAGCGGCGGCGGCGGCAACAATCCTGAATTGATCGCTCTCAACCAAGAAATCAGCCAGGCCGCGCAGGCCCACCGTGGGGTCAAATCAGAAATGGACAGGGCTGGCTGCTATGAGCGCATGCTCATCTTTGGTCGCGCTCTAAAGCGGACGCCTCGCTGCCTCGGCCTTAATGCCCGTGTGGAGGATTCGCGCCGCCACATCGAGCGCTTGAAAGCTCAGCGCGCCTCACTCGGCGGGGGTGGTAACCAACGTCGCCAGCAAGAACTGCGGCGTGCGATGCAACGGAACGGCTGTACCGGTGCGCCGCCCGCTGGTGGTGGTTTCTTCGATTTCTTCGGCGGTCCTCGCCAGGAGTACCAGACGCCGATCTATCGCAGCATCAACCCCAATGGTCGCTACCGGACGGTTTGCGTGCGCCTTTGCGACGGTTTCTACTTCCCGATCCACTACTCGACCTATGGCAGCCGGGCGGCGGCCGACGCGCAGAAGTGCCAGCAAAGCTGCGCGGCACCAGCCGAGCTCTATGTCTATCGAAATCCCGGTCAAGAGATCGAGCAAGCCATCTCGCTCAGCGGTTCGCCCTATATGGATCTCCCGGTCGCGCTCCGGTACCGCAAGGAATTCGTGAAGGGCTGCTCGTGCAAGAAGGCCGAGTACAACCCTGCGGAAATCGAAGCGGCCAACAGGAAGGCGCAAGGTATTCCCCCGGCCGGGGCGACACAGGCGGCAGTCGCGCCCGCTGCGCCGCAGGTACCAGCCGTGCCTCAAGCGCAGCCTGCTCCGAGCGGACCGCCACCCCAGCTCAACCTGGATGTTGGTCAGTCTTCGCCGTCCGAACTGCAGATCACGCCACCTCCGCAGGCGGCTCAACCGGCGGCGCCTATGTTGCAGGTCCCCGTGCCGCCCGGCTTCCAAGCCCCGCCGCCACCAGCAGCTCAAGCTCCGGCGCAAGCGCCCGCTACGGCGCAGGGACAATCGTCGTTCATCAAGAAGTCGACACCGAACTAGCGGCTAAGCCTACGCAACCTCGCCACGTAGCCGGCTGAGCGCACGCGTCCGGCCGATCAACGGCAGTAGTTGCTTAAGTTCCGGACCATGGGGCTTGCCGGTCAACGCGAGACGCAATGGCTGAAACAGAGCCTTTCCTTTGGCCCCCGTCTCGGCTTTCACAGCGCCGGTCCATGCACCCCATGTCTCTTCGTTCCAAGGCTCAGGCGGGAGTAAGTCTCCCGCGGTCCCGCAAAAAGCAGGGTCTTCAATTGAAGGTTCGACTGGCCCCGTCACTACGGCCCACCAGTCCTTGGCCTCGGCAAGCGTGGTCAGATTCCCGCGCACGGCGTCCCAAAATGCTCTACCGCCTGTCACGCCCATCGTCTCGAGTTGCTCGGCCACGGCATCGTACGGACGGGCGTGAAGCAGCTTGGCATTGAGCAGGCGCAACTCGTTCGGATCAAAACGGGCGGGCGCCCGCGACAGCTTCCCAAAATCAAACGCCTTGGCCAATTCGTTCAAGTCGTCATGGGGGGCAACAGGATCACTTGTGCCGATCGTCGCGGCGTAGCTAACCACGGCAAGCGGATCGAGCCCCTCCTCACGCATGCCCTGTATCGACAGAGACTTGTCGCGCTTAGACAAGGCCGCTCCGTCCGCGCCCACCAGCAGATTATGATGCCCGAAGCGCGGTGCGTCCGCGCCGAGTGCCTCGAAGAGCTGAATCTGCGGCGCCGTATTGGCCACGTGGTCCTCGCCGCGAACAACATGCGTGATGCCGAGGTCGATGTCGTCCACAACGCTTGGCAGCGTATAGAGAAACGTGCCGTCGCCGCGGATCAGAACGGGGTCGGACAAAGAGCCCGCATCCACGTGTTGCTGGCCGCGGACGAGATCTTCCCAAACCACATCGCGCGGCTCCAACCGAAACCGCCAATGGGGTGTGCGCCCTTCGGCTTCCAGGGCCGCCTTCTCGTCGTCCGTGAGTTTCAGCGCCGCCCGGTCATAGACAGGCGGCTTGCCGCGTGCGAGCTGACGCTTGCGCTTCAGCTCCAGTTCTTCTGGGGTCTCATAGGCCGGATACAAGCGCCCCATCTCTTTTAGCTTCTCAACGGCCGCGTCATAGCGTGCGAGCCGGTCCGACTGCCGGACTTTGTCGGACCAGTTGAGCTCCAGCCAGGCGATGTCCTCTTCGATGCCCTGCGCGAATTCTTGCGTTGAGCGTTCTTTGTCCGTGTCGTCGAGACGCAGGATAAAGTTGCCTTCCGCCTTCCGCGCGAACAGCGCATTGATGATCGCCGTGCGGATATTGCCGGCATGCAGCCGCCCCGTGGGGCTCGGCGCGAAACGGACGGTGACAGTCATCAAACGCGCTCGCGGAACTTGTTGGTGATTGGGTAACGCCGGTCGCGCCCGAAATTGCGCTCGGTGATCTTCACACCTGGCGCGGCCTGGCGGCGCTTATATTCGGCGAGATAGAGCATCTTCTCGACCTTCTTCACAGTCTCGACCGGGTGGCCCCTCTTCACGATTTCGGGCACAGAGAGCTCCTGCTCGACGAGACAGTTAAGGATGTCGTCCAGCACTGAATAAGGCGGCAGCGAATCCACATCCCGCTGATCGGGCTTCAGCTCGGCGGAGGGGTCCTTGGTCAGAACATTCTCGGGGATGATCAGGCCCTCGGGCCCCAAGCACCCCTTTGGCCGGTCCTGATTGCGGTAGCGTGACAGAGCATAGACTTGGCCCTTGTAGAGGTCCTTGATGGGGTTGAAGCCGCCATTCATGTCCCCATACAAAGTCGCGTACCCTACCGAGACCTCTGACTTGTTGCCGGTCGTCAGCACCAGTGGCCCGAGCTTGTTCGATACCGCCATCAGCAGCGTGCCGCGTGTCCTCGACTGCAGGTTCTCGGCCGCGAAGCCGTCCGGCGCACCGCCCAGTACGCTCGTCAGGCAAGCGCCGAGCCCCTCAACACCATCATGGATCGGCACCGTGTCATAACGCACGCCCAAGGCCTTCGCGATCTGCTCCGCATCATCGAGACTCTCACTGCTGGTGTATTCATAAGGCAGCATGATGCAGTGGACGCGATCTGCGCCCAGGGCATCGACGGCCATGACTGCGCACAGCGCTGAATCAATGCCGCCCGATAAGCCGAGCACAACGCTGGGGAAGCCGTTCTTGTTGATGTAATCGCGCAAGCCCGTCACACAGGCGAGATAGTTGGCGGAATCGCCTGTTTCGATATCGGCGATGCCCCCTTGCGCACAGTACCAGCCATCCGACCTGCGGTGCCAGTCGGTGACAATGGCTGCGTCCTCCCACGCCGGCATCTGTACCGCGAAGGACCCATCCGCATTCAGCACAAACGAGGCGCCGTCAAAGACCAGTTCGTCCTGCCCGCCAAACTGGTTGAGATAGACAAGCGGACGCTTGGTCTCCGCAACGCGTGCCTCGGCGACACCGTAGCGAATTGCCTGCTTGCCCATCCAATAGGGTGATCCATTGGGCACAATCAGAATATCGGCTCCGGCATCGATGAGTGACGCGCAAACCTCCTTCTCCCAGATGTCCTCGCAGATAGGCGCGCCGAGCTTGAGCCCCTTGAAGGTAATCGGCTCCGGGATCGGCCCCGGTGCGAACACCCGCTTCTCATCGAACACGCCGTAATTCGGCAGATGATGCTTGTAGCGCGTCGCCGCGATACGCCCTTCGGCGAGCAATGCGACCGCGTTGTACACCTTGCCGTCGTCCGCCTCTTCGTCGACCCAAGGCAAACCCATCAGAATCGCAGGGCCACCGTCACTGGTTCTCTTGGCGAGATCTTCGCAAGCCTCGCGCGCCGCGCGCTGCAGCGCTGGCTTCAACACAAGGTCCTCCAGCGGATAGCCGGTCAGAAAGAGTTCAGAGAAGACGACAAGGTCCGCGCCCGGCTTGGCAAACTCCTCTCGTAGCCGCCAAGCGGTTTCGAGATTGCCCGCAAGATCGCCGACCACAGGGTTTGCCTGCGCGAGAGCAAGCTTGAAAGTGTCCTTGGATTCAGCGCCCATGGGATGAACTCAGATGCACCAAACGCGTCATTGGGATATCACGCATCAAAGGGATGAAGCGCGGCAGCGGAGCACCAGCCGCCTCCCGATGGGGGCTTGCCCAGGGCCCGCCCCCACGCATACCAGCTACTCGCCAGCCGCGATGGAGACTTCTGGCATGGACCGGCTTTCCCGTTCGCGGCGCAAACGCTCAGCCACGATGAAAGCCAACTCAATCGACTGATCGGCGTTGAGCCGTGGATCGCAGTGGGTGTGGTACCGGTCCGACAGATCTGTCTCGGTGACCGCCTTTGCGCCGCCGACGCATTCGGTGACGTTATTGCCAGTCATCTCCACATGGATGCCGCCCGCGTGGGTCCCTTCGGCACGATGCACATCGAAAAAGGCCTCGACCTCTTTCAGGATCAGATCGAAAGGCCGCGTTTTGTATCCGCTGCCCGCCTTGATCGTGTTTCCATGCATCGGATCGCAGGCCCAAACCACCGATTTACCCTCGCGTTCCACCGCGCGGATCATCGCCGGCAAGTGGTCGCCCACCTTGTCCGCACCGAAGCGGCAGATCAGTGTCAGCCGTCCCGGCTCGTTTTGCGGACTCAGCAGATCGATCAGCTTCAGCAGCTCGTCCGTGTCCATGCTCGGTCCACACTTCACGCCGATCGGGTTCTTCACCCCGCGCAGGAACTCCAGATGGGCGTGATCGAGCTGGCGCGTGCGATCGCCAGCCCACAGGAAGTGGCCCGAAGTGGCGTACCAATCGCCCGAGGTTGAATCGATCCGGGTCAGCGCTTGCTCGTAGCCCAGCAGTAGAGCCTCGTGACTTGTATAGAGGCTCGTGGACCGAAGCTGCGGCGTGTTCTCCGGGGTCAGACCAATCGCTCGCATGAAGCCCAGGGTTTCGGCGATGTGATCGGAAAGTTCCTGGTAGCGGTGACCGGCCGGGCTGTCCTCGACGAAGCCGAGATTCCACTGATGCACGTGCTCTAGATTGGCGTATCCCCCTTGAGAAAACGCCCGCAGCAAGTTGAGCGTTGCCGCAGCCTGACGATAGGCCATATGCATGCGCTGCGGATCGGGGTGCCGGTCCTGCTCGGAGAATTCGATGCCGTTGATAATGTCACCGCGATAACTCGGCAACGCGACCCCTTCCAGGGTTTCCGTCGGCGACGAGCGTGGTTTGGCGAACTGCCCTGCGATACGGCCGAGCTTCACTACGGGCGACCCGCCGGCATAGGTGAGCACAACCGCCATCTGCAGAAAGACACGGAAGAAGTCGCGGATCGTATCTGGTCCGTGCTCCGCAAAGCTCTCCGCGCAGTCGCCGCCTTGCAGCAAAAAGGCCTCACCTTGCGCGACGCGGGCGAGCTTGGCCTTAAGCTCCCGCGCCTCGCCTGCAAAAACCAGCGGCGGAAACGTGGCGAGCTGCTGCTCGACCTCGGCAAGGGCTTCGGCGTCCGGATAATCCGGGACCTGCAAAATCGGCTTCGAACGCCAGCTATCGGGGCTCCAACGCGGTGCCATTCTCATTCTCCAATTAAGTTCCCGCTATATAAGCACTTGAAATGACTGTGGCTAGCCAAGGATCACGGCCAGCATCCTTGGCGGGGCCTGCCAAATAGCCGAAAACGCCGTGCGAAGAAACCAAAAGCCGCGCCATTGTTACCGCACCTCGCAGCGCACCCGCCATTGTCTGAACCCCCTCTCTTTAGGGCGTTTCACTTTCGCCAATCGGCGTGATCGTGCAAAAATTGAAGAGGTGGCGAATCGTCCGCTGCATACGCTGAAGCCCCGAGCACAGTCCCATGGCGACCCAAGAACCCACATTCAGCATCGGCATCGAGGAAGAGTACCTCCTCGTCGACAAGGAGACCCGCGACCTCATCCCCGAGCCGCCAGCCGCTCTCCTCACCGAGGCGGAAGGCGCGATCAGCGGGCAAGTGAGCCCTGAATTCTTGCGCTCACAGATTGAGGTCGGAACACGGGTTTGCCAGTCGGTACAGGAAGCGCGCGATCAACTGATCGAGCTTCGCGCTACGATCGGCCGTATCACTAACGATTTCGGCCTCGCGCCCATGGCGGCCTCGACTCACCCCTTCGCGCATTGGGAAAGACAGCACCACACGAACAAGGAGCGCTACAACGTCCTTGCGCGGGACTTCCAGCATGTCATTCGACGGATGCTGATCTGCGGCATGCACGTGCATGTGGGGATTGACGACGACGATCTGAGGATCGATCTCCTCGGCCAGGCCCCCTACTTCCTGCCCCATCTCCTCGCACTGTCGACGTCGTCCCCGTTTTGGCAAGGCGAAGCGACGGGCCTTAAGTCCTATCGTCTGTCCGTGTTCGACGAATTGCCGCGCACGGGCATCCCTCACACGTTTTCGAGCTACAGCGAGTACGAGCGCACGATCGAGCTCATGGTGAGTGCCGGGCTCATCGAGGATGCGACAAAGATCTGGTGGGATCTGCGCCCATCTGCACGCTTTCCAACATTGGAGATGCGTATCACCGATGTGTGCCCCCTGATCGAGGATGCCATCGCCATTGCCGCCCTCTATCAATGCATCTTGCGGCTTCTCTACCGGCTGAGACGGCAGAACCAGCGCTGGCGTCACTACCCACCTTTCTTGATCCGCGAGAACCGCTGGCGCGCGCAGCGTTACGGCATCGAGGAAGGAATGGTCGATTTTGGCCGTGGCGCCATGGTGCCCTTCTCGCATCTCATCGAGGAACTATTCGACTTGGTGGCAGAGGATGCGGCCTATTTTGGCTCCGCGCCCGAAATCGCCCATGCCCGAACAATCCTGCAGCGCGGCACAAGCGCGGACCGTCAACTGAGACGCTACGAGAAGGCCAAAGCCAAAGGCGCCACGGAACACGAGGCTTTGGCCGCGGTCGTCGACGAGATCGTGGCCGAGACGGCAGCCGTGCCCGGTGCAGGAACAACCGCCGTCCTAGAGGGAGAGAACGCTTAGGCCGGTCGCCCGCTAGAGCGTGGTCTGCATCCCGCCATCCACATTGAGCGCGGCGCCGGTGATGTAGGCCGCTTCATCGGAAGCCAAGAACAGCGCCGCGTTTGCGATATCTTCGGGCGTCCCGAACCGGCGCAGCGGCGTCTGCGTTAGAAGCGCTTTCGCGATACCCGGGTTTTTCAGATACCGGCCGATCAGCGCGGTCTCAACATAGCCGGGCAACAGCGTGTTCACCCGAATGCCGTATGGGGCATACTCCACGGCAAGACTGCGAGACAGCGCCGACACGGCGCCCTTCGTGGCTGAGTAGACCGCCATCTGGCGCGTATGCTTTGCCGACATCACCGAAGACAGATTGACGATCGAGGCCTTACCCGACGCGCGCATCAAGTCGAAGGCTTCGCGCGCGCATTTCACCGTTCCATCGAGGTTGACGGACCAAACCTTGTCCCATTCCTCGTCCGTTAGGTGCCGGAAGTCCGCGCGGGCGCCAACGCCAGCATTGTTCACGAGGATATCGAGACGTCCGTGTACGCCCTTAATGGATTCCATCAGGGCCTGCACCTGCGTCGTATCCGTGATGTCGACCGCATGCGCTTCGGCCGCGCCATTCGCCGTGATGATAGCGTCGGCAGTCTCCTTGGCCGCATCGCCGTCAATATCGGCAACGACCACATGCGCGCCTTCACGCCCGAAGGTTTCACTAATCGCGCGGCCGATGCCCGCGCCGCCGCCCGTCACCAGCGCGATTTTCTCCTCAAGCCGCCGCATCGGAGCCTTTGATTGGTATAGGCGGCTCCCACTTCTGCCGCAGTGTTACAAACTCTTCCGCCATGCTGGGATGAAGCGCCATGGTGGAATCAAAATCAGCCTTGGTCGCGCCGAGCCTTAAGGGGATCGCCGCCATCTGAACGATCTCGGCTGCATCTGGACCAACCATATGTAGACCAAGGACCTTGTCAGTCTCCACATCCACGATCAGCTTCATGAACACCTTCTCGCCGCGACCGCTAATCGTCGCGCGCATGGGCCTAAAGCTTGTCTTGTAGATATCGACTTGGTGGTCCTTGCGCGCTTCTTCCTCAGTCAGTCCCACCGTACCGATCTCCGGCTCGGTGAACACCGCCGTAGGGATGAAGCTATAGTCCATCGCCTTAGGGCGGCCCTCGAAAACCGTCTCGACAAATGCCGTCCCTTCGCGGATCGCAACAGGTGTCAAGTTGGCTCTGTCCGTCACGTCACCGACCGCATAAATACTGTCGACGGAGGTTTTGGAAAACGCATCGACAACGACTTTACCATTACGGCCAAGCTCTACGCCCACCTCTTCGAGCCCCAGCCCCTTCGTGTTGGGCGTCCGTCCCGTCGCAGCCATGACCGACGAGGCATGAAGGCAATCGCCGTCATTCAAGACAACCCTATACTGATCCCCGTCCTTCTCGATCGAGGCGATGTTGCTATCCATGCGCAGATCGACACCGCGGTCCCGCAAGGCTTCGGCCACGGTATCCCGCAGATCCATATCAAACCCACGCAGGATCTGTTCGCCGCGATACACCACCGTGACATCGACACCGAGCCCGGCGAAGATCGACGCGAATTCCATGCCGATATAACCCGCGCCGAGAATGACGATGCTTTGGGGCAGTGACTCCAACTGAAAACACTCATTCGAACTGATGAAGTGCTCCGCTCCCGGTATCGACGGAAAGGCCGGCGCCGATCCTGTGGCCACGAGAATGTACTCCGCCGACACCGCTGCCTCGCGATCGGCGAGGCGTATGCTATGGGGTCCGTCCACTGTCGCGCGTGTCAGAAAGCGCTCGACCCCCGCATTCTCGAGCGTGCGCGTGTAAACACCGTTGAGCCGGTCGACCTCGCGTTGCACATTGTGTATCAGCGTCGGCCAGTCGAATTCGAGACCATCG
>JASJEH010000027.1 GCA_030064755.1 Methyloceanibacter sp. | reverse complement strand
CTTGAAGACCTGAAGGCGCGCGCGGCTATGCTCGGCCTTGTTGAGCACAAAGGGGAAATATCCTGATGAGCGCTGTCGAGCAGATGTACCAAGAGCGCGAAAAGGACCTCGGCTCGACCAATAAGGAGCGGATTGCGGATAAAGCCGATTGCACTCCGCGGGTGGGCTGGCTATTCTACTCGTATGCGTCTTTTCTTTCGCGGTCTACTTCTGACATTGCTCGTGCTTAGCGTTGCCGTCGCGGCTGCCTTCATTTTTGGAGTCGATGACACCGACTGGTATCAGCGCTGCGTTACGTTTCACATTTCGCCGGTGCACTGCCCGATATGAAATCCTTTCAGTATCTTCTGCCAGACGGTCGAAGGGGTACTGTAACAGCCAAAGGACGCTATGAGGCCGCCGAGAAAGCTTTCAAAGTAATGTATCCTGATCATGCAAGTGCGATAGGTAAAACACTTACCTTGTATCATTGGGATATGCCGGCAGTTAATTTCTTCGCCATGAAAGCCGGCCTCGGCGAAATCGTGGTTCGCTTGGTCGATGATCTAAACGGGGAAGAGGCGTTTTGAAAAAATACTGCTACGTCCTTCCTGGTCAAGGTCGCAACGGCGCGGTCAGGGCCAATCATCCGTATGACGCAGCGCAGCGGGCGTTTCGTGACGAATATCCAATCCGCGCGGAAGCCGTAGGGAAAAAGCTAACTGTGTACGACTTCGAGGAATATAAGGTTGAACAATTCCAGGCCATCAACGAAGTCGACGGATCAATCATCGTGGAACGGATCGATGGCCGTTGATAAACACTACGCCTATAGGCCGCTATTCGGAACGGCAATCGGGCCAAAGCACAAGTGGTTTGCTTGGTTCCCGGTGTTCACCAAAACAGGATGGAAATTTCTAGTGCCGGTCACTCGTCAACGGTATCAGTCAAAAACTTATCTTTTTGAGCCCGTAACGTGGTGGTGGAATTACGAATAATGGCTGCACCCAAAGGCAACGAGTTCTGGAAAGCCAGAAGCTCACACGGCCGCAAGCCTATCTTCGAAACACCGGAGGCTCTCTGGGATGCGTGCGAGCAGTATTTCCAGTGGGTTCATGACAATCCCTTGTGGGAAGCAAAGCCGTTCAAAGTAGGTGAGACAGTCGAAATCACGCCATTGCCCAAGATGCGCGCTATGACGATTGGCGGGCTTTGCATTTTCCTCGACATCGACCGTAGCACTTGGTTCGATTATCAAAACAGGAAAGATTATACCAAAGTCACAACGCGCGCGGAAGAAGTCATTCGCTCTCAGAAGTTCGAAGGCGCCTCGGCAGATCTGCTAAATGCTAACATCATTGCTCGCGATCTGGGGCTTGCCGACAAGCAGGAGCACGGCGGGCCTGGCGGCGGACCTGTTCAGCACAAGGTAACGGTGGAATTTGTCGGCAAACCCGATTCAAATACCTGAAGCCTTCCGGGGCCTGTTTCAGCCGGCGCGCTACAAGGCCTATTACGGCGGGCGCGGTTCGGCCAAGTCTCACAGCATGGCTGCTGCCGCGATCATCACGGGCGCAGAAAGCCCGCTCCGGTTTCTGTGCGCTCGCGAAGTTCAGAAGTCGATCAAGGACTCGGTCAAGCAGCTTTTGGACGACAAGATAGAGAAGCTCGGCTACGGGCATTTCTACACGAGCACGCGGGACGAGATTCGCGGGCTGAACGGATCCAAGTTTCTGTTTGCCGGGCTCCAGGACATGTCAGTAGACCAGATCAAGTCCTTTGAGGGCGTGGACCGGTGCTGGGTGGAAGAAGCGCAGACCATCTCGGAACGGTCTATTGAAGTGCTTGTCCCGACCATTCGGGAACCGGGCTCGGAATTGTGGTTCTCCTGGAACCCGCGCCACGCAAAAGACCCGGTTGATAGGCTGTTCCGCGGTGAGTACCCGCCCGAAGACGCGATCATTCAAAAGGTCAACTACGACGACAACCCGTTTTTCCCTCCAGAATTGGAGCGAGAGCGGCAATACGACAAGAAAGCCAAGCCGGAGCGATACGGTCACATATGGGAAGGCGACTACGAGCCGATGGCAGTTGGCGCGATCTGGACGCGCCTCATGTTTCACGAGCATCGCAAGTCCGAGCTTCCTGTACAGCTTACGCGCATTCTGGTCGCTGTCGACCCCGCGGTCAGTTCCCTGGAAGGCTCAAACGAACATGGCATCATCGTGGGCGGTCTAGGGACTGACGGCCGCGGGTACATTTTAGAAGACGGCACCTGCGAGGGCGGGCCTGAAAAGTGGTCTCAGCGCGCCGTGGCCCTGTTTGACAAATGGCAAGCCGACGGCATCGTCATCGAGAAAAACCAGGGCGGCGACATGTGCCGGCACACGTTGAAAACGGTTAGGCCCGGTTTGCCGATCATCGAGGTGCACGCCACGCGCGGCAAGCACGTCAGAGCGGAGCCGATTGCCGCTCACTACGCCTTCGGGCGTGTCTCGCATGTCGGGACGTTCGAGGAGTTGGAAACGCAGATGTGTCAGGTCACTGCGGCTGGGTTTGAGGGCGAGGGTTCACCGGACCGCTGCGACGCGCTTGTGTGGCTTCTGACACATTTGTTTCCGGGCATGACGCATCGGACCAAGCCGCAATTCATTGCCGCTGACGGCAAGTCGATGCATGGACAGGTAGAGGACGCGGACCCGTTCGCGATGATCTGATGAAATCCTGCGCAGACTGTCGTTTCTTTCAAGCCGGCGATCCTGACGGCGTGTGCCGCCGCTATCCTCCGATGGGCGAGCCTCCTGTCTTTCCCGGCACGATGGGCACGAACTGGTGCGGCGAGTACCGGCCTGTTGATGGCGGGTCTGAGCCTATTCCAAAGGTCAACCCGGACAAGAAAAAGCTGATTGGCGAGTGAAGGTTGACATTCGTCCCGCCACCCTGCGGGATCTCTGCTTCATAGCCGCTCACATGCGGCCGGAAGATAAAGAAGAAATCTACTGCCAGTTTGAAGACGGCACACCCTCGACGCATATTGCAGTATTCTGCCAGCAAATGAGCGGTGAGTATCAATGGTGCGCCTGGCTGGACGGAAGCCCGGTCGGCGCATTCGGCATGTCCCACTTTACCGCTTCGTCCATGATGGCGTGGGCGTTCGGGACAAAGAAGTTCAAGCGTGTTGTCCCGGCCATCAGCCGGTTCGTCATCACAGACGTCACGCCAAAGGTCATCCGCTCCAGTCTCACACGGATTGAGATCAGGGCGCTGGCCACACACGACATAGCCCACAAATGGCTTAGCGCATTGGGCGCCCGCAAGGACTGCGATCTCCACTCGTTCGGAAAGAACGGCGAGGACTTCGTTCTGTATTCATGGTCACGAAAGGAAGTCAAAGATGTGCTTCGGAGGCAGAAGCAAATCGCAGCCCGCGCCGCAACAAGAGGCGCCGAAGCGGGACGACGAAGAGATTCAGCGACGCCGGCAGGAAGAGGAAGAAGTGAACCGGCGCCGGTTGGGGCGTAGGGCGAACATCCTCACGACCGGTCTGGGCGATGCAGGCTTTGGCACGAACACACGCCGCGCCCGCCTGCTTGGGGAAGTGTCGACCTGATGGGCATTGCCGATGATCTGATTGCAGAACAGGCGGAACTAGCGTCGGCGCGGGCCTATTGGGAGCCGACGTGGCAGGAGGTGGTCGAGTACGGCCTGCCGTTCTTCCAGAACTTCTCGATCTACAACGATCAGACCCGCGGCTACGTTCGCACGATGGAACCGGCGCAATCGCGCGAGCGCGGACGGAAGATCTACGACTCCTCGTCCGTGGTTCTAATCGATCAGTTGTCGGCGGCAATCGAGAGCCTTGTCACGCCGCAGGCGGAGAAATGGCACAACCTTGGCCCCATGGACCCGTTTGCGCCGGACCCGAACGACGAAGAGGAGGAATGGTACGAGGCGGTCCGGGATTACCAGTTCCAGGCGCGCTATAACCCGGCTTCGGGCTTCGTTACGGCGCACCAGAAATCAATCAAGGGCTGCGTAGCGCTTGGCACGGCCGTAATCTTCGTAGAAGAATTTTTTGGTGACCGGCGCTTTACGGCGCGTCAGATTCCGGCGCGTTATCAGCACATGCCGCTTTCGGAGTCTTATCTTGCCGCGGACCAATATGGCGAGGTCGACACGAACATTCGCCGCTACATGATGACGGCGCGCAATGCTGCGACGCGGTTCGGCGACAAGGTCTCCGACAAGATCATGGCGGCGGCAAACGACGACAAGCGCAAGCATGAGAAGTTTGAGATCATCCACGCCGTAAGGCCGCGGGATGAGCGGGGCGGTATCCGCAACTCGAACCGCGACAGCCAATGGGCGAGCTACTACGTCGAGTGCGAAAGCCGTCACATGATCGGCGAAGGCGGGTTCCACGAGTTTCCGTTTATTGTCTATCACTGGGCGCAGACAGAGGGCTCGGCCTACGGCGAAAGCCCGGTGATGCGGGCGATAGCTGACATCAAAACGCTACAGGCGCAGGCTAAGACGGGTCTTCAGGCCGCGCAACAGATGATCAAGCCGCCGACGGCGACAATGGACGGGGTGACAAATCGCCCGAACCTCAACGCCGGGGCAAACAATCCGGGCATGATTGACGAGTCCGGCCGGCTTCGCATTCAGCCCATCATTACGGCCCGCAACTTCACCTTTGCCGAGGCTGTTCAAGAGGCCACCCGCCGCAATCTGCGCGAAAGCCTCTACATCAACTTGTTCCAAGTGCTGTCCGACGATCCGAACAAGACAGCGACCGAAGCTCTAATCCGGGACCGCGAAAAATCCGAGATTTTTAGTCCTGCCGGCGCACGCATCCAGCACGGCCTGTCGCGCATGGTGGAGCGTGAGATTGCGATTTACGAGCGCAAGGGTGCCTTCGGGTCGGAAGAGGCCCCAGACACGGCCCTGTCGCCGCCTGAGAGCCTCCAGGGCACGGAATTCGGTCCGGTGTTCTCCTCACCGCTTGATCGGCTGCGGCGCGCCAATGAACTGCTGGGCATCGAGCGCACGGTTCAGACGGCCGGTGCAGTGGCGCAGTTCATGCCGGAAGTTTTGGATCGCATTGACGGCGACGAAATCGTTGAAATCACACAAGAGATCACGGGCGCGCCGCGCAAGATGCTGAAAACGCGCGCCGAGGTCGAGGAAGTCCGTGCGCAGCGCGAGCAGCAACAACAAGTGCAGCAATTGCTCGTGGCCTCAGAGTCCGCGGCAAGAGCAGCCAAGGACGCGACCCCGGCCTTGCAAGCGCTTAACGAAGCACAGCAGGCGGCTGAACCGGCCGAATGAGTTTTTGGCGCAATCTCCAGCGGGTTCTTAAAAACCCTTGGGACAAGCATTCGTCCATAGGCGAGAAGCGGCTGGCGGACGCGTATCAGCGGGTCTTTGAAACGCAATCGGCATCCGACGAGGACCGAGAAATCGTGCTGGCGGATCTTGCCGAGTACACAGGCTTTTACAAAATCACGGCTCCGGGAGATCTGGAGCTTCTCCAATTCGCAAATGGGCAGCGGGCCGTCTTCGCCCGGATCTTCCAATATTTGCGAATGAGCGATGCAGACCTGAAGCGGCTTGAAGAGGCCGCGCTGCATGAAGCTCAAGTTCACTACGACGAAGACATCTAAGAGAAAACCATATGTCAGATGAGAATGGGCCCGCGCCGTCGGAAGGCGGCGGGGACAACCGCTCTGGTGAAGTCGCCAACCTTACCGTCACTCCAGAAGGTGAAGGCGGTGCAGGTGGCAATGGCGCAACAGACTGGGTTGCTGGCCTTCAAAACGAAGATAACCGGACCGCAGTAGCGCAAAAGAAGTGGGCGAGCGTTGACGACGTGGTGACGTCGTATCGCGAACTCGAAACGCACTCTGCCAAGAACCGAATCCCTGGCGAGAATGCCACGGACGAGGAATGGGGCACGTTCTATGACAAACTCGGTCGGCCTGAAAAGGCGGACGGCTACGAGTTTGCCATGCCTGAAAACCTGCCGGAAAACCTTCCTTACAACGAGGAACTGGCAACGGGCTTCAAGAACACGGCCCATGAGGCGGGACTGACTCCGAAACAGGCTCAAGCCGTGCATGACTGGTTTGCTCAAGAGCAGGCCGGCTTCATGCAAGGCCAGATCGAAGACGAGGGCAAGCGGGCACAAGAGGCCCATGACGCCATCGTCAAGGACTGGGGGCCGACGGATTCCGAGGACTTCAAACGCAACTCGGAACTGACGCAACGCGCGATCGACAATCTTGGTGGCGCGGCTCTCCGCAAGGATCTGGTGGAGATGGGCGCGATCAACGACAAGGGCGACATCTACCGTCCTGAAGTGATCAAGGCGCTTGCCAAGGTCGGCAACGAACTGTTCGCAGAAGACATGCTGTTTTCCTCGCGCGGGTCGGGACCAAATCCGTTCTCGGACGATTCTGTCTCTATGACGAAGCAGGGTGAGATCATCAAAGCTAATCCCAAATTGGCGGCAAATCTCATTCGCGCAGCGGGCAAAAACCCGAAGGAATGGGGACTTTAGCCGCCCTCATCTGAAAGGCTAAACTCATGACTACTCGTCTCAGCGACGTGATTGTTCCTGAGGTGTTCAACCGCTATATGATGGTTGAAACCAAGGAAAAGTCCGCACTATTCCAATCTGGTATTTTGCGGGATGACAGTCAGGCTTCCTCGTTCCTGACCGGCGGCGGTCAGACCGTGCATATGCCGTTCTGGAACGATCTGGCAAACGACACGGAAAACATCGGTAACGACGATCCGGCCGACGATGCGACGCCGAACAAGATCGTTGCCTCCGATGGCGTGGCTATCCGCAACAACCGAAACCAAGGTTGGGCTAAAGCGCGCCTGACGACCGAACTGGCCGGCGAAGATCCGATGCGGGCCATTCAATCGCGCACCACAGCCTACTGGACCCGGTCTTTCCAGCGCCACCTGGTTGCCTCCCTGACCGGTCTCTTTGCCGACAACGCGGCAAACAATGGTGGTGATATGCGGGTTGTGATCGGCACGGACGCCGCGACCGCAGTGACGCCTGCGGAACAAGTCTCGGCCGAAGCCATCATTGATCTGCGTCAAACGGCCGGTGATGCGGGCGACATGTTTACGGCGATCATGATGCACTCGGTGGTGAAATCGCGGCTCGATAAGCTGAACCTGATCGACTACATCCCCGATTCCGAAGGGCGCGTCCGGTATCCGACCTATCTCGGCTATCGCGTGATTGTTGATGACGGATGCCCGGCTGTGTCCGGCACGAACCGGATTAACTACTCGACCTATCTCTTGGGCATGGGGGCGTTCGGGTTTGCCGAGGTGCCTCCGGAAATGCCGGTCGAGGTCGATTCCAGGCCCCGCGGCGGTAAAGGTCAGGGTACCGAAGAACTCTGGACCCGCCGTCAGTATGTCATGCACCCGTATGGCTTCTCCTGGACTAGCACGACCATGGCCGGTCAGTCTCCGACCAACGCGGAGATCATCCTGCCGGCGAACTGGACCCGCGTCTATCCGGAGCGGAAACAGATCCCGATGGCCGAACTGGTCACCAACGGCTGATGTGAGGGGGCTTCGGCCCCCTTTTCTTTTGGAGGTCTTCATGACAACAGAACTAGACGAACTGCGCGCGCAGGCGGAAGGCCTGGGTATCGAAGTGGACGGGCGCTGGAGCGAAGCAACGCTGAAAGAGCGCATTGCTCAAGTGCATAATACGGCATCGGTTACTGAACTGGCGTCGCTGGAAGGCGAGACAGTAGCGGTTGTAGCGCCCGAAGCCCGGCCGCAGCCTACTGAGGCCAAAGTGAACCCGAACACAATTGTGTACACGGGCGAGCAGGCAAGCCTCCAAGAGGCAAACCAGAAGCAGCGCGAGCAAGATGCCTCGGTCCGCGATCAGGCGCTTGACGCGGCCAAGGCGGCCGGTGAGGCTGCTTACGAAGCGGTGACCAAGGGCCACGCCACCCGTAACCGTCACGCAGCTCGCAAGGCTGCGCGGCGTCTCGACCTGGCTGGAGTCTAATCCATGCCAAGCCATCTTTCAGCGGTTCAGATCGCCAACATGGCGGTCGACTATCTGGAAGAAAGTCCCATTACCGCGTTGACCGACGATTCCGATACGGCCCGCTGGCTCAATCGGAATTTCGAGCCGGCGCGGGATGGGCTTTTGCGTGGCTATGGGTGGAATTTTGCTCTCAAGCGGGCGGCTGTCGCGTCTAATGGTACGCCCGAATTCGGGTGGAAGTATCAATATCCTCTGCCTAACGACTGTCTGCGCATCCTGCCGCTCAAAATCAACGGCGAACTGAACGGCCGGGATATCCCGCACGAGATCGAAGACAATCACATTCTGACGAATGAGGGGGCGCCGCTCAAAATTCGATATATCAAGCGGGTTGAGGACACGGGTCAGTTCGATTCCTTGTTTGCCGAAGCGCTGGCGGCGCGTCTGGCCATGAAAATGGCGCATTGGATGACGGGCAAGACAAGCTATTTCGACCGCGCCGTGGAGGCCTACAGGACCGCGCTGGAAGAGGCGCGGCTCATTGATGCGCTGGAAGGCACGCCGGAAGACACCGTTGACGATGCCTGGGTGGACATTCGGTGACGGTCTATCCGACACAGGCCACGTTCACGCGAGGGGAATTGACCCCCCGTTTGCATTCCAGGGCCGATATTGACCACTGGCAGGCCGGGCTCAAGATCTCCCGAAACTTCATTGGTCTCAGGCATGGCGGCATTCGCAAGCGGTCCGGGACCGAATTCATTGCGGAGGTCAAAAACCACGTCAACGTGACGCGACTGATCCCGTTTGTGTTCAGTGTCGAGCAGGCCTACGTGCTTGAATTCGGCAACCATTATTTCCGGGTGTTCGCCAATGGCGGCCCGGTTTTTGACGGAGCCAATCCGGTCGAGGTAACAACGCCCTACGCAAGCAGCCAGACCTTTAACATCCATTACGCTCAATCGGCCGATGTGAACTATCTGGCAAACGATCTGCACACGCCGCATAAGATCGAGCGCACATCGGACATTGCCTGGACGATTACGGCCTTGGTGTTTGTAAACCAGCCGTCAGAATGGGGCGCGAACAATTGGCCGATGCGCGTCACGTTTTTCCAAGAGCGGTTGACGTGGGCGCGAAACAACTCGGCGCCGCAAACGATTTGGATGAGTAAGGCCGGCGCGTTGCAGGATCACAGCGTCTCTTCGCCGATTGTCGCAGACGATGCCATCACGATCACCATCCTGGCCGGTCAGGTCAACGATATCCGATGGATTGCGGAAGACGATCAGCTTTTGATCGGAACGGCGGGCGCCACGCGGACGCTCGGTCCGAACGACAGCGGCGAACCGTTTTCGGCTATCAACGTTCGGCAATATCGACAAACCACGTTTGGTTCAAACGCAATCCAGCCGGTGCAAATTGGCAAGGCGACAGTCTTTGCGGATTATTACGGCAAGTCGCTGAAAGAGTTTCTCTATTCGTTTGCCGACGACGGCTATAATGCGCCGGACCTGACGGTGCTGAGCGAACACCTGTTCCGCTCCAGCATCACCAGCATAGCCTACGCGCAGGAACCGGATTCCATCATCTGGGTCACGGTAAACAGCGGTTTGCTGATCGGCGTCACCTATGACCGGGATCAATCGATTGTCGGGTGCTTTCCGCACGAAATCGGCGGCGACGGCTTTGTGGAATGCGTGACCACGATTCCGGGAACGGAGGGAGACGAGGTCTGGTTGGTTGTGCGCCGCACCATTGGCGGACTGACAAAGCGGTATATTGAGCGCCTTGCGCAGCCCTTTGAAAACATGCCGCAGGAAGACGGTTTCTTTGTTGACAGCGGTCTTTCCTACAACGGCGTCCCGGTCAACACGGTGTCCGGTCTGGACCACTTGGAAGGCGAGGAGGTCGCAATTACCGCAGACGGTGCGGTGGATCCGAACCAGACCGTTGTCAACGGCCGTGTAAGCCTACAGGACGGCCGCACGGCGTCAAAGATCCATGTGGGCTTGCCGTATGCCGCACGGGCGCGGACGCTGCCGATCGTGACCGGTGCGCAAGATGGGACGCTGTTCGGGCGCAAGCGGCGCGTTGTAAAGGCCATGGTCGACTTTATGGAAACCGGGCCTGTTCGGGTTGGTGGCATTAAGGCCCAACAGGACGTTAACTTCCGCAACGTGTCCGACCCGATGGACTCCGCGCCTCCGCTGCGGTCTGGCATTCTTACAGGACGGTTTGATAACAGTTGGAAAGATCAGGGCGAGATTGAAATCGTCTCGGATCTGCCGACGCCGTGCACCGTCCGGTCTATCACTCTTGGCGTTGAAAGCGAACCCTGATGTGTGTTCCTGCTGTTGGGCTTGTCTTGGGCGCGGTCGGCGCCGTTGCCAGTGCAGCCGGGTCGGTCATTGCCGGTCAGCAACAGGCGCGTGCGCTCGAACGGCAGGCCGATTTCGAACAGGAGCAGGCGCGGCTTGAAAGAGAGAAGGGCGAGTTTGATGCGACGCGGGAAGACGAGCGCGCACGGCGTCTCCTGGGCTTGCAGCGCGCCTCCTATCTCGCCGCGGGGGTTTCGCTTGAAGGGTCGCCCGGAGAGATCATCGAAGAGACGGCGGAAGACACTCAATTGGATATTGAAGCCATTCGGTTCGGTGCTGAAAGGAACGCGCGGAACTTTGAACAACGGGCTGAACAATCGCGCGCACAAGCCTCTCAGGCCCGCACGGCCGGGTATATTGGTGCGATCTCTCCGATTGTGAATTTTGGTACGCGGGCAAGTCTGAGGCGGGCGTTCTAGATGCCGACGGTTCCAACTTATCAGCGCCGGCAGACGATTGACACCGGTCGCGGCTCTGCGCCGAATTTCCGGCAGGACGGCCGCGTCGGGCGTGCGTTGCAAGGTCTGGGCAATTCGCTGGCCGGTGCCGGGGCGGCGCTGGATCAACGCTACATCCAGCAACAACAGGAACTGGAACGGTTCAATACGCTTAAGGCCGAGTCCGATTTTATCTCGAATGAGAACGCACAATTCCGCACTGCAACAGAAAACATGCAGCCGGGGGCGCCAAAGTTTGCCGAAACCAATTTGCAAGAATTTGACAAGCGAGCCAACGAATACCTTGCGACGGTTCCCGAGCGCCTCCGCCCTGAGGCCGAATTGCGGCTTGCGCGCCGACGGGAACAGGTTTCCGGCCGGCTGGCCAGCGCCGAAAGCGCCGAGCGCAACCGATATTATCGTTCCGAGGTCAAGGACCGGCTGGACGACTTGACGCGGGATATTCAGGAACAGCCGGAAGCGCTTGATGATATCATCGCTTCGGGGACCGAGTATATCAATTCCACAGGGCTGGCGCCTGCCGAAAAAGAGGCTCAAATCAAGGTCTGGGAAGACTTGGCGCGCAAAGAGCAGTTCAAGACGCAGGTTCGCCGCAACCCGGAATTGCGCCGGCAGGTTCTCCAGGAGCAGGAAGGCACCGGCTCTTTCGTTGACAAGGTGGTTGGCGTTGAAAGCGGCGGCAACCCGAACGCCAAAAACCCAAAATCGACGGCAACCGGACTTGGCCAGTTTATCGATTCCACATGGATGAGCACGGTTACAAAGCATCGGCCGGATTTGCTGCAAGGCCGCACGCGGGCGCAGGTGCTGGCGCTGCGAGCCAATCCGCAGATCTCACGGGAGATGATTGCCGCACTCGCAAATGACAATGCCAAGTATCTTGAAAGCGCTGGTCAACTTCCGACAGAAGGCAATTTGTATCTGGCGCACTTTGCTGGGCCGGCTGGAGCCGTTGCCGTGCTACGGGCGCCGCGTGAGGCATCTGCTGTTAGTGTTCTGGGAACGGCCGTTGTCAAGGCCAATCCATTCCTGAAAGGCAAAACGGCGGGTTGGGTTGTCGATTGGGCGGCGCGCAAGATGGGCGGCAAGTCTGCCGGCTCGGCCATTCCTGAGAATTTTGGGGCCGACGATGCGGACGAAATCCGCTCGTATGCCGCCTCTGTAGAGCGCGGGCAACAGGCCCAGTTCAAGCGTTTGCAGACCGAACGAAACGACGCGGTCAATCTGGGCATCGTCACGGGTCAAGTGACCGAGGAACAGACGATCTTGTCCGATCCTGTTCTCGATGATGGCCAGAAGGCAGCGCGGCTCAATCAGCTTCGCGGGCTTCAAGACGATTTAGAGCAGGCGCAGGCTGGCATTAACGCAATCCGTTCGGGCGTCGAGTTAAACCCGCTCGATTCCAAAAGCCGAAGCGTGGTCGACAAGGGGTTTAGCCAGCTCCTGGAAGCCGAAGATCAAGCCGTCGACAGCGAATACGGTCGGCAACTGGCCGAAGAGACAGCGCGACGCACGGGCATTGTCCCGCGCTCCTATGCAACGGCCATCCGCGGAGATCTGTTGTCCCAAGATCCGCAACAGGTGGCGCGGGCGCTCCAGAATGCACAGCGCATCATCGGCGTGTCTCCAAGCGGGTTGCAAGGGCAGGACGGCGCGGGCAAACTGTTTGAGGCAGCGTCCTGGTTCCGTCACGCGGTCAACAATCTGGGCATGACGGATCAGGAAGCGGCGGCCCGCTTTATTCGCAACACCAGCCCGGAATTCAAAAGAACCCGTGAGCAGCTTAAGACCGAAATCCGGGAATTTAAAAAGGAACTGGACGTTGATGACCTGACATCGGCGCTCGATGATGTCACAGACCTCTCGACACCCTCTCTCGGTCAGACGCTCCAGCAAGAACAAGCCATCATGGGCGAGTACGTGGAACTGGCCGAAGAGGCTTTTGTCGACACCGGTGGCGATCCGGAAGCGGCCAAGGCCATTGCGATCGACCGCATGAAACGGATGTACGGCGTTTCCAAGTTCGGGGGCGGCAACTTCATAATGCGGTACCCGATTGAAAAGGCTTATCGGGCTGTCGGCGGATCTCACGATTACATCGCCGATCAGGCGCGCGCTGATATCAAGTCGATTATTGGTGCGGATGTGGACCAGGACAAGATCATCATTCAGTCCATTCCGCGCCGGACCGAGGCGGCGATAACGGCCGGTCAGCCTGCGCCTTACACGCTCATGTGGATTGATGAAAAAGGGCTGCTGCAATACTCCCCGCAAGCTTTTGTTGCCGATCCTGAAGCGGTCGTTCAGCGGGCGCCGCAGCCACGCGGACAGTCAAGCCGCAACCGCACGGACGAAACCCAACTGGAACGTTCTACGCGGATCAATGAAGAGAACCGGCAGCGCGAAGCAGAACGGCAACGCCGGACGGGTGAATTGGAAGACCTGAACGCAGAGACCGGCATTCCGCGGCGATCCGAAATGCTTGGCGAGCGAACCGAGCAAGAGCCTGAAGAGCCGACCACGCCTGTAACCGATCCGGTTGCAGCGCGCAGACAAAGGCGGCGCCGCTGATGCCCTTGATCGATCTGCAAGTAGGGCCGGAAGACATCGGGACGGGTCCGCGTCCTGACATCCATCCGAAAGCGCCGGATCCCAGTCTGGCCGAAACCTTCGGCGCGGCGTTCCGGCTTGAAAACACCATCGGCTCGTTCATTGCGTCCCAGGCAATCAAGTCCGACCCGCTCGAAATCGAAGAAGGGTTTGACGTCGGAACGTTCTTGAAAGACAATGAGTTAGAGGATTTTGCGCCGCGCTTTGAGAAGGTATTCAACACGCGCAGCGCAGACGCAATCGCCGCGGACATCCGGCGCGAGGAAAAGGACCGGCGCACTTTGTCTGCCTCGGGCGGCATGGGCATTGCTGCCGCCATGGGCGCGGGCATTGTGGATCTGCCGACTCTGCTGCCGACCGGCGCGGCGTTCAGCGTTCTGCGCGGCGGTGCAAGTGCAAGCCGTGCTGCCCTGGCTGTTGGCGCTGCTGCGGGCCTCGATGCATCGGCTTCCGAAATTGCCCTGCAATCCTCACAGCAATTGCGAACTGGAACGGAGTCGGCGATCAACATCGGTGGCTCCATTCTGTTGGGCGGGCTCGTCGGCGGCGCTGCGGCCAAGATTGTCGGGCCGAAGAAGTACGTTAGCGCCGGCCAAAAGCTGGAACGGGAATTGGCGAACACGGATCCGGATCAGGGCGATATTATTTTGGAACAAATCCGCCGCGATCTGGACGCGCAACCGGGCGGTGCTGCGGTAGTTGACCGTCCGACGTTGGAAGATCTGGACATTGCTGGCACATCGGCCAAGGCCATCGCTCGGTCGACAAAGGGCCTGAACCCGCTTCTCCGCGTCATGCAATCGCCATCGGCTCGTGCGCGTGAGGTGATCGGCAAGCTGGCTGAGACGTCAATCTACACGAACCGGAACATGGCCGGTGAGGGCGAGGCCGCAGCCGAAACGCTGGCGAAGGAATGGGCGCAAGGGCGCGTGGCGCGCGTTCTGGACGATTTCCAGTCTGAATGGCGCAAGTCCGATGAGAAGTTGACGTACAGGGCGTTTGTGGAGCGTGTCGGCAGGGCCTCTCGCAGGAATGACATTGACCCGGGTGGCAACGAAGCGGTAAGCCGGGCTGCGCAGTCCATGCGGCGTAATCTTGTAGAGCCCGGCAAGCTGGAATCGATCAAATTGGGGCTGCTTCCCGAAGATGTGAAGGTCTCCACGGCGGACAGCTATTTCACGCGCGTGTGGAACCGCAACAGGCTGATCGCGCAAGAGCCTCAGTTCAAAGCCATCACGGAACAATGGCTTAATGAGCAGATTGATCAGGTGAGTGGCGATCTGGCAAGCCAGTTTGTCTCAAAGGCAGACCGCGACGCTTACGTTAAAGAAATAGCTAATTCTGTTTTTGACAAACTGACCGGCCGCGCAGACCTGGACGAAGGCGAAACGCTGTTCAAGATTGTCCCGACAAAACGCGGGCCGCTGAAAGAGCGGACGTTTCAGATAGAAGACAGCCGCGTCGAAGATTTCCTGGAAGACGATGCGGAGTTTGTGGCGCAGCGCTACGGCCGGCAGATGGGCGGTGAGATAGAAATCTCCCGCAAGTTCGGCAAGCCGGACATGAAAGACGCGATCAAAGAGGTCAAGGAAGAGTATCGCGGACTGCGCGAAGCCACGACGACCGAAAAGCAGCGGCAAAAACTGGACGCTGACGAGCGCAGCGACATCCGCGATATTTCTGCCATCCGCGACATGATGCGCGGCATGTATCAGGCGGAAAACAACTCGACCAACTACGCCCGCGTGCTTCAGGGCGTTCAGGCGTTCAACTACATGCGCGCCATGGGTAACGTTGTCATGGCATCAGTGACGGACGTGATGCGGCCCGTCATGGTCCATGGGCTTGGCCGGTTTATGAACGACGGTCTCCGCCCGCTCATGACCAATCTAAAAGCCATCAAAATGTCGGCCAAGGAGGCGAAACTGGCCGGTGCGGTCGCTGAGCGCGTCTTGAACAATCGCATGGCCACGCTAGCGGATCTCAATGACCCGTATGCGCTCCGGTCGCCGTTCGAACGGATGCTGGACAACTTTGCGACGACGTTCTCCAAGGCAACCGGCATCGTCCATTGGAACGACTTCCAGAAAACGTTTTCTTCGGTCATCACACAGAACCGGATCCTTGATGACGTGACGCGCTACGGCGCGGTCAAACAGAAAGAGCGCGCCTATCTCGGGTTCCTGGGCATCGACCAGAACATGGCAGGTCGGATCGCGCGACAATTCGAGGAGCATGGCGAAACGCTCGACGGTGTCAGGGTAGCAAACACGGAACTTTGGTCCGATGAGACAGCGGTTCGGATCTATCGCGCGGCCGTCAACAAAGACACGGACAGCATCATTGTAACGAAGGGCCTTGGTGACATACCTCTGTTTGCCCGCACGCCGACTGGTCGGGCCATTTTGCAGTTCCGGTCGTTTGCTCTCGCATCGCATCAACGGGTGCTTATGCGCGGCATGCAGGAAGACGCAACGGCCTTCTGGACGGGCGCGGTTGGTGCCGCTGCTATGGGCGCTTTCGTCTACTGGCTTCGCGCGACGGCCTTTGATCAGGAAGTGTCAAACAACCCAGGCACATGGATCGGAGAAGGGCTAGACCGGTCCGGCATTTTCTCCATTGCCTTCGAGGTCAACAACGCTTTCGAAAAGCTTGGTGGGCCGGGCGTGTTTTCTGGGTTGTCTGCTGCGGGGCGTCTTGCCAGTCCGGGCGCCGATGCGAGACAGCCGGCCTCCCGTTTTGCGTCTCGTGGGCTGATAGACGGGTTTCTCGGGCCGACTGTCGGTTTGGCCAAGGATCTCACGTCAGTCGGCAACTCAGCGTTTAAGGCAGACTTGACGGAATCCGACATCAACACCATGCGCCGGCTTGCTCCGTTCGCTTCGCTTCCTTACATAAGGGCACCTTTGGAACATTTGCTTTTGCCCGAATTGAAGGAAGCTGTGAGTGAATAGTGAAGCTGGATGGTTTGTGAAGTTTTTCATCGGAATTCCGCTTGGTCTCTATCTGATTTATGGCGTAACGTCCTGTGCCGCAACAGGAAAATGGCCGGTGTCAAATGTGACGGGCGACTGTCCGATAGAGTGGGACGGGCGGGGCAACCGCGGAAACTGCTGACAAGCTAAAGCACCATACACGCATTTGAAAGAGCGCTCCACCGGGGCGCTTTTTTTGTGAGGCATGAATGACAATCAAAACAACCAAAAACCGGATTACCTACGACGGTAACGGCGCAACAATCGTTTTCGACTTTCCTTTCAAGTTTGAGAGCGATACGGATTTGCGCGTGTTCACTCGTGCTTCGGACGGAACGGAAACAGAAAAGGTCCTCAATACTGATTTTATTGTTTCCGGGGGCTCGGGCTCGACGGGCGCGGTCACGATGGCACAAGCGCCGACGTCCGATGAAAAGCTGACAATCTTTCGGGAGCCGCCAATAACGCAAGAAACGGCTCTGCCTGAAGGCGGACCGTTCCCGTCAAAAACGGTAGAGGGCACGCTTGACCGCCTGACGACAATTTGCCAGCGCCTGCAAGATCAATTGGACAGGACCGTTCGGCTAAGCGAAACCAGCGACCCTGCCGACCTGATCAACATTGAAGCGTTGCTCGCCGCAATTGCTGCTGCTGTGGCTGCAATTGACGTGTTTAATGATAATTATCTTGGCCCGAAAGATTCCGACCCGACAGTAGACAATAGCGGAAACCCGCTTGAAGCGGGCGACATTTATTTCAACACGGTTACGAACACCATCCGAGTTTATAACGGGTCGGCTTGGAACGACATCACGTCGACCACGACTCCACCGGATGGCAGCGTAACGGATCAATCGATTTCGGCTACTCTGGACAGCACCCAGAAAGAGACGTTCCGAAACCGCATCGGGGCCATTGATACCACGGGCGTGGTAGGCAATCGGCAGATATTCACAAACAGCGGCACCTTTTCAAAATCGACGCTGCCCACAACGGCAACGCATGTGATCGCGCATGTCTGGGGCGCGGGTGGTGGCGGCGGCGGAGGCAATGCGACCACAAACAATGAACTGCGCGGGCCTGGCGGCGGTGGCGGCGGCTATTCCACCAAGCGCATCGCGGTCACTGCGCTCGGCACAACCGAGACGGTGACGATCGGCGGCGGCGGTGGTGGTGGGTCAAGCGGCACGCCGGGAAGCAGTGGCGCGACCGGCGGGTCCTCGTCGTTTGGCGGGCACTGCTCGGCCACGGGGGGCAATGGCGGTGCATTTGCCGGCGGTCCTGGCGCTATCGGCGGACTTGGCGGTGTCGGGTCAGGCGGTGACCTGAACCTGCGAGGCGGCGGTGGCGGCATCGGGTCATATGCGGTAGGCACTCCGGTCGGCACGAACGTTTTTGGCGTTGGTGGGGATGCTGCGGGGGCAGGCGGCGCAGGTGGTCGGCGAAACGTTGGCGAGGTTGGCGAGTTCCCGGGCGGGGCCGGCAGCGGCGCAAACCACACCAACGGATCGTTTGCAGGGGCGGGGGCCGGCGGTCTCGTCATTATTGAGTGGTAACAGCGTCTCAATCTGAAATCTGATCGGCGGTCCCTTGGGGCCGTTTTTTTATGGGGAATCGTGTGGGACTTACAAACGCACAGCAAGCGGCGCTGTACTATGCACGGAAAAGAAAGCGGGGCGGGGTCGCTCCGTTCTATCCGTCCGCAGAAGCGCTCGCCTACAGCGTCAGCACCGTACTAGACGATCAGGCCAGCGGCGGCTGGACGGCTGTCAGTGGGTCCACGGTCACGCTTGGCGCGGCTCTGTCCGACCCCATGCCGGACGGCTCCACGGCCTGTGTGCAGTGCGTCATCCCCGCAGGTGACACGTTCGCCGGCATGGAAAAGGCCATCACCGGCACGCTGTCCGACTATGAGCAGATTGGCATTGTCCTGAACAACCCGAACGACTTCACGTCGGGTAAGACGGTGGCCATCGAATTCCGCACGGATGCGGCGGGTACCAAGCGGCGGCGCTTTACCTTCGGCTCTGCCCATGTGCGCTCCGGGCCCGAGATGCTGATTGTGCGCGTGGACGGCACTTCCACGCCCGGCGGCGCGTCGTGGGACGATTTCGGAACCGGCATGCTGCCGAGCGAGGAGTTTACGCATGTCCGCGTGATCGGAGCAAACAGCGGGTCCGGGCCACAGACCCTGCAATATACCAAGCTCATCGGCCTTAAGCAAAAGCCCGCCGTCAAGCCCATGCTGTTGATCAACTTCGAGGGCAACGGCTTCCAGTCTCACATCGACATTGCCCTGCCGAAGATGCAGGCGAACAACATGCTTGGATTCCTGTCCGGCGATGTGTTTGGAGCTTCCCAGATCGACATCGACACGCTTTACAACGAAGGATGGGATTACCTGCAATCCGGCCGCAACGTTGACTATTCGACCAATCCTGGCGCGCTGAACGCGGATTTTCAGGACGGGCAGGTCGAACTCCTTTTGCAAGGCTACGACCGCTGCGCGGACATGTTCGCTTTTCCGAGCAACAAGTACGCTTATCAGAACATCGGCGTCCTGCGCACCAACGGCGTCACGTTCGCCAAGTGCGAGGGACCGGTCGACAACAATGTGTCGGAATGGGGCGTAATGAACCCGCTGGCTACGTCTGTGTTTGTGGCCGACAGCCCTCAAACACTGCCGGCAATGCAAGCTTGGCTGGACGATATCATCCTGCTCGGCGGCGTCGGCATCATTCAATTCCGCGAACTGGTCGAGAGTGCGCCCGGTGCCTTCCAGCAAACCCGCGCTGTTTTCGAGGGCTTTATCGACTACGTCAAAACCAAGGTCGATTCCCAGGACCTGCAAGTCGTTACGCCTACACAATACCTGGACGGCGTGTCACGCGCAGAAGCCATCTCCCTGTTGCAGATCGCGCAGGCCCGCAACATCTCGTTGTTCGGCACCACGCTTCGGCAGCCGATGTTTGCCAGTTCTACGTCCAATCCGCCGCGGCCGACTGACGACACCGAGTATCTGATGTGGGCGCACTATACCGGCACTGACAGTTCCAAAAGATACAAGGTCCTGAACCAACTGACGACAGAAAATGTCCGGCATTACAAGATCAAACCCACGGAGACCAGCACCGATTGGTCTCTGTTCGATCTCTATCAGGGCGAAGCGGCTGCGCGCGGCATCCCGCTTCGGTTCCACTTTGCGCTAGGCCATCTGGGCGTGCCCTCCTGGTGGACGAACGGCACGAACGGCCCGGCGCGAGCGATGGCTTGGCTGGAAGAATGCCTGCCGTACATAAAAGACAAGGTCACTCAAATTGACCTGTGCAACGAGATGTCCCGCGCGCCGTCGGCTGGCGGCATCTTTGGTCACCTGCGGCCGCAACCGGACATGTTCGGCGCCAGCTACGACTACCGCCCGCTGATCCGCGATTGGTACCAATACGCCAAGGAAACGCTACCGGGCGTCGAACTGCGCTACAATGATTTTCTCCATCCGAACGATTGGGCGGAACAACGCGACCACCGGATAGCCTTCCTTGCGCTTGTCGACTACCTCGTCAACACGCTGAACGTGAAAATCGATGGTGTTGGCATCCAGGGGCACCTGTTCGGAACGGCGACCGATCGCCCGTCTTGGGATCTGGCCGTTATTGAGACGTGGCTCAATGACTTGGGCGCGATTGTCGAAAACATCCACCTGTCTGAGTTTGATGTTCGCGACCGATTGGACGACACGGATGCGGCGCGGGATGCCTACATTGCAACGCTGACCAAAGATTTCCTGGATCTGGTTCTGGCCAATAAGAAGGTCAAAACCATCGACTATTGGGGCAGCGTGTCGGACCGATACGGCGTCACGGCCGACTATGGTGCCGGGCGTCCCGACGGCAAGCCCGAAAACCCGATGCCGTACTCCCGCACGCTTCAGCGCAAGCCGTTGATCTATGCGGCGGCACGGGATGCGCTGATTGATGCCCCGGCTGACCGCGAGCCAATCAAGATCCAGCCCATTGGCGGCATTCCCGATCAAACATGGGGCCAGTACGCGCACATCACGCCGATTGAAGTGTCATCCTACATTCCGGGCGCTTACGAGTATGTCCACTCCTACAATCTGATCGACACGGACGGCACGACGGTTATTGAGACTGGGCTGCCGCGCGGCGTGACCGTACACAACCGCACCGGCCGCATGACGGGAGCGCCGGTAGAGGCGCAAGCAGCGGCGTCCTGCACGGTCTGGGGTCTGGACGCCGCTGGAACCGTTATCGGCACGCAGACGTTCAATATCACCGTCACGGCCCACGCCGGTACCGTGCGTTCGGTCAGTAATCAAGCAGAGTTCTACGCGCTTAATGAATTGAGCACGACCTACACCGGCCCCGGTGCGATTGTCGAGGTCGCGGCCGGCGCAAGCATCGATATCGACATCGTTTCGGGCGGGAACTATGGCCGGTTTACCGGCTACGAAGACGCCACGCCGCTTGTGATCCGCTCTGCCGACCCGGACAATCCCGGCACGATCACCATGAACACGCGCTCGTGGTCGTTTGATGGTCCAAACGCTGCGACCTACGGCAACGTCTATTTCGATAACATCACGTTCTTCCGGCCTTGGCAGGGCGCCACGGCCGGCCCGGGCGCGGTCTTCAGCACAACGCCGCTCTTTTCGACGGGCGGCGCGAGCAACGGCCAAAGCTACCGCAACATCGGCTGCCACAATTGCCGGTTTTATTCGACGGTCATCGACGCCAGAACTAAGGGCGTCATCAAGACCGGTGAGATGACGGCGTTTCTGTTCAGCGGCAACAGCGACACCACGTCAAACATTACCATCACCTCATGCGAGGGCTACAACCTCTTTAACTTCGGCTTGTTCCGTGGTGTCGACGTCCACATTGAAAACAGCTTTTTGCGGGACAGTTGGGGCGACTTCGCGCGTATCGCGCCAAACACGGACCGCGATGCCGACAACATCAGCATCGTGAATTGCTGGCACTACGGCCAGAACTGCGACGGCCTGATCCGACACGCGGACTTTATCCAAGGCGCGTCGACCGGTGGCAACAACCGGACTCGCAACCTCGACATTCGCGGCAACGTCGTTTTTGCTAGCAACCCGGGGTTTGCGTCTCTGCCTGCCATTACCCCTGCGTTCAACAACACCAACATGGTATTTGCCTCGACCAATCAGACGGCAAGCACCATAAATAACGTCCTCTACCGCCTAGAATGCGACGTGGCGGCAAGCGATCTCACCTTGCAATTGCCTGCGATCAGCACGGTTCCGAACCTGTTCCAGATCTGCTTGCAGAATTACGGAGAATCCGCGTTCAAAGCGACGGCTTTGCGAAACGGATCGGACACCATTGACGGGGCAGCCGCCAACCTGGACCTGCCGGGCAACTTCCAAGCCATTCGGTTCTACAAGAACGGAGCAGGCGCGACAGGCTGGACGATCCAGCGCTATGGCCCGGCCATGCAGTCGGTCGCCCTGCAAAATCAAATTGGCTTGCTTGAATACGTCCGGCCGAACATCGCCTATAATATCTTCTGGGATACACTGTTCCTTGGCATCGGGCTTGACGCTTCCGCTCTCGACGGGCGCATTCGTCATTGCTCGGTCATCCCGGACAAACCGCAAGTCGACATCAATGGTTCGGGCACGATTGGGCCAGAGGACGGGGCCTATGCGACGGCCGGCTGGCCAGCCTTTTCGGCACGTGGCGGCGGCACGCTGACAATCGAAAATTCCTTTGCAGCGGCCATTTTCAACGACAGCGGCGCCACGATCACACAAAACAATGTGGACGTGACCACGCTCAACGCGATTGACGACAACACGGTCAAAAACAACCTCGTTGGCATTGCGCCGCAGACAATTCAGGAAGCCATTGACTTTGCTGTCCGTAAGGCAGGGGCGACTTTACCGGCCAATTGCGGCGCGCGGGGCGCAGATCGGGCGACAGACCCTTATGACTGGCTATGGCGTTGCATGAAACACCCGCTTGGCACGCGACCCGCACCGACACCCATCGTTACGGCCACCAACGTGCTTTACAACACCGACGATCTGACCAAGTACACGGAAAACTGGGCTTCGGTTACCACAGCAACGCCGTGGAAGGTGACGAGTGCGAGCGACAGCATTGTCGCCGATGCGACCGACACGGATATGTTCCTCTATACGGCAGGACCGTCTCCGACGACGCTTGAGGTCGACAATTTCAATAACGGCCGGTCCGGCTATGTGCTGCCAAGTGAGGCGGGGCGGTTGTTCGTGTTCTTCGATGTGAAAGCTGCGGCGAACACGGACGGCGCGTTTACGTTCGAAGTTCGGGACTGGGGCTCGGGCGGGGATTTCCCGCGACTGACCTATACCTGGTCCACCAACCAACTTACCAAGTTCGGCGGCACGACCAATTTGTTCGGCGTGATCAACCGTGGCAACGGCGTCTATCGGCCGTGGGTTGCCATTGAAAAAGTCACCGGCACGCGTGTAGCCCCGGCGCTTGTCAAATCCATGCCCGGAGCCAATGACATGAAAATCGCACGCATCATGATGTGTATGCACGACGGCGATACTCCGCCGCCCTTCGTTCACGGCCCCACAGCCTAGGAGGAGTCCAGTTTACGGATAACCGCACGTGCGGTACATTTCGAGCCGAAAGAGTTTAGATTTAACAATGGCTCGTTGTGTATGGTTGCGCGTAATCGGTTTGTTCGCTTCAGGGCGCGGATTTTAGAGAAGATACTGAGAAGGCTGGGAATCCGGTCTGTCACCAATGCAATCGACCGGTATTGGATCGATCTAGCGGACGCAGAAAGGCGGCGCGCGGCCACGGGCATTGAGGATATCTTCTATGCAAACACCGGCCGCGTCGTTCACAAATGGATCGACTATCTGCCGGTCTACGAACGGTTCTTCGCACCGCTGCGCGGCTCCAATGTTCATATGCTTGAAATTGGGGTTTTTAAAGGCGGCTCGCTGGAAATGTGGCGGAAGTATTTCGGGCCGGAGGCGACGATCTTTGGCATCGACATAGACCCGGCATGCGCCGACCTGGCAGACCCGCCCAATCAGGTCCGTATCGGATCGCAGGATGACCCGGCGTTCCTGAGCGGCGTGGTGTCCGAGATGGGCCGGCTGGACGTGGTCCTGGATGACGGCTCGCACTTCGCGGACCATCAGCTTGCCAGTTTCCGGGCGCTCTGGCCGCTCCTGGAAGACGGCGGGCTCTACATCATTGAGGACATGCACACGGCTTACTGGCCCAGTCACGGCGGCGGGCTGCGTACCAAGGGCACGGCGGCATGGATGGCCAAGACGCTCCTAGACGATATGAACGCATGGTTTCATGACGGCCCGGAGCAATTGGCGCCAAAGGACGAAATCGGCGCGGTCTGTGCGTTCGAAAGCATGATCGTGATTGAGAAACGAAAGAAGGAACCGCCGGGACACATCCAGATCGGCGCGGGCGTCTAGCCCATCATCACAACCCGTCCTTTGAGGCGGGTTTTTCATTGGAGAAGTCTATGATTGATCGGAAGCGGTTTTTCGATTCCGTCCGTTCCTCGTTGTTCGGCGGGGGCATGAACCAACAACAAGTAGACTGGATCGAGGCCGTTCTTGCCGGCATTGACGAGCGCCACATCGAAATGAACAAGGCCGCTTACATTCTTGCCACCGCGCATCATGAAAGCGACCGATGGAAGACCATGGAAGAATATGCGTCCGGCGCGGCTTACGAAGGCCGGCGCGATCTCGGCAACACTCAAAAGGGTGACGGCCGGCGCTTCAAGGGCAGGGGCCTTGTTCAGATCACCGGTAGGCGCAATTACACCGATTGGGCAAAGCGACTTGGCGTGGACATTGTCGCAAAGCCGGAATTGGCCGCAACGCTGAAAAACGCGGTGCCGATCCTGATTGATGGAATGCTGCTTGGCACGTTCACCGGAAAGGGCCTGTCCAATTACATTACGGGCTCACGGGTCGACTTCAAGAACGCGCGGCGCGTTGTGAACGGCACAGACCGCGCAGCGCTGATTGCCGGCCATGCGGAGAAATATCGATCTGCCCTGCATGAAGTGGCGATTGATCTTCCGAGCGAACCGGACGACCCGGTGCCGGAACCAGTTCCGCCGTCTAAAAGATCTGAACTTATTGTGGCGGCTGTGGGGGCTGTTCTTGTCGCGCTGGTGGGACTGGGCCTGCTTACCGTCGAGGATCTCCGGGCCATTCTGGAGGGCTTGTAATGGCCGTAGCATCAGTCTTGGCGGGTGGGGCTGCAAAAGCAATCTTGCGCAGAGTTCTGAAGGGGGCCGGAAAGGGCGTTCTCAAAAGGATTGTCGATAAAGGCGGTAAGCCTGTCCAGGTTGTTGTTGAGGCGATCGCAGACAGTGCAAACATAGAGCGCACTCCAGAGGCCATCGCAACCTACGCCAAGGCGGACCCGGAATCGTTTGCCCGGATCGTAGAGGCTGTCGAAGAAGGTGACGCGAAGCGGTGGGCAGTCATGCTTGCCGAGACACAGAGCGGCCGATTCTTTGTTTCTGGCGCGCGTCCTTCGATTCTCTGGGCCTGTTTTGCCATTCTTATCTATGCGGCTGTCGGCGTGCCTACATTAAATTGGCTGATCCAAGTGCTCGGGTTGGCAACCGGTATCGCTTCGCTTCCCGCTCTTGAACAGCCCACGGAATTCATTTGGTCGACGCTGTCTTGGCTTCTTCCGCTTTTGTACGGCGCGCGGTCTGTCGAGGGCATCTTTGGAGCCAAGCGCGAGCAGCTTTAATGACCTTGCAGGACTTCGGCGCGGTTCTCAGGGATAGGCCGCTGCAATATGGGGGTCTTGGCATTGCCGCCCTTGCAATCATCGGGCTCATGGGGACGTTAAGCTATCTGGTGCACCAAAATCACAAAGCTGATGCGCAATGGCGAGAGCGAGAAACAGCATACCAAATGCAGATTCTTGAAACAATTACAGCCACAAAACAAATCGAATTTGACCGAGATCGCGAGTTTTTGAAACAGATCCTTGCCGCCCTCAACAATCCTGCCCGCTGTCCGCCCTATGTCAATCAGGACGGTCCTCAGTGACTTTCTATGAGATATTTCCTAGGCGGGCAACCGTCCAAACAGGAACCAAACGCATGTCGTCCAAAGCAACAATCCTAGGCTTGGTTGGGCTTCTGGCACTCTCCGAGTTGGCCGAATTTAAACCGCTGTCGATTGCCGTTCTTGGAGTAGTTCTCGGGCTTCTGATTACCGGTGCTTATACATGGTACCGCAACGGCAACGGCGACGGCAAACGTGGATAAAACCAATTTATGGACAATAGTTCGGTTTGTCGTCGGAACCGTTCTATTCATTGCTATGTTTTACGTATATGCATATGTACGGATGTTTGAGGAATGGCTTTTCATGATCCCCGGCTTTCTGATGGGGGTCGACCCCATGAAAATCTTTCGCAAATGACATCCGGTCAACACCACCAAGACAAAGGCGAAAACACCATATGAGCGACAAATTGTTGGAGCCGCCCGAGGCGGCTATCATGACCGGTTACAGCCTGAATCGGGCAGCGTCATATCTGGACGGCCCTGACTATGCAAATGCAGATTGGTACATTCTCCAAGCGATCAAGTGCATCGACACGGCGATTCCGAAAATTCGGAAACGCACTGACATGTTCTATTTCGAACCGGGCTGGGCACAGCAATTGATCAACGAGGTTGCTGACGACGTGATCGGCAAAGAGACCACGCCTTTCAAACGCCGCGGATCTGCCGGCAAACTCCGTCATGCCCATGAACTGCTGGCCGACATGATGAAACGGCACGGCTACCGCGAAATCACCAGCCGCGACTTTGCCAAGCTGGGCGACGGTGGCGGGCGCTGACGTTCTTCCCCACAGGTCCGATTACCTTCACGTCCATGCTGATCATATGGGCGTTATCAGCGATTCTGATCATTCGGGGCCGGGGCGCTGACCGCTACATAGCGGCGGCGCTCTTGGTCTCCTGGATCGCGGCCCGCACGGCCACGGTCACAGAATCCGTAATTGTCTTGGCGGCAGGCCTGACGATTGCCGCCGGAATTTCCTACGCAGGCGGAACGCGCGAGTCCGTGGCGATTGCTGCGCTGTACGGCCTGCGCGTCCTGCTCTTGGTCCTTGTCCCGCTGGGCGTGGCGTCCTGGTTTGTTTTCTGGGAACTGAACCGGGTTCTGCTGTACTTGCAGATCCTGATCGCTTTTGGCGGCGTCATCGGAGGCATGCGGTTCAGGCGGCCTGACACACTTATTGCGCGCGCTGTGCAGCGTTACAACATTTTTATGTCTAAACGAGTTTAATCACGCTTTCCTCACGCATGCATCACGCCCTATCGCTATGATTGCATTAACGTGGGGGCGTGAATTATGGACTCTGATTTGGTTAGGGCGGTTCTGGTGGCGAGTTTGCTGCTAGACGCTGCTATCATTCTTTGGCTTTGTCGACGGGCCGGCGTGTCGCTGTGCGGAATCACCGATTTGCTTTGGAACGGAGCGCGGAGCTTGTGCCGGAAGCTGTTCCGCTCGGCTGGCCAATAGCTAGCTTTTAAACAGGTAATAGAGCACAGGCACCCCCACCAAGGCCACGACCATAAATAGGACAATGAAGCCGATGGGGAGGCCTTGGTGCCGTCTCATTTTTGAGATTCTTTGGGCTGCTTTCGAATTATGTCTTTCCGGCCCATTGTGCGAATGCTGCCTTTGCCGGGGCTCACGCCCCATTCGACATAATCTTCATGACGGATAAGGCCGTCAGTGTCGCTTGCGTCTTTTGTCTCAGTTTGTTCAGTCATTGGTTTTCCGCTTTCCTTTATCATATAACAACCCCATCAGGCATAGAGGATAGGAGGCGGGAGCGGGTCATGGCCGGTCCGAGTCCTCGACCCCAGACATAAAGACGCCACCGCTTATAACGGCAGACGGCGCCCATCCTGCTTTTGCAGTAGCAAGCCATTGCTCGTAGGAGGCAGTCATGTCTCCGAAGGCGCTCGCTTTGTTGTCTGTAAGCCAGCGTGCCAATTCCTCCGCCGTTTCGAACGCGGGAGAGATCGGCGTGCCCTCGCTTGTGTCTTCGTACATCATCAGGTGCGTTGCCGTGCCGGGCTCAAAAACAGGCATGTAATTGGCCTCGACCGGGCGCTCGCCATCCCATTCCTCATATGAGCAATCCTCGTCAGGTTTGCGCGGAACATACGTGATCTCTAGTTGCGATTCCCAGCTTTCACGAAACCCCATGTCCCATTGTCGCTTGCCTTCGTCCCATCGCGCAACGTCTGCGGCATACGAGCCTTCGATCAAGGGGATGTAATATCCTGCGGCGTTTTTCGGATGCTGCCAGTCTTTCGGTACCATTCTGACTTGTCGGCCCATTTCATTGAACTCCTTTGACGTGGGTGGTCATGCGGGTTGTTCCTTGTCTGTCTTTGATGGTTCGGCGCTAACGGGCATCGAATTGAGCGCGGTCAGAACATCCGTGGCGCCCTCTTGAATAGGCTTCCCGCACAGATCGCAGCACTCCTTATCACAGCCAAGCGGGACATGCGTACTCGCGTGGAGACCCAAGTCTCCGAAACAGTTGCAGAGATCCTCATCCATCACGCTCTCCATGGGTTGGGGAAGGGGCCTTGTTGTCCTTGTCACGAAGTTCCTTGAGCCTTTGGACTGCGCTGGCCAGCGCTGTATGGTCCGCCCACCAGACTTGGCTCTCGACTTCGGTCAGTGCCTTATCAGCTTCAGCGATAATCGTATCTGTGCTCAGGGTGGTGACCATTCATGCCCCCACTGAGGTAGGGTGAAGGGGTGCGGGGTGGTCAACTGAAGCAGGAAACAGGCGGTTGTAGACGATTGGGTGGTTTTCTTTCAGCCAGTCCTGATGGTCGTACCGAAGTTCATAGTCATCCCAGAGCCACGGTGTTTCTTCGTAGCCATAGAAGCCGCATAGCTCCCTGAATGCCTGCCAAGCTGCGTGGCATTCCACGTGTTCGTAGCTGGACTGAAATTCGCCGTCGTACTTGCCCGACAAGTACCGGGCAGGGCTGCCCGCCTCTATCGGCTTGCCGCACTGTTTGCAGATGTGCTGCGTCCGGGTTCTCTTGATATTGCGGCCTGTCACAAAGTCCCACATCACGCTCTCCATAAGTTTCCAAAATCAGCCCGAAAATTTGGTGTAAAATCCGAAAAAGATAAGGGATTTCAACGCCCCGTTTTGGGCTTTGGGCGACACCAAATTTTAACGAAGTCCAGTAAAAACAACAATTTAGCAGCTGACTCTTAATCAGAGTGTCTAAGCTTCGAACCCGTCCAGCATCACCATAAATCCCAGTCACTTACGCCTCGCCTCCTTCAGCCCGAAAAAATTTGGTGTAAAATTTGGTGCAAGTCTGTTCACCATCTAGACCGCAAACTTGCCGTCAATTGCCTGTCCGCCGGTCACCACCATGCTCGGCGCCCACTCGGCGTTGACAAACGCTTTTGCCCGTTCATGGCCCCATCCCGATACTCCGGGAGTGCCGCCCCAAAGTCTTTGCCAGTCGGGTTCGTGGCAGCGCTTTTGATCCCAGAAATCACCGTTCTCTGCGAGGTAGTCGATGAGCTCGCCTTTGGTTTCAAAAGCTGGGCTGACGGGCGTCCCTTCCGAGACAGTTTCCCAGACTTGAAACCAAATCGCCTCTTCGTCTTTCCATGGCCGGTAATAGTCAGGGTTTGGCGGAACGCCGTCGTCCTGCAACCAATCAGCAAGCCCGCGCGGGTAACATTCGGTTTCGAGATTATCCAGTTCGCCACGTCGGACGCGATCAAAATCTGCAAGCCATTCTTCAAATCGCTCTTCAAACCGCTCATCATACATTGGTTGCGCCTCTTCTCGGCCGTATGGCCTCATAACCACAGGGCTTTCCCAATTCGGCGGTACTTTTCGGATTTCACGTCCCATTTTTCATCACCACTAGGTTGGAGTGCTGACCGCCAAAATGCGCCTCCAGCTTCAGCATGGCAGCCCTGGATAGCTCTTTCGAGCGCCGATAATACGAGGAGGCAGACCCTTTCATCGGCCGGCCTGTGATCGAATAGGCTTCGGCTTCCGTGCAGCCGGATTCCCATAGGCGGTTTTCGAAGGTGCCGCGCAGGTCGTGGAACCGAACGCCTTCGATGCCGGCCTGCTTGAACCCTTTTTGCTGTGCCCCACGAAAGCCAGAACGCCACGCATAGCCCCGTGTGCCGTTCAGCAGGTAGGATGACACCGGGTAGCGCGGCAGCGCGTCCAGAACGGCTTGCAGGGACGGTGTGAGGTAGACGAACACGCGGACCTTTCCTTTGTTCTGCGTGAGCATGATGTGATCGTCGTGGACGTTCGCCCATGTCATGGACAACAGGTCGCCTTGGCGTTGACCGGTCCAGAGAGCCAAGTGGCAGGCATGGGCGATCTGGGGCGGCATCAGGTCGATCCGTGCGATCTGATCGTCGGACCATGTAATCCCGGCCCGAGAGTTGATCTTGAACTTCTGTAGCCCGCCTGCATGGTGTTCCTTGATAAAGCCCTGATCCTGCGCCCATCCCAGAAGGGTTTGCAAAGTCGTGAGCGCGTAGTTTGCGGCCCGTGGTGTTGTCGCCATGTCGGCGTGCCATTGGGCAATCACCCGGCGCGATCGGTGGTCCGTGATGGCCGGAAACGGCATGTCGCCAAACTCGGCTCGGATGCGTTCCAGGTAAACCCGATATGCCTTTTTCGACGGCCCTGACAGACTATCAAATCTCGGCGAATTTGTATAGGAATCAATAAGATATCCCATATTGAACACCGGGATTTTGCTTTTCTT
>JASJEH010000099.1 GCA_030064755.1 Methyloceanibacter sp. | reverse complement strand
GTGTCACAAGGCTGATACAATTTACGACTATTCGCCGCCCTAATATGTTGGACACTCGCAGAGAAGATGAGGGGCAGGCTGACGCTCAGGTTCAGCGTTATCGGGCCCTCTTCATTTCCGACATTCATCTTGGCACTAAAGCTTGCCAAGCCGAAGCCTTCTTGGACTTTCTGAAGTCTCACAAAGCACCACGGATCTACCTTGTCGGCGATATCGTAGACTTCTGGCGCATCCGGCGCGGGGTCTACTGGCCGCAGCCTCACAACGACGTTCTACAGAAGTTGCTTCGCGAGGTTCGGAAGGGCACCGAACTCATCTACATCCCCGGCAATCACGACGAGGCTATGCGCGAGTATTGCGGGTCTCAGTTCGGCGGAATCGCGATCGAGCGCCAGACGATGCACACAGCCGCAGATGGACGCCAATTCTTGGTCATGCATGGCGACGAGTTCGACGTTGTCGTGCGCTATGCCAAATGGCTGGCCTTTCTCGGTGATTGGGGCTATGTCACCGCCTTATGGTTCAATACGCATCTCAATGCGGTTCGCCGCTGGTTCGGGATGCCATATTGGTCGCTGTCGGCCTATCTGAAGTACAAGGTAAAGCGAGCGGTGAATTTCATTGGCGAGTTTGAGCACGCGTTGTCGCAAGAGGCGCGCCGAAGTGGTGCTCAAGGCGTGATATGCGGGCATATTCATCATGCCGCTATGCGTCAGCTCGCAGACGTGGTTTACATAAACACGGGCGATTGGGTCGAGAGCTGCACGGCAGTGGTCGAGACCGAAGAAGGAGTCTTCCAGATCATCCGTTGGAATCCTCATACTGGCGTCCATCAGCCCGAAACTTCCTCTAAGGAGCTTGAGGCGGTCGCCTGATGCACGTTCTCGTCGTCACCGACGCCTGGTATCCCCAGGTCAACGGGGTTGTGCGCACCTATGAGCGGCTTGCGCAGGAGACTCCCAAATTCGGCGCGGAGCTCAGTTTCCTCGTTCCATCGCAGTACCGCACGCTCCCGTGTCCGACCTATCCGGAGATTCGGCTGGCGCTGGCGACACCTGGCATGGTCGACCGCTATATCGATAGCGTTGGCGCTGACTTCGTGCATATCGCGACGGAGGGACCTCTCGGACTTCTGGCGCGGCGCTATTGCCGCAAGCACAAGCGCCCCTTCACAACGAGCTACCACACGCGCTTTCCGGAGTATGTCTCTGCACGGCTGCCAGTCCCGGAGTCCTGGGGCTATGCCTTTCAGCGGCGCTTCCACAATTCGGGCGCGGGCTTGTTTGTCGCCGCTCCATCGGTGGAAGAGGACCTGGCGGCTAAAGGCTTCCAGCGCATGATGCGCTGGACGCGCGGCGTTGACGTCGACCTGTTCCGGCCCCGGGATGTCCGACTCTTCGGTGGCGATAAGGTCTTCCTGTATATCGGGCGTGTCTCTGTCGAAAAGAACATAGAGGCGTTCTTGAAGCTTGATCTGCCCGGCCGCAAGGTCGTGGTGGGTGGTGGCCCGCAGTTGGCGGAGCTGGAACGGGCCTATCCTGACGTCCATTTCACCGGCCCCAAGGAAGGCGAAGAACTCGCGCAGGCCTATGCGTCCGGTGATGTGTTCGTGTTTCCCAGCCTCACGGATACGTTTGGCCTCGTGCTTCTGGAGGCGCTGGCGTGTGGTGTTCCGGTTGCGGCCTATCCGGTCCATGGACCCAAGGATGTGATTACTGACCCTGCCGCCGGCGTTCTGCATAGCGACCTCAAAACCGCAGCCCTCAGAGCGCTTGAGCTCAGTCGCGAGGATGCCCGCGATCATGCGTTGAATTTCAGTTGGGAGAATTCCGCACAGCAGTTCCTCGACAATGTGCTGGCGGCCCACAATCTCGGTCTGCCAGAACGCAGACGCCTTTTGACGCGTCTCAATCCCAAGAGACTGATCAGGAGGAAGACGGCGGCCTAATCTGTCTGCGCCGCCAAAAAGAAAACGGCCCGGTGGGGGGACCGAGCCGTTCGCATGTGTCATGCGTCAGTTTGGGGGACGCGTTGGGGGAACTTGCGTCTCGCTGGAAATGGGAGTCGGGCCCTTGGTCTTCAAGAGCAAACGATTGTTTTTTTGCCCGCGCCGCGTCCGCTAGGCCCGGGCAAAAGAAAACGGCCCGGTTGGGGGGAACCGAGCCGTTCGCATTTGCATGCGTCAGTTTGGGGGACGCGTTGGGGAAGTTTGCGTCCCGCCAGAGATGGGTAAGCGCCAGGGAGCTTTCAAGGGCCCGAGAGTGGTTTTCAGCCCGTCGCATCTAACGCACTAGAATTATTGACATAATTTTTAGCCGAACAGCGCGGTACGCTGCGCCGCGATCAGCTTTTCAAGCGTCAAAGGCTCGGGACTCGCGAACGGGCGCGGTCCATCGAATAGGGGGCCAGGGTTAGCCGGCAATGCTTCGGGCTCAACCTCATGGGCGGGGGCCAGCGCTTCGGACGCTGGCTGGAGGTCATCCTGCGGTACGAGCCGATTGGCGCGGCGCGGCACGGGCTGTTGGTGCTCAGTCCGGTCCTCAGGCGTCTTCTCCGCTTTATTGGAGTGCTCGTCCTGGGAGGATTCACGCCGTTCTGGGCGCGTGTTGTCGTTTCGGGGCCCTGGGGCCACCGCTTCGAAGGCCTCGCCTACGTCCAATGCCTTGGCGGCATCCAGGAGGTTCTGCGTCTCGTGGTCGCTCCAGTCTTCGATCAGCGCATCGACGCGGCGCTCCACGTCTCGCAGCAGGTTCAGGACATCGGCCGTTTTCTGTCCCGCGATCTCCCGCCGGGCGCACGCTGTGTAGATATCGACCGCGCGTTCGTCCAGCCTGTCGCAACTCTCCAGCGCGATCCCCTTCTCGCGCAGCGCCGTGGAGACGTTCTGTATCTCCTCAAGTGCCGTCAGGATGTCGGAGGTCGCCTGAGCCGAGGCTTCGAGAATCTGTTCGAAGGCACACGGCGCAGTGATGAGGTCGTTCTCCGGAATGTCCGAAAGGTTGAGCGCGCAAATCTCTCGGCGCATCTCGCTGATGGTTTCACTCATCGCCACCAGTTCGGACACTAGACCGTGAGCTTGAATTCTCCGATCCGGTTCTTGCGATGCTGTTTCAAGCCGCGCCACGGCGTCTAGCAGCAATTTAACTTCCGGAGTTGGGTGCTGGCGCGCATAGTCCGCCAAGAATCGGCGGCCAAGCTCGGAACTCCTGAGTGTCGCCTCAAGTGCGGCGTATTCCGCGTCCTCAGCTTCGCTGACTTGCGGAGTGCTGTCTTCTGAAGACAGAGCCTGAGAGGCGCTCGTTGCGCGGTTCAGCATGGTGCCAAGACACTAGCTGATTCGACGGTGCGCTCGAAGCTCGTCAGCGTAGAGAGGGAATGGTTAACGATCATGAATGGCCTTACGTCACCTGAGACAGCTACGCAGGCGACGAGCCGCTCGCTCGCCTGGCGTTTGAGCTTTCTCTACACGGTGCTGTTCCTGATCATCGGCTGCTACTTGCCCTACCTGCCGGTTTGGATGCAGTGGCGCGGCTTCACGTCAGATGAGATCGCGATCCTGATTGCGACCCCGTTGTTTGGACGCATCATCATTGCGCCCTCAGTGAGCTTCCTGGCGGACCTCTTTGGGGACAGACGCTTCGTGCTCGTCGTTTCGGCCTGGGCATCGCTGATCGCCTATGGGGCTCTTTGGGTCTCAAGCGGGTTTTGGCAGATGTTCTTTGCGATGGTGCTTGTCGCCATTGCATCGACCACGCTGATGCCTCTCACAGAGACGATTGCGATCACCGGCGTTCGGCGGGCCCGCCTCGACTACGGCAAGGTCCGGCTTTGGGGCTCGCTCAGCTTTATCGCGGCTAGTCTGGGGGTTGGCGTGGTTATTCAGCAGGCTGGCGCGGGGCTCGTTGTGCCGCTACTCATGGGCGCGACGGCGTTGATGATCGTGGGGACCTACTTCATTCCCCGGGACTTGGCCGTGGCCGGCCGCTCCACGCAAGCAGGCGAGGGGGCCCCGGCGCGGCGGTTGCGATTGTCCGATGCCGTCGCACTCATCCGCTCACCGATGTTCTTACTGTTTCTTGTTGCGACGAGTCTCGTGCACGGGAGCCACGCCCTTCTCTATGCGTTTGGTTCGCTTCACTGGAAGGCGCAAGGGTTCTCCGGCGGCGCGATCGGTGCGTTGTGGTCGATTGGCGTTATAGCGGAAGTGCTACTTTTCGCGATGTCGGGACGGGTTATCGGCCGCGTCGGATCGGCGCGGCTACTGGTCTTGGCGGGCTTCTTGACGGTCCTGCGATGGAGCCTGATGGCGTTCGATCCGCCGTTCTGGCCCACCGCGATCCTCCAGACGCTCCACGCCATGAGCTTCGGTGCCGCGCATTTGGCCGCCATTCACTTTCTGACAAACGCGATCCCGGAGGACCGCTCCGCCACCGCTCAAGGTTTGTTCTCAGCCGTCGTTGCAGGCCTTGTGATGGGAACGGCTACACTTCTCTGTGGTCCGCTGTATGAGACTCTCGGCGGCGAAGGGTATGCGGTAATGGCCGGCATCGCCGCGACCGGGACGCTTGCGGCCATGGTGCTACGCCGGCGCTGGCACGGAGGGCTCGTCGTCGGCCACGCAAAAACAGGTCCTCAGCCCCAAAGCGCGGGCGAGGGCGGGTAGACCTCCCCACCCGCATAGGTAAGCGCTGGCTCTCTGTCGCGGGCCAGTAAGAGAGGCCCGTCAAGATCGACCCAGTCGGCTGTCTGCGCCACGAGGATGGCCGGTGCCATGGCGAGTGATGTCGCCACCATGCAACCGACCATGACTTTGACGTCCAATGCACGGGCTTGATCCGCCATGCGTAGCGCTTCTGTAAGGCCGCCCGTCTTGTCGAGCTTGATATTGACGGCGTCGTAGCGTCCCACGAGCTGCTCAAGGGTTGTGCTGTCATGCGCGGATTCGTCCGCGCAAATTGGAACGTTATGGACGATCTCCGCGAGGAGGCTGTCCTCGCCGGCGGGCAGAGGCTGCTCGACGAGTTCGATGCCAGTTTCGGCCGCCACGGTGAGAAGGGACTGGACGAGATCCGTGCGCCAAGCTTCGTTCGCATCGACGATAAGGCGGGCACCGGGAACGGCGTCTCGAACAGCCCGCATTCGGTCGGCGTCACCATCTCTACCCAGTTTGAGCTTCAACAATGGATGCGTGGCGCTCTCTCGCGCCTTTGCCGCCATCACGCCCGGCTCGTCCAAGGAAATCGTAAGGGCTGTTTGAGCCGCATGAAGCGGCGCTAGGCCCGCGAGCGTAGTGGCGCTCAAGCCCGATCGCTTGGCCTGAAGATCCCATAGTGCACAGTCAACAGCATTGCGCGCGGCACCGGCTGGCAAGAGCGTTTCGAGGCGATCACGGTCGAGACCGCCATCAAGCTCTGGACGCAGTCTTTCGATGGCTGAGACCGCGCCGTCGACGCTCTCGCCATAGCGCGCGTAGGGGACGCATTCGCCTCGTCCAGTCGCGGTACCGTCGCTCAGTTCCGCCAGGACGACGACCGCCTCGCTCTTCGACCCGCGCGCGATGGTAAACTGACCTCGAATAGGCCAGTGTTCCACGCGAACCGAGAGGGTCAGCGGCTTGCCGTCGCCATCACGCTCGGCGCGTTCACGTCCCATCGCTCCTTTATTTCTCCGTTGTTTTCGGCCAAAACGGTCCCGCTACCATTTGCGCCGACTGCCACAAAGAAGCTTAGATTCTGAGCCAGGCCAAGCCCTTACATGCTAAAGCGCGACAATCAATTCGTCCTTCAGACCGAGACCGAGGCGCCGGGATTCCGGGTCGAGCTGCGTGGCACGACGTTCCGCCTTATTGCGAGCGGTGCGTGGACCATCTCCGAGGCTGCTGTTCTTGACGAGGAACTGAAGCGCCTGAAGGTCCCGATACCGCCGTCGTCAGAGTTCACGGGTGAGATGGACATCTCCGGCATTGCCGAAATCGACACGTCTGGCGCATGGCTCCTTCAGCGGACGGCAGGCGCCTGGCAGCGGGGTGGTCTGAAGACGCGCTATGCGGGCGCGACAGACAGCTTCCGTATCCTGATCGAGGAGGTTCATCGTCGCGGTCAGGGCGAACTGCCTGAGATCGACGAAGTCTCTCCCTTTCAGCAGTTTGTTGAAACGACAAAGAAAAGCGCATCGAGCATCTGGCAAGACACGATCGCGCTGACGTCGTTTTTGGGTGAGGTAACCGTCGCGGCCGCCCGCGCCGTGCGTGAGCCCTGGCGCTTTCGCCCGATCTCGTTCATCCATCACCTCGACTACGCGGGCTTGCGAGCGCTACCGATCATCTTTCTGATCTGCTTCTTGATCGGCGCGGTTGTGATGCAACAAGGCGTGGTCCAGCTGTCCTACTTCGGGGCCGAGGTCATGGCGGTGAACATGGTCGCGATCCTATCCTTGCGTGAAGTTGGCATCCTACTCACATCGATCATGGTGGCGGGCCGTTCCGGGTCGGCGTTTACCGCCGAGATCGGTTCTATGAAGATGCGCGAAGAAATCGACGCGATGCGCACGCTCGGCATCGACCCTATGGATACGCTTGTCTTGCCCCGGGTCGCGGCGCTCATTGTAGCATTGCCGCTGCTGACCTTCATGGGCGACATCGCAGCGCTTGTCGGCGGCGGCGTCATGGCTTGGGTCATGCTCGGGCTCGATCCGCCGCTTTACATTGACAAGCTCCAAGAGATCGTCAGCTTCCGTCATTTCATGGTCGGCATGATCAAGGCACCCTTCGCCGCCATCATCATCGCGCTGGTAGGCTGCCTTGAGGGCTTGCGCGTGCAAGGCAGCGCGGAGTCCCTCGGTACGCATGTGACCGCCGCCGTCGTCAAGGCGATTTTTCTCGTTATCTGCATCGATGGCATCTTTGCCATGTTCCTCGCGGGGATCGGCCAGTGATCGTCGAAGACGGGCAGGAAATCGTGATCCGCGTTCGCGGGCTCGCCAAGAGTTTCGGCTCGCACCAGATTTGGGAGTCGCTCGACCTTGATGTGTTCCGCGGCGAAATCCTGGCCATTGTTGGAGGATCGGGCCAAGGCAAGTCCGTGTTGATGCGCGTGATCACCGGCCTTGTCGAACCGGACAATGGCGTGGTTACGCTTTTCGGTCAGGAAGAACAGACGCTCAGCGCGGAAGCGCGACTGGAGATCGAGAAACGTTGGGGCATCCTCTTCCAGGACGGCGCGTTGTTTTCGTCGCTAACGGTGTTGCAGAACATCCAAGTTCCCATGCGCGAGCATTTGAACCTGCCGCAGTCGATGATGGACGATCTTGCGTTTTTGAAGCTGTCCATGGTTGGGCTCCGGCCCGAAGCGGCGCACAAGTATCCATCAGAGCTGTCTGGCGGCATGCGTAAGCGCGCAGGCCTCGCACGAGCCCTTGCGCTCGATCCTGAGATCGTATTTCTGGACGAGCCCACAGCCGGTCTCGACCCAATTGGTGCCTCAGAGTTCGATCATCTTATTCGTAAGCTGCAACAGACACTTGGGCTTACGGTCTATATGGTCACGCACGACCTTGATACGATCTTCACGGTATGTGACAGGGTGGCGGTTCTGGCCGACCAGAAGATCGTCCGGACCGGATCGCCCGCAGAGCTGCAAAGCAAGCCAGACCATCCGTGGATTGAAGAGTACTTTTGTGGCGAACGCGCCCGGGCCGCGAGCCCCGCTGAGGAGCGGCGGGTGGTCAGCTGACCGGCGCGACGCGTCTTTTGAGAGGATCCGATGGAAACTCGTGCCAACTACCTGATGATCGGCGGCTTCATCCTAGGCGCGCTCGCACTCATCTTCATGTTTGTCTTCTGGGTCGCGAATATCGCCGGGGGCGGCAATCGCTATGAGATCGTCTTCGATAGCTCTGTCGCCGGACTGACGACAGGGTCACGTGTCGGCTTCAATGGGATCAAAGTCGGCGAGGTCCAGTCCTTTGCACTCGATCCGCAAGACGCGCGCAAAGTCCGTGTCGTGATCAGCGTGAGCGATAACACGCCAATCCGCGAGGACTCGCTTGCCACCATCAAATCCATGGGGCTGGCCGGTGGCAGTGGCGTCGAGATCTCAGCGGGGTCCCCGGACTCGCCGCTTCTCGTGGCGACGGACGATAACCCAATCCCAACGATCGAGGCGGCGCCGATGGCCGGTGCTGGCATCTTCGACGCAGCGCCGGCCGCACTGAACACGGCCAATGCCTTTATCAAGCGCTTGGATGCACTGATCGCCGCAAATGAGCAGCAGATCACCAGCACGATGAAGAATGTCGAAGAAGTCACTACGATGCTGGAGAGCCAGAACGACGAGATCGAGCAAGCCATTATCGACTTTCGTTCGGGCGCTGAGGACTTCAGGCAGATCACGGCCAAGCTCGACAAGAATCTGGACGAATTGTCCTTAGAGGCAAAGAAAGGCATGCAGGACTTTAGCGCTGCCATGCAGCAGGCGCGGCGGACCGCGGCGACGATGGATCGCGTACTTAGGAAATTCGAAGCCAATCCAGCCAGCTTCCTCTTCGGCGGATCACGGCCTGGCACCGCGCAACGGCGTTAGCGCTAGGCCAGGCGCAACTGCCGGCGCGGCGCTCACTTGGTGATGGCGACGGCACTGGGTTCGCAAAACCGGCCCCAGGACAAACGAAAACCCCCTCGCTCCGGGATGGGAGGAGGGGGTTTTCATTTGGGGGAGCCGGACCGGTTTAGGTTCGCCTCCACTTGTCCTCGTGCTGCGCTATCCTTACCGGAGCCGGCCGCTCGCATGGGCGAGCAGTAGGTACACGCGCCCGGTTTCGGATGTCAGATAGTTCTGCAGCATGTTGCCGGTTGGGTCGGACTGCTCGGCTTCGGCAAGCAGCCGCTCGAAGTCAGCGACATATCGATCGACCGTGTTGCGGAAGTCGGGGTCCCGGTCATAGCGGTTCGAGATCTCATCGAACGTCGCCTGACCTTCATACGTGTAGATGTGCCGTCCAAGCACCCCCCGCTCGCCGGCCCGCATGCGATACCAAACCTCTGTGGCGGTTCTGACATCGATTGAACGTGCGAGCTCGTCGATGCGAAGCTGGCCAGCACCCGTCGAGGCGTAGCCCCCACGTTGAGGCTCAGGCTCCGCCGGAGCCCAGGACTGTTGCCCTTGGCCGCCGGTAAGCTGCGGCGGCAAGCCGCCCGCTGCTTGGTCCAGGTCCGTTGCATCCTGACCGCCCGTAACCTGGCGCCCATGCGCGTCGAAGCGCGGCATAGGCGGTAGTCCGTAGTCGTCAGAAGCCGGACGCGGCTCCTCAGCGGGCGGCGCGTATGGCGTCGGCTGCGGGGCCGCGGGCTGCTGATGAGGCGGCTCTGGGTTGAGCGTTAGCGGGACCGCACCAAGCGGGTCGACAGCCGGCGGCGCTGCTGGTGCGGGCGCTGGAGCTGCAGCCGGAGCAAAGGACGCCGCTGCAAGCTGAGCGGTCTGTGTGGCTGCTTGCGAAACGGCCTGCGATGCAGCCTGTTGTGCCGCTTCCGTGGCCGCCTGTGTCGCGGCTTGTGCCGCAGCCTGTTGCGCTGCCTCGTTGGCCGCTTGTGTTGCGGCTTGTGCCGCTGCCTGTTGTGCTGCCTCGTTGGCCGCCTGTGTCGCGGCTTGTGCCGCTGCCTGAGACGCGGCCTGGTTTGCTGCCTCTAGTGCGGCCACGGATGCAGCCTCGGTAGCAGCCTGCCGTGCAGCATCCTTAGCCGCCTGCGTTGCCGCCGTGGATGCCGCCTGCGTTGCGGCCTGGACCGCGGCTTGCGAGGCCGCTTGTGTAAGGTTCGGCGTCATCGACTCGATCTCACGCAGCTGATCGTTAAGCGCCTTGCGGATCGCAGTCGTCGCCTGAGCAGCCTGTTCCGGCATGGTGTCCAGACGCTGCTGCATGTTCTGGCGAAGCGAGTCGAGATCCACGGCGGTCTTCTGCGCCTGTTCCCGCATGCCGCGTGATGTATTGTCGAACTGACCGCGGATCTGTTCGAGCTGACGTCCCACCTGGGTGATAACAGTCTCGAAGTTGCCCTTGAGGTCATTCACCGCGCGGGCAGTATGGGCCTGCGCCTCTTCGCGCAGCTTCTCGATCTGGCCGAGAGTCTGCTGGACCTGGCCGCTGGTTTCGTTGCCGAGCGATGTTGTGATCTGCTTGGCCCGCTCTTCTGCGTGGGTCAGGGCGCTTTCCATGAGGCCGGAGTAATTCCGCATCATGCCGTCGAGTTCTTGCGCCTTGGTGTTTACCGTGTGCAGCAGAGAGATGATCGCCTGATGGCGGCCTTCAAGGATCGAGTCGATCTTCGCATTGGACGAGTCGAGCGCCTTGGCGGCCGTCAGGATCGCCTGGCCCTGGCTTTCGAAACGCTGGGTCAGGCCATGGATCTGATCGAGCAGGCCGCGTGAGACCTCACGCAGCGTGCCGGTCTGGTTCGTCAAGATATTGACAGCCTCGGTAGACTGCGCACCGACCTGCTCGGCCGTTTGTTGCATCATCTGCGAGTTGTTCGCCAAGACCTCGTTGAGTTGCATGGTCTGCGACGAGAACACCTGGCCGACCATCCGCGTATGCTCGCCGAGCATCTTGTCCGTTTCGGCCGTGTTCTGACCGAATGTGGTCTCGATGACCTTCAACCGTTCGGCCAGAGCGTTGATCACGTACTGAGCGCGCTCGTTCATGACCTTGTCGAATGACTGAGCCTGCTGGGTGATCGACGACTCCAAACCCTTCGCCCGGTCGAGCAAGGTCTGCGTGAATGTATCCGCTTGGCCGGTAATCAGCTTGGTGAATGTGTCGGAACGCTCCGCCAGCGTTTTGTCGAGCGCGATAGCGCCTTGGTTGACGGCGGACGTGAACTGCGCCGTGCGGTCTGCAAGCGTCTTGTCGACCTTCGATGTTTGCTCCTCGACCGCCGCCGCGAGACCCGCTGTGCGCTCCTGCAGTGTTTGGTCGAACGTAACGGCGCCCTGGGCCACGAGGCCCGTGAGCGCGTTGGTCTGCTCCGCAACCATCTCGCCGAGCTTTTTCGTGCCGGCCGCAACAGTTGCATTCAGCGCCTCGGTGCGGTCCGCCAGGGTCTTTTCGAAGGTGACGGCGCTCTCGGCGACCATGTTAGTCAGGCCATCTGTCTTGTCCTGGAGCGTCTTCTCCAAAGTGACGGCACTCTCCGCCACCACGTTGGTGAATGCCGCTGTCCGCTGGTTCAGCGACTGATCCAGCGTCACAGCGCTTTCCGCAATGACTGTGTTGAGCGTGTCGGTGCGCTCCGTAAGCATCCTGTCGAGCGTCACAGCGCTTTCAGCCGCCACATTCGTGAGGGCTTGAGTCTTCTCCGTCAGGGTCGTTTCGAGAGCAACGGCGCCTTGCGCCATAAGGTTTGTGAGGTCGTCGGTCTTTTCGGTAAAGGTCTGACCTAAGGCGACCGCGCTTTCGGCCGCGAGATTGGTGAACGCCTCGGTGTGGTCGCCCAACGTCTTGTCGAGCGTGACAGCACTCTCTGCAACAACGTTCGTTAGGGCCTCGGTGCGGTCTGTCATCGTTTTGTCGAGCGTAACCGCGCTCTGTGCAACGACAGCCGTCAGCGCATCGGTGCGTTCGGACATGGTCTTGTCGAGGACGATCGCGCCTTCTGCGACGGTCGACTCGAGACCTTTGATGCGTTCGGCCAACGAGGTCTGAAGCGCCTCCGTGCGGTCCTTCATGGTGTTGTCCAGAAGGGTTGTCTTTTCCGTCACGGTGGTTTCGAGCGACGTTAGGTTCTTCGTGGCCGAGTCGATGATTTTGGTGAGACGGCCCTGTTCCTTCGCCATGCGTTCGATGAGGCCAGGGACCTGTTCGGAGATCTTCGTCTGCGCCTGATGGACCTGCTCGGCGGCTTCGTTGGAGCGCGCGACCAGGAGTTCAGTCAGTTGCGTGCCGCGCTCGGATAGCCGTTGGTCGATCGAGCCACTGGCATTGGCGATATCGCGTGAAATCTGTGCGCCGACGCCCTTCAGCGCCTCGCTCACACGCTGGCTGTTGTTCGTCAGCGCGTCGCGCTCCGTCGCCAATTCGTTGATGAGGTTTCGGACCTTGAGCTCGTTCTCGCCGTAGGACCGCTCCAGGGCGGCAACCTCGTTATGAACCATGGCTTCAAGCTCCGAGGCCCGGCCAATGGCGCGCGAGATGGCGTCATTCATGGCCGCTACCTGGCGGCGAATGGTCTGACCTACGGAGGCGACGGACTGTTCCGCAAGCTTGTCGGGTTCGGCCAGCCTTACGGCCACTTCCGTCATAGCCGAGGCCATAAGACGCAGTTCTTGAGCGCGCCACACCAGTAGGGCGAGGAACCAGAAAACGACGATCGGCACGAGAATGGCGGCTGTCGACGAAAGAACCGCACTGGCCGTGCTGCTCGCATCGGAGATGACGCCAAATGCGAAGAAACCGCCAAGGATAAACCACGCAATGGACGCCCCCAACGCGATCAGGAATGGCGTGCGTGCCGGACGCTGTTGCAGTGCGAAGATCAGTCCGCCAATAGATGGGATGTCATCATTTGCGGGGGCTGAAAGCCGACGCTGCGGCGGCGGGCCTGCGGGACGCCTCGTCCGGGCCAGATGCTTCGGCGAGGGGGCAGCGCTTACGCCTTCGGATGCGTCTCCGGCGCCCGCGTCCTCTTGTGGAGTCTTCAGGGGTAGCGTTTTGGCCTGCGGCTTAGGCTGCTCCTTGGTCTCCGCTTTGGCCTCTTCGCCTTTCGAAGCCGCTTCGCCTCGGGGTTCATCGCGACGGCGCTGCTCGGCCTTTAGCCGGTCGGCCAATGAAGAGCGCCTTGGCAGCGTGGGTGTATCCTCCGCGTCGTCCTGCGACGTACCCCCCATCATTGCCTCAAGGGGCCCTTTGCCCTTTTCCTTTTCGTCGGAAGTTTCCTTTTCCGGAGCCGACTTCGCTTGTTCCTGCGCCATTACGCGTTCCTCGCACCACTTGATACTCAGAGTAGGAGAACTCTATGCCGCCCGCTTCAAACACCGCCACGCGCGGCGCATTGCGTCCGGGGGGGACCGCCTCTCGTCCGGTCTAACCTAACCGGAAGGTCCCCAACGCTTTTTCCCCCTCATGCCAACATCGTTAACGAATCCTTAGCAATAAACAAAGCTGAATCGGTTGCTTCGGTTAACGGCCGATAACCCATTATAAAGAAAGAAAATTCCATAGGCCAGTTCTGCGAATCGCCTATAGTCCAGCAGCGGTCGATCCTGCGTCGGGTCAAACAGCAGTTGCGCCAAGGGCACATGAGTGACCTCGATGCAACAGCTGGGTGCCTGACTGTGGCGAAGGGAGTTTGCGGTTTCCGGCAAGTTCCGGATCCTGAACGGCTATTCGAACGGAGCATCGCGATGGCAAGTGAGCGCGCGCAAGGGAGCGGTTCGGGCTGCTCGGGTGCCAAGGCAGGCGATGCGCCCATCGATAGGGCCCACTTGGCGCGCTATACCCTTGGCAATGCAGCACTGGAACGCGAAGTCCTGGATTTGTTTTGTACGCAGTCGTTGTCGTATCTGGAGCAACTGCGTGCTGCCACCACGCGCACGGCCCTATGCGAGGCAGCCCACTCGCTGAATGGCTCAGCGCGCGCTGTGGGCGCCTGGCGAATGGCGCGGGCTGCAGAATGCGTCGAGGCCTCATCCGACAATGCACGGGCGGAGGAGCGCACCGCGCACATTGCTGAGCTCGAAGCCTCGCTCCAGGAAGCCATGACATTCATTGCCGAAATGGGCGGGCCCGACAGGGCGTAGAGGGCGGACGCCTTCTTGTCGCATGGCACTGGTGTCGGACGTTCAATTGCCCTATAGAGCACGGGCCGAGATCGGGAGGGACATCCCGGATCGTGCGATCTGCCGGGCACAGTGACCATCAGCACCTAAGGCCCGAAGTCCGAAATGCATACTTGTTTTCAATTCTCCCCAGTCCATGACCAAAGTCACATTCATTCAACCGGATGGCACCGAAAACACGGTCGAAGCCGAACCGGGCATGACCTTGATGGAAGCCGCCGTGAAGAACTCGGTTCGGGGAATTGCGGCCGAATGCGGCGGCGCCTGTTCTTGCGCCACTTGCCACGTCTATGTCGAAGACGCGTGGCGCGAGGCCACGGGCGAGCCTGAGGCGATGGAGGAGGATATGCTCGACTTCGCCTTTGACGTGCGCCCTTCGAGCCGTCTTTCTTGTCAGATCAAGCTGACCGAAGAGCTCGACGGGCTCACGGTTCGGATTCCAGAAAAGCAATTCTGAGGCAGTATGTCAGTCGACGTCATTAAGACCGATGTGGTCATTATCGGCGCAGGTCCGGTCGGGCTCTTCGCCGTGTTCGAGCTTGGGTTGCTCGATGTGAAGTGCCATGTCATCGACATCCTCGACCGGCCAGGCGGTCAGTGTGCGGAGCTTTATCCCGAAAAGCCGATCTACGACATTCCGGCGCTTCCCGTGGTGACGGGGCAGCAGCTCACGGACCAGCTCATGGAGCAGATCGAGCCCTTCGGCGCCGAATATCACTTCAACGAGCAGGTCGACACGATCGAGAGGATCGAGGATGGTTTCCGCGTAGGCACCGATACCGGCATGCAGTTCGAGTGCAAGGTCGTGGTAATCGCAGCCGGCGGCGGATCCTTTACGCCGAAGCGCCCGCCGTTACCCGGCATCGAAGCTTACGAAGGTACGTCGGTGTTCTACTCCGTCCGCAAGATGGAAGCCTTCAAAGACAAGGATGTCCTCATTGTCGGCGGAGGCGATTCCGCGCTCGACTGGACGCTAAACCTTCAGCCCGTCGCCAAATCGCTCACGCTCCTACATCGGCGCTCCGAGTTCCGCGCCGCTCCTGCCTCCGTACAGAAGATGCTGGAACTGGTGGATGGCGGCGACATCTCTTTCAAACTCGGCCAGGTTACGACGCTGCACGGCGATAACGCTCAGCTGACCGGCGTCACAGTGAAAGGCGCCGATGGTTCGACCTTCGAGCACCCGACTGAAGTCATGCTGCCGTTCTTCGGGCTTACGATGAAGCTTGGACCGGTTGCGAATTGGGGACTTAATCTCGACGAGAACCTAATTCCCGTGGATACCGAGAAGTTTGAGACGAGCGAGAAGGGAATCTTCGCCATCGGCGATATCAATACGTATCCTGGCAAGCTCAAGCTGATCCTGTCCGGCTTCCATGAGGCTGCGCTCATGGCCCAGGCCGCGCATCGGATCGTCTATCCCGACAAGAAGCTCATCTTTCAGTACACGACATCGTCGTCGAGCCTGCAGAAGAAGCTCGGCGTCAAATAGTGCCGCGCAGCTGAGCGGCTGCCTGGTGCATTACGCCAAGGATCGGTACACGGCGACCGGATATGGGCTGAGTAGCCTCAGCTTGAGGTCGTCAATTTGTGAGGGCTCTACCCGCGCAAAGACGCCGCTTGCATCGACCAAATCGGTTGCAACCGGGTCGATGAGGATGAGATAGAGCCGCCGCGGCTTCATCCGGTAGGCCATCACAATATTGTTCAGGACTTCGGCGAACACTTCGCGCGCAAACGGGTTGAAGAAATAGTGCACCGAGGCGCCTTCCGGCGGTCCGACTTGCACCGCGTCCTCCAGAACGCACTCGACGTTACGGCAACGCATATTGGAACGCGGATACTGAGCAATGTTCATCTGGGCATTGTCGTGCAATTCCACAGCGAACTCGACACCGGCCACGGCCGCGAAAGGGTGTTCCGCCGCCAGGAGCATCGCGCGACCTTTGCCTGCGCCGTAGTCAACGAAAGTAAAGCCCGACAATTCCTCGGGAATCTGAGCGAGGGCCCAGTCGAACACTTGGCAGGGCACGGGCCGGTAATCGTGACCGGCGTCCCGGTTCGGGCTTCTGATCGTCAGCGTGGATAGCGCTTCGGTGTCCTTCGTTGGCACGAAGAATAGTTGCTCGCGGGATGTATCCAACACGCGGGCGTGGAGCTTGTTCACCAGCGACAAATGCTCGGCTCTTAGTCTCTCGGTCAGTGATTTGACTGACGAAGCCGGCTTCTTTGACTTGTCCTGCGAAGCACTGGGGGCTGGCGACTGCGGGATTGGCGCGGACGGTGCTTGCTGCGCCGTCGGCGCCGCGGTTTGCTGTGCGGCCGGGGCTTGAGCAGGTGCGCCTGCCTTGTTTGCGAGTTGCGCCATGCGTTCGGCGAGCCGCCCACGGATTGCAGTTCTACTTGAGGCTGCCGCATCCGTAGCCGTCCGCCTGCTGACGGCCAACGCATCGCCGCTCGCCGCCGTGCCCTGCTCTTGAGCTGGCGCAGCAGCCTTGCGCTCCGCTGGTTGTGAGCCGCGGGTTACGGCCGTCATCGGCAAATCCCCCTTCTGCGCAAGGATTGGGCAGGGTGGTGTGCGACGCAAGCATTCATACGAGGGTAAGGTTAACGGCACCCGTCCAAGTTGCCAAAGGAATATGGTATCCTCTTGATTCGCTGGGAAGACTCCGGCGCTTCGCCGCATGAACCAGAAGGCGGGGGTTGAGGCGTGCACGCACAAGATTTCTACGATTCCGTTCGACCGGGCCTTGTCGCCATGCTGCCGAGGCTCAAACGATTTGCAGATGTGCTCGCGGGCGGGCGCGACGAAGGCCGGGGTCTGTTGCAGCGCTCGCTGCACTACATGCTGGCCGAGCAGCATCACTATCAGCGCGGAACTTCGCTGGATGTCTGGGCCTTCGGTGAGGTCTATCGCCAGTGGCGGCACGAGTTGAGCGGCGAAGACGATCCGATGACACTGGCCCGAATCGACGATGTGGCTTTCGGAGCGCTTTTCGACCTCGATGACGACGGCTATCGCGATGAGCCGATTATCGGTTTTCTGGTTGGACTGCCACCGCAACAACGTCTGACACTTCTTCTCGTCTACGGCGAGGGCTTCGAACATGAGGATGCGGGACGAATCCTCGATGTATCGTCCGAGATGGTCGCCGCGCGTCTCATTCGTATGAGTACATCCTTGGCGGATCGGCTCAGCGATCGCCCGCCGGCGCAGGCCGCCGCCATTGTCGAAACTCTATATCCCGAGGGACAGCGAGCTTCATCATGACCGAACTCAGCGACGAACTCTTGGTGGCGTATGTAGATGGCCAACTCGCGCGCAAGCAGACTCGCGCGATCGACAGAGTACTAGAACAAGACGATGTGCTAGATGCCCGTGTGACGGCGCTCAAGCACGCCCATGCCCGGCTCGAAGCGGCCTTCGAAGCAATACTCGCAGGCGAGGAGGCTGAGATTTCCAGTGTCGCGGTGCCGCCACCAGAGGATGGTTTCTGGGTGCCATGGCGAACGTTCAAGATCGCGGCCGCTTCGACAGGGATCGTGATTGCCTTGGGGCTTGCGGCGCTTGGCTATGGATGGCCGCTCGCGGTCCCAGGCGCGGGTATGGCGCCCGGCATCGGGGAGGCGTCGGGCGTGGGCTCGTCACCCGATCAAGTTGAGCTACAGGTTACGCGCGAACCGGCGGCAACTCCCTAGCGGCTTGAACCGTTCCTCCACCGATCTATAGCAACCGAAAGTCGCCTGCGAGATAGCGGTTCAGCTCGGGGCGAATCTCGTCGACGCGCTCTTTCGTGCAGTAATTGGCATTCTCTTTTGCGCGATCTGCGGTGGCCTCCAGCGAGTAGTCGTAAGCCTTCTGGACTTCCTGCATGCGCTTCGAATCCGCGCCGTAGGACTGCTCGAAGGCAAAGTACTGCGCGCGTAGCTGCGCCGGGTCGAATACGAAGCCGCAATGGGAGGCGCGCGCCGATAGCCAGCCAACGCGCGTGGGGCGGTCGTTCGGACCAGCCTTCCTGGTGAAGCCTGGAAATCCGTTGGGTTTGCTTCCGCCGCTCCAAAGCCCGCCAACATTCGTGTCGGTACCTGCTGCAGGGCCACTATTACTGCCGCCACTTCCGAGGGAACTCGTCGTGCCGCAGCCAGCAAGCGCACTAAGGATCAACGCGGCCGCGGCTACCCCGGCGATGGGTCGGAATTGTCTCTGGAGTCTCCGGTGCATGACGGCGCGATCTTATCGGCGCGGCGGCAGCAGCTAAAGAGGAGAAAGCGTGGACCAGAAACAAGGAAAGGCGGAGCTTTGTCGGCCCCGCCTCCCTGTTGCGATGTCGAACCACCCGCCCGTTCGGGACGTCTGGTCGGCGCCGCGGGACCTTTCGGCCCCTCGGCCACGGTATCGGCTGCAAAGTCACCCACGAGTGGGCTCCCCAGAGCCAGCGCCGCGACCTGACCACGGCCCTTATTTATCGTCGCGTTGCTACGACGCGGCTCTCGCTTTGGCCAAGCTTGAGCCAGTCAGCGGTGGGATCAGTGGCGCGAAACACCCTGCCGGTTTCACCTCACGGTACTGCGGTGACCCCGCCAGACCGTAGAATTTCGCGTCTACCTTTCCCGCCGCCTTCAGCCACCCATGGCCTGGATGACCTCGGGCTTGCCTCGCCCTTACGAGCCTACCGCCGTTTCCCGGCGCCTTCGGATTTCTCCGTCGGCCCCTTCCACAGTCGGCCAACTCGCAAGTTCAAGACTATACGATTGCTTCTATGTTGCAGCAGGCTGTAACGGCTTATCCCCGCAATCCACCGGACATCAATTATTCTAAGCAAAATCAGTCTATTAGTAATGCACAGTTGGACAGGTTGCCGCAGGATCATTGCATCGGCCGAAAAACCCACCCGTTTTGCGTCGCCGCCGTTTTTCTGTCCCGGTCGCGGCCTTATGCTAAGCTTCTGTCAGGGGGAAGTTCGAGCGTATGCAGGGAGCGATCGGTAACGCGTCGGCGTTTGTGGCGGCATTGCGCGCAGCGGTTTCGGCTGCGCGGTCATTTGCGGCCGCACTGGCCTCGCGGGCGGGGCGTGCGGCACAGCTCCGATGGGCCGGGATATCCGCACGCATCTCTGTTCAAGCAAGAATAGTTAGCTTGCGGACCAGCATATTAACGCTTCGAGCCATGAGGCTTGCGCTTCGTGCGATGGAGCTAGCGCTCAGTGCATTGAGTCTGGTCCGTCATCCAAGACGGGCGCGCGCCAAACTCGGACGGTTGCCTGGTGCAACGCTTCAGCTGACCGCGGCAAGCGCCGCGGTGGTACTAGCGCTAATCGCGCTTGCTCTGCCCGCGGGGAACGATGGCAAGATGCTGGCCTCAGTCGAGCTTGCTCTTGGCGCTAGGGGCGGGGGCGCTGCTGGCGAGGGCGCCGTCGAGATCCTGATTGAGTTCCCAACGCGGACAGCGGTCGCGAGCAGCGGAGACACCGAGACCGATCCTCCAGCAGATACACTACCGGCGCCCCAGGCAGCGGAGACCAACACGGGGGTTACGCCGACCGAAGAGCTGGACCTTGCAGGATTAGCCGAAATCCCTGAGGAGCTGAGCGTAACCGCGCCGAGAGACAACAAGGACAAGAAGGGCCGAGCTGCTCGGAAGCCGTCATTTGCGGCCCGCTCGAAGACTCAGGATAGCCTGCCTTGGAAAGCCATCGAACCCGTCATGTTTAAGCCGATGGGGCCGGGGGAGCAACAAGTGTCAGGAGAGGCTCCAGCAACTGTCGCAGCCTTGCCAGCCCCCAAAGTCTCGAGCACCGACATCAGCAAATGGACGAAGGGTAAGGCGACCAAGATCATGGGTGCGCAACGCACAAAGCCGCTCTACCATTTCGTGGTTTGGGTTGAGCCGCCCAAGGCGATGCAATCGCATGTGGCGGGTGTATCCTATGATTTCAGTTCGCCGGGCATCCAGCCGCAGTCACAGGCTTCCATGGATCGTGAGAGCGGCTTTAGGATCAATGCGGCAGGCCTCGTTTGCGCTGAGGAGATCCTCGTGACGTTGCGCTTCGATGACGGCCGGGTCGAGAAGACAAGCATCGATGGCTGCGAGTTGTTTAACAAGGCATAGCAGGCGTGCCTGTGCCTAGAGCCTGTCAGGCTCTAGTTTAGCCCGGCGATCTCTGCGACCAGCTCTCGGAATCGGGGCCGCTGTTGCTCCAAATAGGGCAGGGGACGGCACACATCGATTGTGGCGATTCCGATCCGCGTGGTCAGCGCCCCGTTAAAGACACCCTCGCCGAGTTTCCGCGATAGCCGCGCCGTGAGACCGTGCCCCACAAGCTGTTGGATCACGTCGTCGCCAAGGGCGATCCCGCCCGTGAGCACGATATGGGTTACGACCATTCGGGCGAGCTTCATCAATGAGAAAAAGCCGGGCCGCGCGCCATAAAGCGTTGCGAGCTTACGCAGCATCCGCATGTTCTGCGCGGCCACGAACATCATATCGACAAGCGCATTGGGGCTGATCGCGGTCACGACCGACACGCGTTTCGCGGACGAGGCGACGATACTGCGCGCAACGGGGTCGAGCGGCGCGACGAGCGTGCGCTCGCCAAGACGCAAGAGCTCTTCTGCGTCCATGATATCGTGCTCATGCTCTGCCAGCCGCTGCATGCCCCACGTCAGATCATCGCGGCCGCGATAAAACCGCTTCAGCCGCCTTGTCACATCTACAGCGAGCGGCTTGTCGTTCTGACGCGCGGCGCTGTCCGCCTCGTGCCTGATTCTGTCTAGGCGTCCCAGTCGCATGAGCCCTATGACTTCGCGCAGGATGATCATCAACAGCGCGAACAGTACGAGAGCCAGCAGACCGATCGCGGCCCAGCCGATCCAGTCGTCGCGCGCGATGAGGGCAAGCACGTAGTCGTAGAGCCACAAAGAGGCGAGGAGCCCGATCAATCCTCCGAGCGCGCCAAGGAATATGCTGCCCCAGCGCAAACCGCGTTCCAGCTTTGGCAGGCCGGAAACTTCGGCCTCCGGCTCGGGATCGTCGGACAGTTCTTGCGGCTCGGGCGGCATAACGATTTCGACGTCTTCCACTCGGAAGGAAGCAGGCTTGCGCCTAGGCGTTCCGGACGCGCGCGATGCCGTCTTCTTCGTTGTTGTCTCGGTCATGCCAGCCTGTCTCCAAGCAGCACCTGCATGGCACGGTCCAGGCGGATGTTTGGGAACGGTGCGAAGCCGCCCGAGGGCAGCGGTTGCGGGTCCGGCGGGCGGAAACGCACAAAGCGCACATCGGCATCGCCTGTCTTCCAGCCCGCCATGGCCTCGTGCGGATCGGCGGGAAGGTCACCGGGAAAAATCGCGAAGGCTTCTTTGCCGTCAAACGTTCGGCGGCCAATCTTCTCGCCGGGAAGCGGATAGCCGACAATACAAGGCAGCGTCTCGCCGTTCTTCTTGGCTTCGGCTTCGCGCGTCGCCCTGATCGCCGCCATCGCCAAGACTTTCACGTCCGAACCATGATGCTGTGCCTTCTCGATCGCCGCCTCAGCAAGGAGTGATAGGATCGCTTCAAGCCGGTCGTGACTCTCATGGTGTAGGCGATCGGCCTTGGTCGCTGCCAAAACGATGCGGTCGATGCGGGGGTAGAACAGGTTGGACCAGAGGCTATTGGAGCCCGTCCGATAACACTCCAGGATATCACGCATGGCCCGTTGCAGATCGGTCATGGCCGTCGACCCTCCGTTCAGCGCGGACAGCACATCGATCAAGACAATCTGCCGATCTAGTCGCGCAAAGTGATCGCGGAAAAACGGGCGAATGACATGACGCTTATAGGCCTCGTAACGCCGGTCCATGAGCGCCCAAAGACTGTCGCGTGCGAAGCCGGTCTCGGTCTTTACATCGAGCGGTGCGAAGGTCAGCGCCGGAGAGCCTTCCAAGTCACCCGGCATGAGGAAACGGCCTGGCGGCATGGTCGACAGGGCGTATTGATCTGCGCGGGCACCATGCAGATAGGCTTTGAATAAGTCGGACAACGTCGCGGCGCGCGCTTCGTCCGCAGGCTCAGCCGGATCGGCCTGAGCGAGAGCCTCTTCCCATGCCTTCGCCGCTGGATTGCGATCTGCATCGCGGGAGCGCCAAACGGCATCCCGAGACCAATCTTCGTAGGACAGATCGAGCAGCGGCAGGTCCAGCAGCCATTCACCTGGGTAGTCGACGATATCGACATGCAAGCGCTCTCGCCGAAACTGACGTTTCCAAAAGCTAGCCGTTTCATACTCCAGGGTAAGCCGAAGCTGGCTGATCCGGCGTGTGCTCTCCGGCCATTGCGGTGGGGTCGCGGTAAGGTCCGCCAGGTGTTTCTCGTACTCGAAGCGCGGCACGATCTCGTCTGGCTGCGGTTCCAGATAGGCGCGCAGCAAGCGCCCTTCCGCGGCAGCATCGAAGAACGGCAAGCGTCCACCTGACATGAGGTTGTGCACGAGCGCCGTGATGAAAACCGTTTTGCCGGACCGCGCCAATCCCGTGACGCCCAGCCGGATGGTTGGCGTCACGAGCCCTGACGCATAGTCGCCCAGGTTGCGGACGGCATCGCCAGCGGCGTCAGTATAGGTCGAGAACGGCACGTTTCTCTTCTGTCCTTTACCGCCTCAGCTATAGAGGCTTGAAGTAGCGGGCTACCGGCCATTGTTGGTAGCCGAGCGACTCGTAGATTCGGCGAGCGGGCTCATGCCCCGAGTCGCCAACGGTCTCGACCATAACCATCTTCATCCCACAATCGCGAATTTCGTTCTCGGCGAACGTCAGGAGCGTGCGACCAACGCCTAGTCTTTGTCTGTCCGGTGAGACTGCGAGGAAATGGATTTCGCCCATTTGGTCCTTTGGATAAAGTCGGATGCCGACGAAGCCGGCAACGACACCGTCCTGCAAGGCTAGCCAAACCATGTCGGACTGGCTGTCGAGCAACGAGGCCACATCGGCAGCTTGCCGCGCTTCCCAACCTCTGGGGTAAAAGGCCTCGTAGACGAAGCCCGGGACCTCATTTCGCGTTGTTGCGAGCACGGGGCCCCACGCAGCAATCGCGAGCTTCACGACTTCGTCCCGAAAGTTTGGTGCGTATGGGATGATGTCAAGCTCGCTCATGAATCTAGCTCATGTCAGGGCACGGCCTAAGTGTTTGGGTGGGTGGTTTGCACGCCGGTCGCGCATCTTGGAGTGCATGCTCGCGCTGCACAACAAATGAGCGGGCGTGCTGTAAATCGTGGCGCGTCCGAATGCCGCTCGCAGATTGCCGCATGCGGCATCAATTTCTGCATATGTCAACAGTGAGTGCGTCTTGACTTGCCAACGCGGTTCCGTAAATACGGGGCTGTCCGACGGGGGGATGCCGATATGGCGAGTGAACGTCGGTGCAGGCACTGAGCAAGCAAGCACGGAACACGTTTGGAATGTCTCTGATGGCGACTGCGAAAAAGACCAGACCTCTCCCCGAAGACTACACCCCGTCCGAAGACGAATCGTTCATGAACGATCAGCAGCGGGCCTACTTTCGCCGGAAGCTCCTCGATTGGCGCGACGAAATATTGCGTTCCACCAAGGAGACGCTTGAGCATTTGCAGAATGACTCCGAGCAGCACGCGGACATTGCGGACCGTGCCACATCCGAGTCGGAGCGCGCCCTTGAGCTGCGCGCCCGCGACCGTCAGCGCAAGTTGATTTCGAAGATCGATGAGGCGCTCGCGCGAATTGACGACGGCACTTATGGCTACTGCGAGGAAACCGGCGAGCCAATCAGCCTCAAGCGCCTGGATGCCCGTCCTATCGCGACATTGAGCGTGGAGGCTCAAGAGCGCCACGAACGACGCGAGCGCGTTTATCGGGACGAGTAGTACCTCACACCGCCGATAAGGGCTTCGCCACTGTCTCTAGCGACTTGCGCTCGGCATTCACGCCATAACGAGCGACGATGACAGCGGCCGCGAGCATCAACCCTGCACCCAACAAATAGCCGCCAAAGAGGCTGAAGCGAGAGCCGGTGTCGATCAGGGCGCCAAACAAGAAAGGTGCGCCCACGCCACCGATGCCTGTGCCAACTGCATAGAAAAATGCGATCGCGAGTGCGCGTACCTCAAGCGGGAACGTCTCGCTCACCGTGAGATAAGCCGAACTTGCTGCCGCGGAGCCGAAAAAGAAAATCACCGTCCATGCAAAGGTCTGCCACGCCGCAGTGAGAACGCCCGCGGCGAACAACGCTCCGGTCAGGGCAAGCAGCACACCTGAGATCGCATAGGTGAGGGCGATCATGGGACGCCGGCCGACCGTGTCGAAGAGGCGTCCCAGCAACAGCGGTCCCAAGAAATTGCCCGCCGCGAAGGGAAGCAGGTACCAACCGACCTCGCGGGCCTCGATCCCGTAGAAGTCGGTAAGCACTAGCGCATAGGTAAAGAAGATTGCGTTGTAGAAGAACGCTTGCGACGCCATGAGCGTAAGACCGACGAGTGTACGGCGCCGATGCAGATCGAATAGCGCGTGCCAGACTTCGCTGAGCGGGGTGTGGCTTCGCGTCCGAATGCGCATGGCTGGCTCGTTTCCGTCTGGGACGTGGTGGCCGTGATCGCGGTGATGGTCCTCGATCCGGTCGAGGATCTCGTGGGCTTCATCCGCGCGACCGTGAGTCATGAGCCAGCGCGGCGACTCCGGGATCCATCGGCGCATGATCAGTATACCTAGCCCCAGGACCGATCCGATGAAGAAGGCGGCGCGCCATCCGAGGTCCGGCGGCAGAACGTTGGGATCGAGCAGGACGATTGACCCGGCCGCGCCTGCGCCTGCGCCGAGCCAGAAACTGCCATTGATGGCGAGATCCGTATGGCCACGGTATCGCGCCGGGATGAACTCCTGGATTGCCGAAGCAATGGCGGTGTACTCGCCGCCTATGCCGGCTCCCGTCAAGAAGCGGAATAACGCGAAGCTCGCGAAGTTCCACGAGAACGCAGTGGCCGCCGTGGCGACGAGATAGACGCCGAGGGTAATGAGGAAGAGGCGCTTGCGTCCGAACCGGTCGGTGAGCCAACCGAAGAGGAGTGCCCCCAATACGGCCCCGGCCAGATAGAAGCTGGAGGCGAGGCCGACCTCGGTATTGCTGAGTTGCAGGACGGGGCTTTCCTTAAGCGCACCCGCAACCGCGCCCGCAACCGTTACCTCCAGGCCGTCCAGAACCCAGGTGATGCCAAGGGCGAGCACAATCAGCGTATGAAATCGTCCCCAGCGCAGGCGATCGAGCCGCCCCGGGATGGACGTCTCGACGATCCCGTTCTGGGGGTTGACCGTCACGTCTTGTCCGGCGTGTCCGGCCCGTTTCCGGGATGCGGCAAGATCGGGAAGTCGAAATAGGTATCCGGGAAGGGCTCGGGCTGGAATGTGAAGTGCCAGATCTCCTTCGGATAGTTCTTGAAGCCATGGCGGCTCATGACATCCAGCAGGAGATCCCGGTTCTGCTGCTCGACAGGCGTAAGGCCCTTAGTGACCGTGTTGGCCTTTGGGTCGAAGCAATCAAAGCCCGTGCCCATGTCCAGGCCGTTATCGTTGGGGTCCCCTTCGGTGCAAGGCTCGGTGTACTCGGGAATGCCCTCGACGGGTGAGGGCTCGGAGCCGATGGGCACAATGGTAAGGTCAAGCGTAGCACCGCGCGAGTGTCCCGATCGCGTGGCGATGTACTTTGGAAACAAATCACCCTTCGTCAAATTGGGGTAGTGCGTCCGTTTTGCTTCGGGATCGTCTGGCTCCGACGACCATTCTACGAACGCAGCGACGGACTGGGCCGGTCGGTAACAATCGTAGACTTTGAGCGCATACCCTAGTGGCTTCAGATCTGCTTGGGCCGCCTTCAGGGCCTCGGCGGCCTCACGTACCAATACGCACTCAGGCGCGTCGTATCCGGGCACCGGTTGGCGGGTGAAATTGTTGCTGCTGAAGTAGCGCATATCTTGCTGGATCGTGGGGTCTACGTCGCGCAAATAGACGAAGCTGTCGGGCATGGTGTTTTTCGGCGTGCCAGCGCTGCTCATCGAGGCTCCCATGATCATGACGGCCACGGTCAGGACAACCCGGCCCGGGCGGCTTTGAATTGTCATGGCACGAGGATTTCAGCCGCGTCTAACGGCGTCAACACACCCAAAAAAAACTCCCCGCTTGGGGCGGGGAGTGGAGAGTGTTTGGGGGACTGACATGACTGGCATGGCCAGTCGGTGTCGGACCATTAGCAGGGAACTGCCGGCGTCCTCACGGTTGGTGAATAAAGTTACCGGCGTGGCTATATCCACTTGCCCTATCGGGCCGCCGTGAGACCGTGAGTTAACGCTAACGCAAGTTCGGTGGGACCTCAAGGAAAACTAGACGTTGCAAATTTGCAACAGTCAATACGAAATGTTCTTTCAGGACCTAGGGTTGGCCCAGTTTCGGGCCCGTTCGTGGCGCTGTTTTTGCTATGACCACGTCAGAGTGGGGTGGCTGCAACGGCGCGGGACGGCCCTTGATTCCCGTTTCGACAACCAAGTCGACCGGTCCCCCGATGATCAACAGATGCTCCACGTCGTCCCGCCGTACGAGGCAGAGCTTGCGGTTCGCGTCGACCGATGCCGTCTCCACTACAGCCAAGCGTCGTTCGCGGGCCGTTTTGGGGTTGGTTCCATTACCGTCTCCGAAGAGGGCCTTAAACGCCCAAACGGTGAGCACCAACAAGGCGACAATGAACAGGAATCCCGCGACGCCAAGAATCGCAGTGCTGAGATCGAAATCCATGGCCAGCGCTCCGTTCCCTCGGCTCCTTACGAAGGCCAAACTTTATCGCACCTTAGCCGGATTGCCGCATGTTGATACCAAGTTCATTCTTCGACGCCCGATTGCCTCTTGGCCAGTGTGACAATCTCCGGCTAAGCCACGTCGAATCGGATAGTTTCTCAAGCCATGTCGGATATCGATGCGCCGATGCGCTACGCTGAACCCACAACAGACCGAACCAGCCGCGATGGCAGTGTCGCCCTTGTGGTGCTCTTGGCCCTTGCTCTTGCGGTCGCCGCAGTCGGTCTGGCCGTGGTTAGCCGCGAAGTTGCGGAGCCCTTTGTTCTCGCAATTCTTGCAGCCCTCGCCGTCGTCGGCGTGTTTTGCTTGTTTGCTGGGGCCGTCGGCATCCTGCATTTCGGCCAGCGCCATGAGCGGAACGATCTGACCAAGGCCTTTGTCGACAACCTGCCTCACGGCGCCCTGATCGGCGATTCATCGGGGCGCGTGTTTTATGCGAACCGCGCCTATCGCGAGCTTCTCGGCCTTGATGCCGAAGCACCGGTTCCCGCACCGGACCGCGCCTTTGGCGGCAACCCCTACTTGGCCGAGCCAATCTTTCGGCTCGCGCGTGCGGCCCAGCAGGGGCGCACGCTGAAGGAAGAATTCCGGTTGCCCCCACCAGGAGAGTTGGAGGACGAAACGAATATCGAACCACGCTGGTTTCGGATATCCGTGCAGCCCATGCCGCTGGACACAGGGTCTAGTCGCAAGGGCCAGCTAACGGTTTGGCAGGTCGACGAGGTAACGCAGGCCCACATACGCGAGGAAACAAGTTTCGCGAAGGTTCAGGCAGCGATTGACTACTTGGACAATGCGCCTGCTGGCTTCTTCACGGCCGACTCAAGCGGACGCATCGAGTATCTCAACGCAACGCTGGCTCAGTGGCTCAAGCTCGATCTGACCGAAACAGCTGCCAAACGGCCGCAACTCTCCGACATCATGTCTAAGGACAGCGCTTCGCTTCTTGCGAGCGCGGGCCGCGGCGATAGTCAAGCCGCGGGGCGAAGTCCATCTCAAAGCGCAGCGCAAGGCGGCGTGCGGCGTTTCGATATCGATCTTCTCAGGACGGACGGCACGACCATGCCCGTCCGCGTATTGCACCGGCTGCCGCGTGGCAATCAACTTGCTCATGTGCTCATTCTGAGCCGAGGGCCTGGAGAGGCAGAGGAAGCCGGGACAGCAGAGTTGCGTTTCACCCGCATCTTCCAGTCCTCACCCTTTGCCATTGCGACCGTGGACGGGGGCGGCGCGGTCAGCGGGACCAACGCGGCTTTCTCGCGGTTGTTCGCCACCGATGCAAGTGCTGAGCCTGGAAAGACGCAGTTGGAAAACCTTGTCGACGAAGGCAGCCGGCAGGCCGTGCGTAAGGCCCTCGATGCGGCAATTGCCGGGCAGGGCATGATCGATGCGATTGACGTAACGTTTGCGGGCCCCGAGCCGCGGAGCGGGCGACTCTATTTGAGCTCGATTGCCGGCAAAGAGGACAAGAGCGAAGCGGTGATCGCCTACGCGTTGGACACGACCGAGCAGCGCGAGCTCGAAGCACAGTTTGCCCAGAGCCAGAAGATGCAAGCAGTGGGTCAGCTTGCTGGCGGCATCGCCCATGACTTCAACAACATGCTCACGGCGATCATCGGCTTTTCCGACTTCCTGCTCCTAAACCACCGTCCCACAGACCCGGCTTTCCAGGACATCATGAATATCAAGCAGAACGCCAACAGGGCCGCGGGCCTCGTTCGCCAACTGCTCGCCTTTTCGCGTCAGCAAACGCTGCGACCCCAAGTATTGCAGCTTGGTGACGTGCTCTCTGATCTTTCGATACTGCTTGATCGTCTCTTGGGTGAGAACGTGGAGCTCAGTCTGGATTCAGCGGGAGACTTGTGGACTGTCAAAGCGGATCTGCATCAGTTCGAGCAAGTCATCATCAATCTCGCAGTGAACGCCCGAGACGCCATGCCCGACGGCGGCAAGCTCGCCATCCGTACGGAGAACGTCGGCGAGACCAAATCGCGCGAAGTCGGCGGCAGCCACATGCCGCCAGGCGAGTACGTGATGATCGAGGTCCAGGACACGGGCACTGGCATGACCGAAGAGGTCAAGCAGAAGATCTTCGAACCGTTTTTCTCGACAAAAGAGATCGGTCGCGGCACGGGCCTCGGGCTCTCGACAGTCTACGGCATTATTAAGCAGACTGGCGGCTATGTGTATGTCGACAGCAACCTGGGCAAAGGCACAGCTATGCGCGTGTTCCTGCCCCGCTATGTAGAGGGTGCCGCCGAAGTCGATCAGGAACCGGCGAAGTTGGATCGTAAGGCCGAGAAGCCAAAAGATCTCACGGGACGCGGAACATTATTGCTTGTCGAGGACGAGGACGCGGTGCGCAGTTTCGCTGCGCGCGCGCTTGGGACGCGCGGCTACGAAGTGCTGGAAGCGTCGACCGGCGCAGAGGCGCTGGAAGTGTTCGAGGAGCACGATGGGAAGGTTGATCTCGTGGTCAGCGATGTGGTGATGCCCGAAATGGACGGCCCGACGCTGCTAAAGGAGCTGCGTCAGAGGAACCCCGGCATCAAGATCATCTTCATGTCCGGCTATGCGGAAGACGCCTTCAAGCGCAATCTCGATGAGAACGAAGAGTTTGGGTTCTTGCAGAAGCCCTTTGATCTCAAAACGCTGGCCGCAACTGTGAAATCCGCGCTCGAGGACTAGGACCCGGCCACGACGGACGCCTCTGCGGCTCCAAAGGGGCTTCCCTTGCGTCCCAATCGCGTCTAGGACGCCCCCTATTCATCCCACGAGGAGAAGAGAAGCGTGCCAGACTACGAGGTCATGCCGTCCGACGACGATGGCGACAAGCGCCGCAGACGGCACAAAAAGAAGAAGATGGGGCTCACGGTTGAGCGCTATGGCGGCCGGCTGGTCTACATCTGGTACGGCATGCGCTTCATGGCACTGATGCGGCTCTTCTGGCGGGGCCGCTTCTCGTTCACCCTCAACTGCATTCCCGACACACTGGCGCTTTTCCTCTGGGTCCCATGGAATACGCCGCTCGCCTGGATCACCGAGCTTCTTTACAAGCGCAAGGCGGACCAGCTTCCTCTCGATACGCCGCCGATCTTCGTCGTGGGTCATTGGCGCAGCGGCACCACGCTGATGCACGATCTTTTCTCGGAGGACCCGAACCTCGCCTTCCCAACGACCTATGAGTGCTTCTTCCCCCACCATTTTCTTTTGACCGAGGGTACGCTCGACCGCGTCTTCAAGGTGTTGCTGCCAAAGCGCCGTCCGCAGGACGACGTCCCGGTCGGCTTCGACCGCCCGCAGGAAGAAGAGTTCGCCATGATCATGTTCGGCGAGGGCTCGCCGTTGAATACGATGGCATGGCCGCGCCTCGGTCCTCAGGACACGGATTATATTGATTTCGAAGGCGTGCCGGAGGAGAAGGTCAAGCGCTGGGCCGACCGATATATGTGGTTCTACCGGCGGCTGATGGTGAAACACGGCAAGACGCTGGTGATGAAGACTCCTCCCAACACCGCCCGTATCAAGCTTCTCACGAAGCTCTTTCCCGATGCGCGCTGGGTGCATATCTCCCGCAGCCCGTTGAAGGTCTTTCCGTCCACGGTCAAGCTATGGCGCGCGCTCTATTCGGCGCAAGGTCTGCACAACCCCCCTTATTGCGACGAATGGCTCGACGACTATGTGCTCGATCTCATGGAGCGCGTCACGAGCGTTTATGAGCGCGACAAGCATCTGATCCCTGCGGAGAACCTCTACGAAATTCGCTACGAGGACCTCGTGAAGAACCCGATCGACTCCATGCGGGACCTTTATGAGAAGCTCCGTATCGAGAAGTTCGACGAGGCGGAAGGCCCGATGCGCGCCTTCCTGGCGGACCGATCCGATCACAAGGTCTCAAGCTACAAGATGCCGAAAGACCTCACCAAGAAGATTGCGGATCGGTTGGGCCCATTCATCGATGCCCACGGCTATCGTGCGACCGTCGATAAAGCGCTGGCGGAAGCTGACGAAGACGCGCCATCACAGACCAACGTGCCGGAGCAAGCAGCGTCCTAGCTCTGGCCAGGATGCGTCATCGATACTAGGGCTACGCCCCAATGCGCATTGGGTGCAAGCCCGCCTTCGCCGCAACAGGCATCGGCTTCGCCATCGACGGCGCCCCGCGCGCGGAAGACCCAGCGCTGCTCGACGCCGGGCTCGATCTCGCCGTCAGCGACCGCCTGTCAGTCGGCGTCTCCTACCAAGGTCAGTACGCGGACACCGTGTCCGACAATGCCGTCAAGGGCCGTTTGACGTGGTTGTTCAACAAGCGTCAAACCGCGACCGGCGGACTCGGGAACTTTTCCGAGACAGCGAAGCTGAAGTGGCACCCAAAACTGCCACGGGCCAGAGACCTCAACGGAGCGCACGGACAATCTGTGCCGTAAACACCACAGTTTAGGCTCGATCCCAAAAAAACAGCTCCGTTCTCCCTCCATGATGGACGCGCAAGGCTGGCACCTGGGACTCATACGGCCTAGGGTTCCATGGACGGAACTGATGGTTCTGTCCCTTCTTAAGAGTTAGAGCACTCGCGCCGGACTGAGTACAACGTAATCGCCTAGAGGCAGTCGCGAATGAACATGCGCGCTCGGCGCCATCAAATGCTACTGTCCACGGCGGCTCTACTGGGGTCGCTGACCGGCTACACGCGCGGGGTTTACGCCGCATGTCCCGCTGCAGGCGGTGTTTGCACGGGCGCTAATCTGACAACACAAACGGTCAGTGCGCCTAACGCCACGGTCACAACGGACAATACGTTCTTTGTCGACACGACGAAAGCTGGTGGAGACGCGCTGGTTATCAGCGGTGCCGGCGCGATCTCATACGATGATGACAATGCGTCCGATCTAACGGCCCCCGGCAACAGCGACACGGCTTTGTCTATCACGTCGACTGGCGACATCGGAGGCGGCAACGACGGGAGTGTGTTTGTCGACACCGGCGGCGAACTCACGGGCGGCGATACCGGCATTTTCGCTGAGAATAGAGGCAAAGGAGATGCGGCAATTAACGCCTACGGCGATGTCGTGGGCACGCTAGGCAGCGGCATCTTTGCGGTGAATCAAACAACGGCAAACGATCTCTCCGTGCTGACGGGCGCGGGCAAGACAGTAAAGGGCGGCAACACCGGCATCGACGGCCGGAACTACGGCAAGGGGAATACGTCCATCAAGGCCGATGGCAATGTCGAGGGTACGAACGCCCACGGCATCTATGCGTCGAATAAAGCAACTGCCATCGATCTCACCGTGGAGACGGGCGCGGGTACGAGCCTAGGAGTCATGGGTGGCATTAACGGCATTGTCGCCCGGAACGATGGCTCAGGCGATACATCCGTCACCACCAAGGGCGATGTCACGGGAACAATGGGCAACGGCATCTATGCGTACAACAATAACACCGCCAATAATCTCACCGTGGAAACGGGCGCAGGCAAGACGGTCAAGGGCGGTATGCTCGGCATTAACGCCCGGAACAACGGCACAGGGGCCACGGAGATCAAAGCCTATGGCAAGGTCTATGGCGGCACCGGCTCGGGCACGTTCGGCATCGACGTCTATAACTTAAACAATGCGAGCACCAGCCTGACCGTGACCACAGGCGCGAGCAGCACGATCAAAGCTTCTGCCCTCGGCATTCGCGCCACGAATTTTGGCACCGGCCTGCTCACCGTCACCGCGAACGGCTATGTCCAAGGGACGACGACTGGCATCATCGCGGATCAGAAGGACGGAGCAGGCGATCTCGTTGTCAACACAGGCGCGGGCAGCGAAATCATTGGCCTGAGCACGACTGGCTCTGGCATTCGGGCCCTGAGTGGAAACAGCTTTACCGGAAATATGCGCATCACCGCGAACGGCACGGTAATGGGCGCCGGTAACGGCATTTATGCAAAGAACGAAGGCTCAGGCGATACAACCATCACCGCCAATGGCAAGGTCGCGGGCGGCGCGAGCGGCGACGGCATCGATGCGCGGAACCATGCAAATACCACCGATCTCACCGTGGAGACGGGCGCGGGCTCGATGGTAACCAGCGGCGATACCGGCATTTTCGCTGAGAATAGAGGCAAAGGAGAT
>JASJEH010000098.1 GCA_030064755.1 Methyloceanibacter sp. | reverse complement strand
GGTCGGCGAGATGCTCACCGAGTTGTTTTGTGACCATGCCGCGGACATCGACCAGCGTCGGGAGAAGCTTGAGAGGCTTGCCGCCAGCTTTGGCCAAGGGCTGCAGATGACGAACATCCTGAAAGATATTTGGGATGATCGGCGTCAGGGGCGGTGTTATCTGCCGCAGAGCCTCTTTTGTTCCGCCAGTCTCGACTTGCGGGATCTCGATGGTGCGTCACGCAAGCCCGCTTTCCGTCCGACCATCCACCGCCTTGCGGCGATCGCGCTCGATCACCTCGGAAACGCTGTCGACTATACGCTGACGATCCCGCGGCGGCATACAGGGATACGCCAATTCTGCCTGCTCGCTATTGGGATGGCCTATGCCACGCTTAACCGCATCGTCCAGGTGTCTCAGTTTTCGCCGGAGTATCGGCCCAAGATTTCGCGCTCCACGGTAAAGAGCGTCATGCTCGCTGCGCCGGTGATCTGCCGAAGCGATTCGCTGACGCGTTGGACAATGTCGAGCATGGCCAATATGTGCCATGCCAACGCCATTCGACAGCCGTGACCCGGCTACCAAACACATCAGCGGAACGATCCTCCGCCCCTTGACAGTGGGGTGGCGATTCAAGACGTTGACGCGATGGAGACCCTAGAGCGAGTCGTTCTCGTTGATGATTCCGATCGCCAGATCGGCTCCGGCGAAAAGCACGAGGTGCACCGGCAGGGTCTTCTCCATCGTGCGTTCTCGGTGATCATTTGGGACGATGCCGGTCGGATGCTGCTGCAACAGCGCAGCACCAACAAGTACCACTCAGGCGGGCTATGGACGAATGCCTGCTGTGGGCACCCGCGTCCTGACGAGGAGTGTCGTGTGGCCGCGCGCCGCCGGTTGCGGCAGGAAATGGGTTTCGATTGCCCGCTCGATGGTCTCGGGACAATCCGCTACCGCGCCGAACTTGATCAAGACATGATCGAGCATGAGATTGTCCATGTGTTTCACGGGGTCCATGAAGGCATCATTGTGCCCGACCCGGAGGAGGCGCAGGCTTATCGCTGGGCACATGTTGACGATGTACAGGCCGAGGCCTTGGCGTCGCCCGAGCGCTTTACCGCCTGGTTCCGCAAGTACTTGAAGGCGGGGTGGCCCGTCCGGCGTGCCTTGCCTGAGAGTTCTGGTTAGCAGCTACTGCCCGCAGCGTGGCCATGCGGCGGATTGCGGTGCCGATGATTAGCGGTATGGCTTCTTGGACTTTCCTGACACTGGCCGTGATCTCTGCGACTCACGGCCTAGCCAAGACGATCGCGGTGCGTTCAGTCTCCACATTGAAGGCGTCTCTCCATTCGGAGGTTGCGCCACACAAGCTCTAGGCGTCATGGTGTCGATCGTATTGTGAGGTCTCGCGTTGGCGCGTCGGCTTCCTTGCATTGACCCTGGGGAGACGAGGGAGGATGCCGGTGCGAAAGGTCTTCGGAATCTTGGTGTTCATCTTGGGCGTCACGGTGTTGTGCGCGTACGGTTCCAAGCATCATGCCAAGTGGATCGAACAAGCCGTCGCGGATGGCGCTAGTGGCGCCGTTGCGGGCTCCGTGCACGGCCTACAGACGTCCGTCAAGGGACGCGATATCGAGGTGAGCGGCCTCGCGGATAGCGCGGCGGAGCGTGACCGGATTCTCGAAACTCTCGATATCGTCGAGGGACGCCGTGTTGTCCGCGGCCGGATCAAGGTGCTGGAGTCGGTCTCTCCGTATACATTCTCGGCTGAGAAGACGGACAGTGGCATTACGATCTCAGGGCATGTGCCGACCGAGGAAGCGCGCGCGGGGATAGCCGTGGTTCTCGACAGCGATGCCTCTGCGCTGAAGCTGGCGTCGGGGTCCCCGGGGGGATGGACCATCGTTGCACAGGATGGACTAAGCGCGCTCGCCAAGCTGAATTCGGGAAAGCTGACCATGACTGACAAGACGCTCGTGCTTTCCGGCGAGGCCACGATGCCTGCCGACGGGGAGGCAGCGTTGGGGGAACTCAAGGACGTGCCTCCTGGCTACGTCGTGAAGGTTGAATTCGACTATCTGGACGACGGCACCCCCGCGCAGTTCAATCTCGACTATTCTGCCTCGGACGGGGCTTCTGTGAGCGGCAAGCTTCCGGCTCGGCTGACCCTCGACAAGATTGCTACCGCGCTCGGTCTTGAGTCTGTTTCCGGTGATCCTTCCACCGCAATCTCAGGCGATCCCGGCCCATCGCTTGGCATTTTGAAGAAGCTCGGTCCTTGGCTGCCGGAGTTCGAGTCGGTCGACCTGACACTGGGGGATTCTGATGCCGCTCCAATGGCCGGAGGCGATGACGGGTTTCCCTTTGTCGGTATGGCGGCGCCAGGCGCGGATATTGAACTTCTCGAGAAGCGAGTGTCGGCTGATCTCGGCGACGCAGTTACCGTGTCGGTTCAGGCTGCCAGCGATTTGCCGCCCGAGGGCACAAGCCGCGTGAATGTGGCGACCGGCGAGACAGAGGTGCTGACGGCCGGCTATTGGCTGCCCCAGATGGACTTTGTGGCAGGCTATGGGCAATGCCGCGACAAGGCCAACGCGCTCCTGTCCAAGCGCGACGTGAATTTTGTGACCGGCTCCGCGCGTCTGGACGCAACGTCCTTAAGGGTCATCAACGCGATCACTGCGCTTGTTAAGAACTGCACTCAGTCGACTGGTCTCCGCGTGGAAGTCGGCGGCCACACAGACAGCCAGGGCGATAGCGCATTCAACATGGATCTGAGCCAAAAACGGGCGGACGCGGTGGTCGAAGCCCTCACGGCGCGCGGTATTCCGGCAGATGCAATCACGGCGGCGGGCTATGGGGATACTAAACCGGTGGCCGACAACGAAACGGAAGACGGGCGGGCGGCGAACAGACGCGTGACTTTGGCGTTCTCCCAGTAACGGGCCCGAATGGCACACAAAGGGGATTAGTGATGTTCAAGAATTGGGGCTTCCTGCTCGGAGAAATCTGGTTCCTGGTCCTGCTTGCGGCGCTCTTGGGGCTGTTCGCGGGCTGGCTTATCTGGGGCGGACGCCGCCAAACTGTCTCGGATGGTTCTCGTGCTGAGATCAGGGATCTTCGTGCGCAACTCGAAGACTGTCGGGGTGCCTGTAAGGAGAAGGACGACTTGATCGGCCGTCTCGAAGCACGGCTCGAAGGGCGCGGAGCCGATTCCGCTCCAAAGCCGGGTTTGGCCGCGTCGCGAGCGGCGCTGGTAGAGAAGACCCCTAATCCAGACCTCGATCGCGCCGGTGCAAACGAAGGAGTCAAACCCAGGACGCTCGATGCCCCGCTCGAAGGAAAGGCCGACAATCTCAAGAAGATCAAAGGCGTTGGGCCAAAGCTGGAGCAGCTCTGCAACCGTTTGGGTTTCTGGCACTTCGACCAGATCGCCAATTGGACCGATGACGAAGTGGCCTGGGTCGACGCCAATCTCGAAGGCTTCAAAGGGCGTGTCACGCGCGACAACTGGGTTGAGCAGGCCAAGCTGCTTGCCGAAGGCCGCAAAACGGCGTTCTCGAAGCGCGTCGAAGCGGGCGACATTTACGACGAGGACTAAGGGCTAGGACAAGTATCTCAAATTGACATCGGGTCGCGAACCGTGCCCAAAGCGGGGCGGACGATGTCAGCTGTGGCCCGGAAGATGATTCGCGGCACCTGAGCGGAAGGCAGTCGCGATCGATGCTTGAGCCTGATGAAAGCGGGGCGGGACGCAAACCGCATCAACTGGTTGGCTTGGTTCTCGGGCCAGCCGTCTTCGCGGCCTGCCTTCTTAGTTCGCCACCGGAAGGGCTGTCGGTCGTTGCCTGGTCCGTCGCGGCGCTCGCTTTATGGATGGCAATCTGGTGGGCAACCGAAGCAGTTCCGCTCTTCGTAACGGCGCTCTTGCCACTCGCCACTTTGCCGCTTCTGGGCGTCGAGAAAATTGCCGGCACAGCGGCGCCTTACGCGCACCCGGTCGTCTTCTTGCTGCTCGGCGGCTTTCTCATTGGGCTCGCCCTTGAGAAGTGGAATCTGCACCGACGCATCGCTTTTCATATCATCCTGGCCGTCGGGAGCCGTCCGCTCAATCTCATCGCCGGCAAGATGCTCGCCACCGCCTTCCTGAGCATGTGGATCACCAACACCGCCACGACCATCATGGTGCTGCCGATCGCCATGTCCCTCATCGCTGTCGTCGCGCCGGACGGCAAGCAGGCTCACGGTGAGGCGGCCAATTTTGGCACCGCGATGATGCTCGGCATCGCCTACGCCGCCTCAATAGGCGGCATGGCCTCGTTGGTTGGCTCGCCGACCAATCTCCTCGCAGCCAGCTATCTCGAGGAGGTCTCCGGGATCGAGATGACCTTCGCGTACTGGATGCTGCTTGCGCTTCCCATCTCTGTCGTCCTTTTGGTGTGCGCCTATGTCGTTCTCACCCGAATCGCCTTTCCCGTGAGCAACAAGGTCGGTTCTGTCGATCCCGGCCTGGTGGAAGGGTTGCTGCGGGAGATGGGGCCGATGACGAGGCCGGAGAAACGAGTTTGCGCCGTCTTTGTCGCGGTCGCGCTGTGCTGGATGTTCTCGCCCCTGGTGGAGGACTGGCTTGAGTTCGATATCTCAGACACGGGCATCGCGCTCATCGGCGCCGTCGCGCTGTTCACGATCCCTGCAAACTGGTCAGAACGGACCTTCCTGTTGGACGGCACCGCGGTGCGCCGGGTTCCCTGGGAAGTCCTGATTCTCTTCGGCGGCGGACTTAGCCTCGCGAAAGCAATCGACACGACCGGGCTCGCGGTCTGGATCGGTGACGGCCTGTCCTTCCTGGAGGCGATGCCGCTGCTGGTGCTGATCTTCAGTTTGACGTTGCTTGTAGTTCTGCTGACTGAGCTGATGAGCAACACGGCGACGGTCGCAGCCTTCCTGCCCATTGCAGGCAGCCTGGCCCTAGGGACAGATGTCTCGCCTCTCTTGTTCGTGATGCCGATTGCGCTCGCGGCGTCAGCAGCCTTTATGTTGCCGGTCGCCACGCCGCCCAACACACTTGTCTTCGGTACGGGCTATGTGACCCTGCCTCAAATGATGCGGGCCGGCGTACTGCTGAATGTGTTTGGAGCCGCAATCATCGCCGCGGCCATCACGGCCGTAGCGCGGTTCCTTTAGGCGTCGAGGTGGGAAGTGGCCCGGCCAGGAGCCCATTCCTGTCCGGGCCGAAACGCCTTGTTTGTTAACTTCCCGTTCGGTTTTGAGCCCGAAAACGCTAGCCCCACAATTCTTAATGAGGTGTTAATAGACGGGATTGATCCACGGCGCGGATTCCGATCGCGACGTACCGCCATCAGGGCGCATTCCCTTCGAGACCGGGCGTTTTGGGCTCATTATCGCCGGAAAAATTCTCGACCGTATCGCCAGATATGCTCACGAATTTTTCCTTGATCCTGAACCCAAAACGCCTCGGCAGAATGGTTCAATCTAGCCATGAAAGGCTCTAAGCTCGCGGGACTTCAACAAAGGTAGCTAGCTCCCTTATGCGTCACTCATCGCCACGCCGTTTGATCGTCCGCATCCTCTTTGTCTGCGCCGTGATCCTGGCGATCCCGCTCGCGGCGCTGTTGCTGATCTCTGCCGGCCCATTCGAGGACGTGCGGCGCAAGGCGGCCGAGCACTTCCTGAGCGACGCGATCGATGTGCCTGTTGAGATAAAGGGACCGGTTGAGATTGGCTTCGGTCTTGAGCCAACCGTGTCCTTGCAGGACATCGCCGCCGCAGAGAGCCGCCTGCCGTCCGATATGAAGGACCTGTCGATCAAGGCCGTCTCCTTGGAAATTCCGCTGCTGCCGATTCTGACAGGCCATGTCGATCTCAAGGGGCTAGAGATCGACGGACTCAAGGTTGTCATCGACATCCCGCCTGGCCGAGAGACGGAGTACGAGGGCGTTGAAGCGATCGCGGAGTTCGTCAGCAATGTCGTGCACTCGGCGGTGTCCAGCAATTTCGAGCTGCACGACACGACCTTCGACCTCGTCGACCAAGAGAGTGGTTTCACGTTGCGCTACGGCTTCGACGCCGTGGTGAGCAAGGCCAAGGACGACGGATCGATCAGGGTCGATGCCAAGGGGCACCTCAACGACGAACCCTGGAAGTTGGCTGGCGATGTGAAGCCGCGTGCAGGCGACGGCACACGGACCTTCGATTTTTCGATCGATCATGCTGGCGTCGCGGCGGTGTTTGCCGGAGACTACAAATTCGGCTCGGTTGGCGACGTGGTCGACTTGAAGGTGACCGCCAAGTCTCCTTCACTAGAGAACATCCTGAAGATCTATGAAATCAAGGGGGAGCTAGACGGCACCGGCGATCTCTCGGCGCGCGTTTCCGGCCCGATGGAAGCGCTGAAGCTCTCGGATCTCATGCTCAAGGTCGCCTTCGAGTCGGGCGATGTATACACGGTATCCGGCGGGATTGAGGACCTGTCCGCGATGACAGGGCTACAGCTCGACCTCGATGGCAAGCTCAAGCCCCATGACAATCCTGACAGCCAGGTTTGGCCATTCTTGCGAATTGGGATTACGGGGCTCTCGGGGAAGCTAAGAGGTTCTCATGATGGTGTCTTGGTGCGCGACCTCACCATCGATACGACAGCGCTCGACACAACGCTTAGCACGCTGGGACCGATAACGGCGGAGCGGCTGTACAAGGACAAAGACGGCCAGCTTGGGCTTTATGACTTGGTGATATTGGCTGGCGATGCAAACAGGCCGGGCGTGCGTATTGCCGGAGACGTGAAGGACATCATTGACTTTCAGGGTGTGGACCTTAAGGGCGTCGTCGATATTCCGACTACTGAGTTTCTCGATCTTGCCGTCAATGAGGAAGTCGCCGGGCTCGGCCGCTTCGCAGGCGACTTTGCGGTGTCGGACTCCGACGGATCACTTGGACTAGAAAAGCTCTCGGCCAAGGTCACAGGCAGCAAATTGCTCGCGCTTGCTCTCGATTTATCCTTCGATGATGTGAGGGCGGGCGACGACTTCAAGCTTTCGACGAAGCTAGACATTCCGGACTTCGAGGCCCTGGCTGCCGCTCTCGGCACCAAGGTTGACGATACCGGTCAGATCAAGTTCGACGGCGACGTCTCTGGTGGCAAGAACAGGATCGATCTTTCCGGGACCGCATTAGCCGGCGAGACCACGATCAAGGGTGTGCTCAGCGGCGCCGTCACCAATGGGAAGCCTGCGTTGACCGGCAGCCTCTCGTCCCCCTTGTTGCACTTGTCCGACATGAAGAAACTCCATGCTGTCGGCACGACATATGTGGCGAATGTCAACGAGAAGGACCTCGATGTCGTCAATTATGGGGATATGTGGAAGGACCTACCCGTAGACCTCGAAGTCGATGTAGCCAAAATAGCGGGAGGGGGAACCGACGCGAGCCACATCAAGGGCCGCGTGACCTATCTTGCGGGTCTTGTAGGGTTCGACCCGCTTTCTCTCACCTATCTTGGGGGGCGCGCTACAGCGTCGGGTAAAATCGACACGCGCAAGAAGCCGACGAGTTTCGCCCTTAAGGGGCGGGTAGATCGGCTTCGTATTGGCGCGATACTCAAAGAGATGGAGGAGAGCTTGCCGGTCCGGGGCACGCTCAATGTGGACTACGACCTTTCGGGAGCTGGCGACAGCCTGGCGGAGATACCGCGAACGCTCAATGGCTCGGTCAACTCGTCGTTACGCGATGGTTGGATCGGAACTGATTTGATCAACCTGACAGGTATGAGTTTGCCGGCTTGGCTTCTGTCGCGCAGGCAAGGCGGTGCCGAACTCGTTTGCGTGGTCGCGCCATTCGGATTTCGCGAGGGGCGTGGCACTACCCGTGGTCTTGTCTTCGAGACCCGCGAAGTCCAGATCGCCGGTGTCGGCTATGTGAACTTGCGGCGCGAGACCATCGACATGCGATTTAAGCCGCAGCCCTTGCGCCAGGAACTCATCAAGGTCACACAGCCATTTGCCATTCAGGGAAATCTCTACCATCCCAAGCTTCACCTGGAAGGCGCGCCGGTGCTGAACGCGCTGGCCGGATCGCTTGCCTTTCCGTTCAATGCCCTCGATCACATCATTCAGCCGAGGCAGGGCGAAGTACGGCACCGGCCGTGCCACGTGATCCGCACGACGACCCGCGAGGACGGGCGTGTGCAGGAGCGTGAGGCGGAACGGGAACGGCGCTCCAGAGGTCCCCTCGGTCTCGGTATCTTGGACGGCGAACAGGAGCGCGAGCGGCGGCGCTGAGCTTACGTCTTGCGCCGGTAATGGGCCGTCACGAATTGAAACCACTGACCGTCCTCGCCGCGCATTCGCGACTTCATCGTCCAGTGATCGTTGCTCTCGATTTCGATCACGTCCTGATAGGGGACTAAGGCTCCGTCGTCTGAAAAGCCCGGTCCTTCCGTGTCGAGTGTCAGCACTTTGCCCGTTTGGTCCAGCGTGCCCTCATACGTCCACAAATGCGTCATGCACCCCGCGATGAAACTGCCGACAAACCGCTTCTTCTGAGGATCGTAGCCCAATGTAATTAGACTGTTGACGGGTACGCCGTCTGGCGCATCGCCGACTCCTTCACACAAGATCCACAAACCATCGAGTGACCGAACCGTGGCCTCGCCAACGCTCTTCGTCGGGGGCTCGCTCGGGTCCATGATGCACTCACCTTCAAAGCCCCAGTCGCCGATTAGCCGATGCAGCCAATCATGCTCTTCCTGGGGCTTGGCCGACATGCTCGCTTCGTCGGGTTTGCTTTCGGGCGCTGTCGCCTCGGCCATGGTCCCTATCCGCCTTACCTGGATGAGGGTCAACTATGCCGGACTGGCGCGTAACTGTCAGTAGCCCGTGTTGTCTAGGACCAGTCCCCGGGTTTCTCGCAGTTGACCATCCAACGCGTGCCAAAGCGATCGACGAGCATACCGAATTTGTGCGCCCAGAACGTTTCGTCGAGCGGCATCAGCGAAGTACCGCCTTCGAGTAAGGCGTTGTAGACGGCCTCGGCCTTGTCAGGCTCGGTAATGTTGAGGGTGATCGAAGCACCTTGCATGGGCGCGTATGGACCTTGTGCGTCTGACGCCATGAGCACGGATTGGCCAATCCGAAGCCGCGCATGGGCGACCTTCTTGGCCATTTCGGGTGGGAAGTCCCGCTCCCCTGGCATTTCGTCGAAGTGCATCATGGCGACAATCTCACCGCCGAGGACCTCGGCGTAGCGCTTCATGGCCTCTTCGCATGTGCCATCGAAGTTCAGATAGGGGTTCAGTTTCATCGTGACCTCATTCCGCGGGGGGCTTTTGCCGTTCCATGTGTTGACGCTGTCCGCACGTGGACTACCCAAAGAACTCTTCGAGCGCGTCGAGACAAGCCGTCCAACCCTTGTTGTGATTGTCCCGAGCAACCTCGTCAAAGAACTGTTCGTGAGTCAGCGTGAAGAGTGTCCCGTCGCCGTCCGGCCTGATCAGTATGGTGACAAGGGACTCTCGCTCCGGCGTCGATTTCCAGGCCCAGGTGAAAACCAGCTCTTGGTTGGGGATCACTTTGCGATAGACGCCACTGACGTCGTGCTCATCGCCGTCTTTGTCGCGCATGAAGATGCGGTAGTGGCCGCCTTCTCGCGCGTCGGCCTGGGCCTCGACATAGTCTACATGGGGCGGTCCGAACCACTGGGCTATCTGCGCGGGGTCCGTCCATGCCGCGTAGACCTTTTCGGGCGTCGCGTTGAAGCGCCGCTTGAGTGAGAGGCTTGGTTTTGTTGTGAGTTCCGAGACTGCGGACATGGGTCTTCCTCCACAAAGTTTGCGAGACGGTCGAGCCGCTCGGTCCAGAAGCGCTGGTAGTGTTCGAGCCAGTCCATGGCATGCTCCATGGGGTCGGCATTCAGACGACACGTGACGGTGCGGCCGGTCTTCTTTCGGCTGACGAGGCCGGCATCCGAGAGCACCTTCAGGTGTTTCAGTATTGCCGGCAATGACATCGAAAACGGTTGCGCGAGGATGCTCACCGGCACGCCATCCGCTTCCGTCTCAAGGCGGGCGAGCAGCGCTCTCCTTGTTGGGTCGGCCAGGGCCGCGAACGTGCGATCAAGGGTCTCGTCTGAATACTTAACCATAAGGTAAAGTAATGGTACGAGACGTCGGTTGTCAATGCCGATGGCGAACGGCCTCGCGCCCTCAGCCCTGGTCGATGCTTAATGTTCTGTAATCTGAGCTTTTGAACCTTCTAAGTCCGACCCCGGCTGCCCATATCCGGAGCGTGTTAATGGAGGACCAGAACATGAAGATGCTTGCAGCAGCTATGGCTCTTTTCTTCGCTTCGGCGACCGCGTCATTTGCGGGCGACCGGGCGCTCACCGAGGAGGAAATCGAGGGCGTGCAGAAGGCCGTACAGGCAGCCGGTTGCACGGTCGCCGATCGTGAAATCGAAGCCGAAAAGAGTGGCTACGAGGCGGAGGATGCCATCTGCGAGGATAGAAAGCAGTATGACATCTACCTCGACAAGGATTTCAAGATCATCAAGAAGGTCTTGGAAGACTAGTCATCAAAGCAATTTGTGCAACAACGCCCCGGCGCGGCATGCGCCGGGGCGTTTTTTTGGCCTGTTCGCCAAGTTGACAGCAAGACGCTGTCTACTTATGGTCCGGCCAAATTCACGGGCGGCCTTTGTTCGAAGGCCGCCCGGATTGTTTTTCAGCCGAAATGGATGGCGCGACATGAAGATCAAGAACTCTCTGAAGGCCCTGGTAAAGCGCCATCGGGATAACCGGGTGGTTCGCCGCCGCGGCCGGCTCTACGTCATCAACAAGACCAACCGCCGCTTCAAGGCGCGCCAGGGCTAAGGCTCGGCTGCGCCCTCGAAGAATTCGTTCCTGTCCCTATGGGTTGGAGCGCCATTGCGGAAATGCTTTGACGGGGCCCTATCGGGCCCCGTATTTTTTCGGCCATGAGACTATTAGACCCAAAGACTGCTATGTGCGTGTTGAGCATGGCGCTGGTGGCGCCAGCGCCGGCTCTGGCCGCGCCACCGATGGTGCTGGCCCAGTTCTTCGAGCATCTCGACGAAGAGCCGGCGCCGCCGCCTGAACAAGAGCTCCCCGCTGCGGAAAACCCTGGTCTCGACGGCCTTGACCTTGATGGATTCGTTGAGCGTGAGCCAGGCGGAACGCCAAACCCAATGCCGGGCTGGGCATCGGGCGAAGCGCCCGGCACGGCGGAGCAGGACATTGCTGGTGGGATCATGCCGGAGTTCGATCCTGCCGAACGCCCAGAACTTCTGGCAGGGCTTTACGAGCGTCTGGCTCAAGCGAAGAGTTCGAACGAAGCCGCACCCATCACCGAGGCTATTGAGCAACTGTGGTCCATGTCCGGCAGCGATACGGTGGACCTACTCATGAGCCGGGCAGCGCGTTTTGCCAACGAGGCGGATGTCGATCTCTCGCTTGCGGTGTTAGATGCCGTCGTGGATATCGCGCCCGACGAGGCGGAAGCTTGGTATTTGCGGGCCAAGGTCAAGGTCCTTGCTGGAAAGCCAGAGCAGGCCTTGGTGGATTTGCGCCGTGCGCTGAGTTTGGATGAGAAGCACTATCGCGCAATTGCCGATCTCGGACTGTTGCTGGAACAGCTTGGCGCCAAGAAGGAAGCGCTGAAGGCATATCGCCAGGCGCTGGCGGTCAACCCCTATATGGACGACGCGCAGGCGGGTGTTGATGCGCTGTCTCGCGAAGTCGAAGGCCAAGACATCTAAGCCAGGCTTCTAGACCAAGCTTCGAGGCCCGCGCCCAGCATGGCCAAGGGCGATAGCGTTTTGTGCGATCTATCTGCTTTTGGGCTTGAGGAGGCTAACGCCATTGGTCCTGGCTACAGGATATCGACGTCGTCGTTGGGATCGACCTCGGCAATGCGCAAAAGGTTCGTCGAGCCTGATTTCCCAAGTGGAACACCGGCAGTAACGATCACTTGCTCACCGGCCTTCGCAAAGCCCTCTTGGTAGGCGATGCGGCAAGCCTTGGCGACCATATCGTCGAGATTGATTGGATCGTCCGCAAGCACACAGTGCTGGCCCCAGACGATGGTCAGTTTCCGTGCGGTGCGGGGAATCGGTGTCAACGCCAGGATCGGCTGTTGCGGACGCTCGCGCGCGGCGCGCAACGCCGTGGCGCCCGACGCCGTGTAACAGACGATCGCAACCAGATCGAGCGTCTCCGCGACCGTTCGAGCTGCGGCGGAAATCGCGTCAGCACCTGTCGCTTCGGGGTCAACGCGCTGCGCATGAATGATCGCTGCGTGTAGCGGGTCGTGTTCCACTTCGATGGCGATGCGGTCCATCGTGGCCACCGCATCGACCGGATACTTGCCGACTGCCGACTCAGCCGAGAGCATGACGGCGTCGGCGCCTTCGAAAACGGCGGTGGCGACGTCGGAGACTTCGGCACGGGTCGGAACGGGCGCGTAGATCATCGACTCAAGCATTTGCGTCGCGACCACCACGGGCTTGCCGGCGTTTCGTGCCGCTCGGCTGATTTGCTTCTGGAGCCCGGGCACTTTTTCAACCGGCATTTCGACACCGAGATCGCCACGCGCCACCATGATTCCGTCGGCCAGATCGACGATTTCCTTCAGATGGTGGATTGCCGTGGGCTTCTCGATCTTCGCCATGATCGCCGTGCGGTTCTTGCTCAGCTTGCGTGCTTCTTCGATGTCGCCCGGGCGCTGCACGAAAGAAAGCGCCAACCAGGAGACGCCAATGGCATTGGCCGCTTCGATGTCTTCGCGGTCCTTTTCAGTCAAAGCCCCGAACGGCAGCATCGTGTCGGGCAAGCTGATACCCTTGCGGCTGCCGAGCAGACCGGAATTCAACACCTCGGCGTCAATGCGTACATCCGAGGCCTCAACCACGCGCAGCTTTAGCTTGCCGTCGTCGAGCAGCATTGTGTGACCCGCCTCAACCGACTCGAATATCTCGGGATGGGGCAGGTGGATGCGACCCAAACCGCCCACATCCTCGCGGCGGACAAAACTGACGATATCGCCCTTCGTCAGACGCATCGTCCCGGATTCGATCTTGCCGATCCGGAGCTTAGGTCCTTGCAAGTCCACGAGGATTCCGATGGGGCGAGAGAACTCGGACTCGAGCTTGCGGATAATGCCGTGAACTTCGCGCAAGACGTCATGAGTTGCGTGGCTCATGTTCACGCGAAAGACGTCTGCGCCCGCATCGAACAGGCGCCGCATCGTCTCTTCATTGGTGGAGGCAGGACCGAGCGTTGCGACGATCTTGACCCGTCGGTTGCGCCTCATGGGTTCTTTGCTTCGCCTTCTGGGTCCGTAAGACGCACGGTCCAATCCCTCTCTTCACCTGTATCGACCTCGAAGAAGCCCGTGCGCTTGTGCCCGCGCTTCTCGCAGTCTGCTGTCCCGCGGATGGTGAAGGATTTGTCGTCCGTGCACATGTAGAGGCCGCCCGCCCATTCGCCGCCCCGGTCATAGTCCACCGCATGGATGTAGTAATAGCGGCCTATCAGCACACCTTTCAGCAAAGTCTCGCAAGTGTGGGAGGCAATGTTCCACCATCCCTCGCTGGCCCATCCCTCGGTGTCCTTGTAGCCGATCGCGACGCCTACGCGGCTCGCCGTTGTGTTGCACAGTTTCAGGTCGGCTTTGGCCGTCGAGACTGCAGGCCCCGCGACGATGCCAAGCGCCGTCATGCCGGCCGCCATGACGGCGGTGGCGGACCAGCGGCGTAGGGCGGCCCACACGGGCGCGGCATTTTGGTTCGCGTTACAGGCAAGCATTGGTATCTCGTGGTCTGAAGTGGCGCTTAACCAACTCCGAACAGTAGTGTCGAATAGGTTGCATTTCTCTGACTGGCAGGGCTCGACTATAAGACGGGGCCCGCGCCTATAAAACACCGACCGACTTTGAGGTAAATGTGTCGCGGCCCTATTGTCGCGTCTTTGGGCCCTACCGCATTGGGAGTTAAGTCTGGATACTTTGTTGCAAGAAGATTTGATCGAGAAGCCATACCGGACCATCGAAGGGGATGTAAAGCTTGGACTTTTACTCCTTTGCGACCATGCCCAGAACTGGGTCCCGGAGGACTTTCATACGCTGGGGATGCGGTCGGAGGACCTCCACCGTCATATCGCGTTCGATCTTGGGGCGGAAGGCGTGACACAGTTCCTGGCCAAGATGCTCGGCGTGCCTGCCGTCATTAGCCAGTTCTCACGGCTTCTCATCGACCCGAACCGGGGCCTCGACGATCCGACGCTGATCATGGAGGTCGCCGACGGGCTCGTGGTCCCGGGCAATGTCAGGTTAAGCGCGGAGGCGCGTGAGGAGCGGCTTGATAGGTTTTACCGTCCCTATGATGCAGCCATTACACGTGCCATCGATGCGGGGATCGACGCCGGCAAGCCGCCGGTGATCGTGTCGATCCATAGTTTCACCCAGGCTTGGAAGGGTCATCCTAGGCCCTGGCACGCCTCGGTGCTTTGGGACAAGGACCCGCGTTTGCCGAAGCCATTGCTTGAGAAGCTCGCGACAATCCCCGATGCGGTCATCGGCGACAACGTGCCGTATTCAGGCCAGCTCAAGGGCGATACGCTCTACCGGCATGCGACGGCCCGCGGGCTTGCCCATGCGTTGATCGAGGTGCGTCAGGACCTGATCTTAGGCGAAGAAGGACAGGCGGAGTGGGCTGCCCATTTGGCGCGCGTCCTTTCCGATGTTCTTCAATCTGCGGACGGGCTCCACCATATCGAGAATCATGGATCGCACACGGGCAATTGAGAGGCGTGTCTGAAATGGATGAGACAAAGAAAACTGAAATCGAGGCCGCGGCCTTCGAGCGGCTGGTGGATCACCTCCAGGAGAGAACCGACGTTCAGAATATCGACCTAATGGAGCTCGCGGGCTTTTGCCGGAATTGCCTATCCCGCTGGTACATGGAAGCGGCCGATGAGCGGGGCGTCCCAATCAGCAAGGACGAAGCCCGGGAGATTGTCTACGGCATGCCGTATGACGAGTGGAAGTCGAAGTATCAGACCGAGCGTTCCTAGGTCCGCTTCGTTCCGAGATCCGGCTAAAAGAAAAGCGACCGGCTTGAATACTCTGACGGTTCGGCGGCTCTGCGCGCCGGGCACGGCTTTGGATAAGCGGGAAAAGCTGGGTCTTGCACCTTGTCGGCCGTTCCGATTCGGCTCCAAGCTCGCGTCTTCATCGAACCATCACAAAAGCCTCGAGGAACCAAACGTGCAGCTTCAGACATCGGCCAAAGATCAGCTTCGTGCCTTCGTATCGCGTATCGAGCGGCTGGAGGAAGAAAAGGCGGCGCTTTCCGCGGATCTGAAAGAGGTCTACGCGGAAGCCAAGGGCAATGGATTCGACGTAAAGGCGCTTCGCAAGTTGATCAGTCTCCGGAAGCAGGACGACAACAAGCGCCGGGAAGAGGAAATGATCCTCGCGACCTATCTTCATGCTCTCGGCATGGATGAGGAGGCGTCAGAGGCGGCGTGATCCAGGGCTTGCGGCGCTGGCAAGAGGTCGCCCCTCCGCGCAACTCTCCCTAACGCGAGGCTAGACGTGTGGGGCCTTTTTTCGGCGCAGCCGCATAGAGGCTGCGAACGGCTGGCCCCGTCATCGTGCGAATGCTCGCAAGACCGAGATAGCCAGAGCTTGGGCGCAGCGCAAAGCGCGCGGGCTGGTCCATATCGCGGAACATGTAGTCGATATTGCGCTGCTCCGGATGTGAGAGCGGGGCTACGTCACGGTCATGCGCCATAGACGGCACGGCCATGAGACGCGCGGTTTCGACCGGAACATACGTGAGTTCGCCCGGGTGATCGTCGTCAAAGGCGGGTGCGTCGACAGCTTTGGCGAGTTCATAAGTGGGCGTTTTGGCCTGGGCCGACACGGGGACCGTGCTCGGCTGCGGTGTTTGCAGTGGAACTGGCTGGCGTGCCTCCGTCGTCTGGAGCGTCTGTCGCGCCCAGGGCAGCGCCCCGCCAAGGCTTGCGAGTGAGAATTGGCCCGACGGCTTGTCCTGCTCTGGAATTTCGGCGTTGGCCGGCGCCAGTGCCATCGGCTGCATTTGCGTGTCCGCCGCTGAGGCGACAACCGGCATCGCAGCAGGCTGGTTGGGCAGTACTGTCATGGCACGATCGGGATTCGGTGCAGGCGCCGGCGTGGCGCTTGCCACCATGGTTGTTGGCACGAGGCCCTTGGCCTGGGCGATCAGGACGTCGTCGACCATGCCTTTGGCCTTGGCACGCTCGTGATCTTTCTTGGTGATACGCCGTCCGTCTCTTGGCAGGTAACCAGTCTTTCCCTCGGGGAACAGCGCGGCGAGCTCGAGACGGGGCATGCGTGGCCATGTTCTGACGCGGCCGACATCGACGTGCACAAAGGGAATGCCAGACCGGGGGTAATAGCCCACGCCGCCGATCTCTTGAATAAGTGCGGATCCCCGAAGCTTCGAGACCGGGACGTCTGGGAAGTGGATATCAGCGGCTTTACCGAGCGTGTGCTGGCTGCGCCGCGCCTGGCCACCGCGCGTCCGGCGAAGCATGTCGTTGGTTTTTTTGCTGCGATAAGCTGAAATCAGATGGATTGGTTCTTTGGAGCCAAGCCGCTTGTGCAAGGTCCAAACGAGATCGATCAGCTCGCGGTCTATTTCGATTTCCTCATCGGCGCGCCAATCGCGCATGACCCAGTTGAGCTTCTTGACTCCTTCATCGTCCCACTCGCCATTTCGCTTGTAGGTGACGGACGTCGATTCTTTGGTGTTCACATTGTAGAAGGAAAGGGTGCGGTCTTCGGCGGATGAGACCGAAGTCTGGCCGATGAGGCCAATGACGCCCAGCGTCAGGATTGCTGCGCGCAGCAGCGCGCGCTGTACAAGAAACCCCCGAAAACGCATCCCCGTCTTTCCGTATTCCCTCGCCGGCGCTTTCAGCCGACTTTCCCCAATGACACCAAGCCCTTAAGGCTAATCCGTGCCTTGGTCGCGTGTGCCCCACTGCGACCTATAAGCAACAGTATCCAGACAAAATGAGCGAAAAACAAGGCGAAGCCCTTAACCGTAACCCCGCACTTTCGCGCGTAGTTAACGGTTTCTCACCGGCTAAACGCTGTGAGTTTTCTTATGGTTGCATGTTCGTCGGGCTATGCCGGACATGCGTGCCCCGCCGTGGCAAGCGGAGAGAGTCTTAAAGACGGGGCAGAACTTTTTCCTTAGTGAGCGGTGTTTGCGAAGCGCGTCCCATTCTTGCGATGTGACCGCTGGACCGCCTGACGTTCCTTCTTCGACGACACGGCAGGGCGTTTCACCGCCGCGTAGTCCCGACCGGTCTTGAGTAGGGCTGTACTCATGCGCCGGTCATGGCCGTAGAGGTCGCCAAAGGTCGTGATTGAGCCGTCGTCATTCACCCAGAGCGTAAAGTAAGTGATGTAGACCGGCACGGCGTTGTTCAGCGCGACCCGCTTGTCGTAGGCGGTTCTGAAGGCGTGTTGCGTCTTGTTCGCACTCCAACTCCGGTCGTACTTCAAGATGATGGCGGCAAGTTCGTCCGGGTTCTGCACCCGCATGCAGCCATGGCTCTCGGCACGCACGGTATTCTTGAAATAGTGCTTCTCGTTCGTGTCGTGCATGTAGACGGAATGCTTGTTGGGGAACATGAATTTGACGCGGCCCAGCACGTTCTTCGGGCTTGGCGGCTGGTAGAAGTGGAGCTTGCGGATATCCACGCGGGCCCAGTCGATCGCCTGGGGATTGACGTGTTGCCCGTTGTATTTGATGCGCAAATCGTGTTCCGCCAGCACGCGGGTATCCCAGCGGCGCCCATACCAGCCCCCGCCATAGGGGCGGATATAGGGCCGAATCTCGCCGGTCTTGATTGAGTTCGGCACGTTCCAGTATGGGCCGAACACAACATGTGTCATGTCGTTCGAGAAGACTGGCGTGGGCGTCTTGGTTTTCCCAACGACGACGCGGGTTGTGTGGACGGTTTCATCGTCCTTGACCACGCGGAGCATGAACTCCGGCACATTCACGGTGACGTAGAGCTGACCCTTATCCTGCGGCAGCCACCGCCACCGCTCCATGTTCAACAAGATCTTCTTGATGTCCGCAGAGCTGCCCGCATGGCGTAGCTGCGGATTGTTCAACAGCCGCCGTGTGCCAGGCCCCACGACGGCGTCTGCCGTGGTGTTGTGCGCCTTCTGAAAACGCTTCACCGCTTCGCCAAGGACCGTGTCAAAGAGTTCGGGGTCGCTCCCTTGCGGTACACCAAGCCGCGTCCGGAGCAGGGTGACTTGCGGGTCGGTGTCGCCAACACGGAGTAGGGGCCCGCGCGGAATATGGATCTCCGGCTTGTCGGCCTCTGCGTCCTCGTTTCCGCCGCGCAAAGCGATCAGCTTGTTCCGCAAGGCTTCAAACTGGGGATGCTGCGGCTGGAAGCTGCGCAGGTAGGCCCCCGCGTCTGATCGGAAAGCGATCGATTGAATCACTTCCGCAGGTTTGGGCAGTGCGAGCGTCGGGTCGAGGTTGCGGGAAATGCGACGCGGGTCGATCCGGCCGCCTCGGGCGTCGCGGGCATATTGAAGCACGGCGTGGCTGACTTGAATCTCCGCGATGGCAAGCGTTTCCGCCGCCTCGGTTGCAGCCGCGTCGAAGCCGCTCAGGTCCGGCAGTTTGTAATCCCCAGCGTCAAGGCCGTAATCATCCGCGCGCTGGATCTCCTTAACCGCGGACTGGCCGCGTGCGGTTAGCCCATTGGCGCCGACCCACAAGAGAGGCCGATCCGGATCGGCATAATACTCGGAGAGCGCCGCTCTCTCGGCGGTGCCGAGCTTGGCTGCCGCTGGGGAGCCGCCGGATAGCTGAGCCTTGACCGCCTCGCGAAGGGGATCGGCGGGCTCAGCCGGTTCGGCGATCTCCGAGGGACTGGCCTTCTCTGTATCCTGGCCTGTCCGCGCCTCGCTTGCTGGCGGGAGAATTGCCGTCTCGTCCGCCGCGACACCCGCGTTGCGGTCGAGCAGCTGCAGGCGCACAAACTCCGTGTTAGCCGGCTCTTCCCCGAGCATTGCGGTGCTGGCCGTCGCTTCGTTCGCGGCGGCAGCGGGCAGACCCGGTAGTGCCGCGCAAAGGAGCGCAAGCGCGACTCCGTGAACTGGCTTCGTGAATGTGGGCTTCATGGCACCCGTTCCCTTCAGGCTTAGTTGGCGCGCGCTTCGAGTCCGATCTCTCGCATCTTGCGGTAGAGCGTGGACCGCCCGATGCCGAGCCGCTTGGCGATTTCAGTCATGCGTCCGCGATAGCGGCCGAAGGCAAGCCGGATCATGTCGGCCTCGACAGCCTCGAGAGAGCGAATGTCGCCGTTCGCACCAAGTGCTGGAATGCCGACCGAGTCCTTGCCGTTGCGTGTTGGGACGTGGATTGTCTTCGGCGTGTCCGTGGACTGACCAAGGACGACAGGCCCCTCGATACGCGGCATCGGATCTTTCGGCGCCGGCGCTGGCGGCACGGTCACAGCGTAGCCCTCCACGTGCGCCGCGATCTGCGGGAACTCGCTGAGCGTCAGCATCGGCGTATCGGCGAGCACAACCGCGCGAAAAACCGTGTTCTCAAGCTGGCGAATATTCCCGGGCCAACTGTAGCGTTGCAGCATTGCCCCGGCTTCCGCATCGACGCCGTCGATATGCTTGCCTTCTTCGGCTGCGAAACGCGCCGCGAAGTGGCGGATGAGTTCGGGGACGTCCGTTAGCCGCTCGCGCAGCGGCGGCACCCAAATGGGGAAGACATTCAGGCGGTAGTAGAGGTCTTCGCGGAAGCGTCCTTCCTGCACCAGTTTGATCAGATCCTGATTGGTGGCCGAGATCAGCCGGATGTCGACCTTCACTGGCTGCTTGGCGCCAACGGGATCGATCTCGCCGTCCTGAAGCGCGCGAAGGAGCTTTACTTGCGCGTTGAGCGGCAGTTCGCCAATCTCGTCTAGAAACAACGTGCCGCCATCGGCCTCGGTGAATTTGCCGATACGCTTTTCGGTGGCTCCGGTGAACGAACCACGCTCGTGCCCGAATAGAATGCTCTCGACGAGGTTCTCGGGAATGGCCCCGCAGTTCACGGTCACGAAGGGCTTGGCTCTGCGGGAGCCTTCGCCCTGGATGGCGCGAGCGATCAGTTCCTTGCCAACACCTGACTCGCCTTCAATGAGAACGGGAATGTTTGACGAAGCGGCGCGTCGCCCAACCTCGATGACCCGCGCCATCGCCTCGCTACCGGCGATGAGATCCGAGAAACCAAGCCTGCCATCGGCAGTCGCCTTCATGCGATTGATCTCACCGGCGAGCGCTTCAATCTTGAGTGCGTTTTTGATGGAGACTTCGAGCCGTTCGGGGCTCACAGGCTTCACGACAAAGTCGACGGCGCCCGCGCGCATGGCGCCGATCGCGGCGTCGATGCTGCCATTGGCCGTTTGCACGATAACGGGCGGTTTCCTCGGTAGGGAGCGCATGGCGCTGAGGACGGCCATGCCGTCCGTGCCGGGCATGACAAGGTCTAGGAGAACAAGGGCGATATCGCCGGCGTTGCCGGCCTGTAGGGCAGCGAGTGCCGCCTCACCGCCATCGGCGGATTGAACCTCGTATCCGAAACGCTTCGTAATCTCTTCAAGTATACGGCGATGGGTAGGATCGTCATCGACGATCAAAACGCACTTAGGCATGACGCAAGACTCACTGGTTACGCAAACAACTACAGGAGCAGGTGTCACTTCAGCTGATACACTTGGGGACTTCGTGAACCCTGCTGTGCCAAAACAGTGCGCTCGAAGGGTAAACATGTCCTTTATCGCAGTTCGATTTTGGGGAAACTGTTGCGAATGCGTAATTTTGCGTGCCACAACAAAGCGGTTTTTGGCCCTTGCGGGGAAGGGCGGAGCCCACCAATCTATTCGTGAGGAAGAGACGTATTCGGGAGTGAGCGAATCAGTTTCGGCATGATTCGCACCCCGCCAGAGAGGACCCCACAGACTGATGCTGCCCCGTTGCTTCGCTCCAAGTGTGCTTCACCGTTCTTCGTTAACCAGCGCGCCCGAGGCGCTCGAAAAGGCTGACGCCAAATCAGGCGAGGGGCCCGCGCTAGGCGATCTCCCAGAGTGGGATTTGGGCGATCTCTACGACGCGCCCGAGGCGCCAGCACTCAAGGCCGATTTGGAAAAGGCAATGAGCGACGCCGAGGCCATGCATCAGCGCTACGCTGGGAAGCTTGCGGCGGTTCTCGATGGCGGTGCGGGAGGCGAGGCGCTTGCCGAGGCCTTGCGCAGCTTCGAGGCGCTGAACGACGTGCTTGGCCGCATCGCTTCTTATGCGAGCTTGCTCTATGCGGCCGATACCACCGATCCACGCCGGCAGAAATTCTATGGCGACATCCAAGAGAAGATTACGGCGATTTCGTCGAAACTCTTGTTCTTCCCTCTGGAGTTGAACCGTCTCGACGATACGGCAATCGAGACTGCGTTTGCGGCGCCGGCCTTTGGGCATTACCGGCCCTGGGTGGAGGATCTAAGAAAAGAAAAGCCCTATCAGCTTGAGGACAAGCTGGAGCAGCTCTTTCACGAAAAGGCGGTCACGGGCCGGGGCGCTTGGGACCGGCTGTTCAACGAGACCATGGCGAATCTGCGGTTCGACGTGGACGGCGAGGAGCTAAGCCTTGAACCCACGCTCAATCTCCTCCTCGATCCGAAGGAGAAGAACCGGAAGCATGCCGCCAAGGCGCTGGCGAAGGTCTTCCAGGATAACGTCCGGCTCTTTACGCTGATCACCAATACGCTGGCCAAGGACAAAGAGATCTCCGACCGTTGGCGCGGTTTCGATGATGTGGCCGACAGCCGTCACTTGTCCAATCGCGTCGAGCGGGACGTGGTCGATGCGCTGGTTGCCGCCGTGCGCGATGCCTACCCGAAGCTGTCGCATCGCTATTACGCGATGAAGGCAAAGTGGCTCGGCAAGGACACCCTGAAGTACTGGGACCGCAACGCGCCACTGCCCGAAGAACCGAAGCAAGTCATCGGGTGGGGCGATGCTCGCGACACGGTACTCACCGCCTATGGCGATTTCTCACCGCGCATGGCGGAGATCGCCGGGCGCTTCTTCACCGATGGCTGGATCGATGCACCGGTCCGCGAGGGCAAGCAGCAGGGCGCCTTCTCCCATCCCACCGTGCCAAGCGCGCATCCCTACGTTCTGCTGAATTATCAGGGAAAGCCGCGCGACGTGATGACCTTGGCCCATGAGCTGGGCCATGGCGTGCATCAGGTGCTTGCGGGCAAGCAGGGTGCGCTTATGGCGCCAACGCCGCTGACCTTGGCCGAAACCGCGAGCGTGTTTGGCGAGATGCTCACCTTCCGCAAGCTGCTCGACCAGGCGCCCAGTGCCCGTGAGCGCAAGGCGCTGCTCGCCGCGAAGGTCGAGGACATGCTCAATACGGTCGTGCGGCAGATCGCCTTCTACTGTTTTGAGCGGCATGTGCACACCGAGCGGCGCGACGGCGAGCTCACGAGTGACCGGCTGGGCGAGATCTGGATGGACGTACAACGCGAGAGCTTGGGGCCAGCCATCGAATTGAAGGCTGAATACGCAACCTTCTGGTCCTACATTCCGCACTTCATTCACGCGCCCTTCTATGTCTACGCTTACGCTTTCGGCGATTGTCTAGTCAACTCGCTCTACGCTGTGTACGAAAGAGCGGACGCTGGTTTCGCCGAACGCTATTTGGAAATGCTGTCCGCAGGCGGAACCCAGCATCACAGGGAACTTTTGAAGCCCTTCGGTCTTGATGCATCGGAGCCTCACTTCTGGTCCATGGGGCTCAAAGTCATCGAGGGCTTTATCGATGAGCTCGAAGAGATGGACCGGGCGGCGAACGCGGAGGCTTAGGGGGGCATGAGTCAGGTTGCGCTGGTACCCCTGCTTGTATGGGTCGCCGCGTTAGCCTGTTGGGGCATCGCGCTGCTGCGTGGCCCGCGTCCTCTTTCACGTTGGTTTGTTCTCGATCGGGCGCTGCGTTACGTCTTCATTTTTCCGCTTGGACTACTCGGGCTGTGGGCTTTTGTGGGTCACGTCATGTTCCCGGTCCGCGCAGCGGAAGCGATCGGCTGGCCGCCGAGCCCTTTCCAATTCGAGGTGGGCTACGCCAATTTGGGAATCGGCTTAGCGAGTTTGTACGCGGCGTTCACCACATTCTATGCACGGGTCGCGGTGGCGATCGCCGCGTCGTGTTTCCTGGTCGGCGCCGGGATCGGCCACGTCCATGACATTATGGCTTACGGCAACCTCACGCCGGGCAATGCCGGGCCGATCCTCGTGACGGACTTCCTGACGCCCATGGCCGTGCTGGTCCTCTTGATCGCTTCCGCGCGGCGGCCCAAGCAACGGCCGCGGTCGCCAGACACCGACGCTCTCGACGCAGAGATTGAAGTGGCACGTGATGCCATGCGCTCCTATCGCGAGGCTCTGGACCGGTTCGTCAAGGGCTAGGGTGTCTGGCCCTCTGCACCCTATTCTTCAAGTGCAAGGTCCACGATCAGAGGAAGGTGGTCAGCACCGAGGCTGGGACCGGTCTTAATGTCGATGACGGAGAATTGCGGAGAAACGTAAATATTGTCGATAGCGACAAACGCAGGCAGCTCTCGCACCGGCCAAGTCAACATGAATGTGTTTGTGCGCCGCATACCCGCTTCGCGACTAAATCTCTGGAGTTTCGCGGACCAGGGCGTCAGATTGAAGTCGCCCGCGACGATCAATGGAGACGTCCGCTCTTGTGCGAGGGCGGTCAAAGTCTGCATTTCCTCCGCTTGTTTCTTGGGTAAGAATGGATCGGACAAATGCACTCCAACCACTTCGACCGGCTTTCCCTTGACGTCCAACCGAACCCAGCGGGCGAACCCGCTATAGGGAGGACGGAATGTCCAGCCGATATCTTCGGTTTGTAGGATAGGATGTTTCGAGAAGATGGCGAGGCCGAGTGATTCTGTGTGGAATGGGTAGTCACCGCGTAGCTTTTCCAGGCTATCGCGGTTGACGCCACTTACTTCCGCGAGAACTAAGACATCGGCGCCAGATGTTTGTAGCTCTCTGGCTATGTCGGCTATCTGATTGTTGGACCACTGAATGTTGAACGCCAGAACGCGCAGAAATGTCGCCACGTTGGCATCAGCGCTTCGTGCACCTCCGGCGAGCGCAAATACAAACAGGGCGATATTGAGAATCGCGACAGCCGCGCTCGCGGCAATCAGCCCGCGGTCCCGCATCGGCAAAGCCGCAAGGACCAGCGCGAGCGCGCCTGCAAGCCAAAACGGACGGAAGTGATTGAGGAGTTCGAGGAGCGGGAACCATCCCGCGAGGAGCCCGAACAGAGTGACGGCAGTTACGGCAAGAACGCTGGCCCAAAGGGTCAAGCGGAAGAGCGCGTACAACATAGTCGGGTCTTTTTTTGTTCCGTCTTGTGATTCTGCATTGGACGCTACTGGTTCAGTGCAAGATCGGCAACTACAGGTAGATGGTCGGATTCTAGCCGTCCGGCCACGGTTAGATCGATCATCGCCAGTTCCGACGAAATGAGGATGTTGTCGATCGGCAGGAGTGGCAGGAGCGGCAGGTTCCTCCAGCGTACTGGCCAGGTGGGCGTGAGCGTGTTGAGCCGCTTAAGGCCGGTTGCTGCGGTGAGCCCGTGAAACTTCTGGGTCCATGGCGCTGCGTTGAAATCGCCCGCGACGATTACGGGTCCCGTACGAGAGCGTAGGAACCAGGTGAGGTTCTCGAAATCGGTCTGCTGCCGATGCGGATAGAACGGCCGAGCCAAGTGGACGCCCACCACTTCCACGTCGTGTCCATTCACGTTGAGCCGCGCCCAGTTCACGATCAAGGATCGCCAGTAGGGTTCGTCCGGCCGATCCAAGCGTCCCTTGTCGAGGATGGGGTGCTTTGAGAGTATCACAAGGCCGTGCTTACCTGATTGGTACGGATAAGCCTTCTGCATTTGCTGTAAGAAGTCTTCGTGCTGCCAGCGAATCTCTTCCAAGACGACGACATCGGCGTCGGTCTCGACAAGAAACGTCTGGACCTTCTCAGCGTGAACGTCGCCCTTGCCCCACATGTTGAATGTCGCCACGCGCATGAACCGTTCGGTATGCCCAGGGGCCTGCGGGGCTGCCCCTGAGAGCTTTGGAATCAAGACCATCCCGGCGATGGCCAGGAGGGCGGCTGTCGTGACGATCAGCATGCGGCTGCGCAACGCCAGGCTCAGGGCAAACAGGACGACAAGGCCTGCCACAAGAAAAGGCAGGCCGTTGTTGACGATGTCGAGGGCCGGGTACGCATCCGCCATAACGCCAGCAACCAGTGCCACGGCTGCGAAAAGGCATCCGCCAATGATCGCGGCGTTGAGCAGGGTTCTCATCGGCATGAAAATCTTGTTCTGGAAAGGATATTCGGAGGATCGGGTATCGCGTGAGCGAATTCGCGCCCTATATGTGGGGTGTCCCATCGTTAGATGAAGGGCTGCGGAGTTCATGAACGACTTGTCCGACCGGTCGGGGGATGCGCTTAAGGCCGCGTCCGACACGACGGATCCCGAGAAAAACCGCTTCAGCGCGCGCGCCATGCGCTATGGCCGTGTCGGTGCGAATGTTGGCGGTGTTGCTGCGCGCATGGCCGGGCGCCGCCTGTTCGGGCTGGACTCGGAGGCCGAAAAGGAGGCCGCCGCCCTCGCCATGGCATTGGGCGGTCTTAAGGGCCCCATTATGAAGGTGGCCCAGCTTCTCGCCACCATCCCGGACGCGCTGCCGCCTGAATACGCCGAGGCGCTCGGCAAGCTGCAAAGTCATGCACCGCCTATGGGCCGGGGCTTCGTCAGACGGCGCATGGCCGCTGAACTCGGCCCCGATTGGGAGAGCAAGTTTGCGAGCTTTGAGTACGAAGCCGCCGCATCTGCCTCCCTCGGACAGGTACACCGGGCCATTGCCCACGACGGGCGGTCGCTTGCGGTCAAGCTGCAATACCCAGATATGCGCTCGGCGGTGGAGGCCGATCTCGTTCAGCTCGGCATGCTCTTCTCGGTCCACCGGCGTATGCGGCCCGCGGTCGAAACATCGGAAGCACTGAAGGAACTCTCTGAACGTCTTCGCGAGGAGCTCGATTACCACCGGGAAGCGTGCATGACGCGCCTCTACGGGGGCATCTTCGCCGACGATCTTCGCGTGCGCGTCCCCGAGGTGCTGCCGGAGCTATCCACGGACCGCTTGCTGACGATGACATGGCTCGAGGGCAAGAAGCTACTTGAGTACAAGAAACATCCGCTTGCGGATCGCAACGCCATAGCGCGCGCGATGTTCCGCGCCTGGTGGTATCCGTTCAGCCATTATGGCGTCATCCATGGTGATCCGCATCTTGGCAACTACACGGTCTTTGAGGACGGCGAAGGCAGAGCGAGCGGCATCAACCTTCTCGATTACGGTTGTATGCGGACTTTCGCGCCGAAGTTCATTCAAGGCGTCGTCGATCTTTACAATGGTTTGCTTCACGACGATCGGGCGCTGGTCGTCCATGCCTACGAGACGTGGGGCTTTGCGGGCCTGTCGGACGAGCTCATCGACGTCCTGAACATCTGGGCCAGGTTCATTTACGGTCCGATGCTCGACGATCGCGTACGTACGATTGCGGATGATGTCGATCCCGGCATGTATGGGCGCAAGGAGGCCTTCCGGGTTCACCAGGCCCTGCGAGACAAGGGCCCCGTTACCATCCCACGCGAGTTCGTCTTTATGGATCGCGCCGCGATTGGCCTTGGTGGTGTGTTCTTGCATCTTGGTGCGGAGCTGAACTTCCACGACCTCTTTAACGAGGCGCTCGGTGGCGTGGATGTGGCCGTCATCGCGCGGCGTCAGCAGGACGCCTTCACCCAAGCCGGTGTGCCGCTTCCTGAGGCCGAGGCGGTTACGACAAGTTCCTGACAAATCGCCGACAAGGGTTGTGATCCCCTCTCTTATGTCTGAGGATTCGCGAGGCTCGCGAAATTCATCGGAAGGAGGGGCTGGCGATGGATTGGCTGATCAACGACGCGCTGCCCATGTTGGCGCGCATTTTCCTTGTCTGGATTTTCCCGCTCAGTTTCATCGACAAGATCATCAATCACACGGCGGCGGTGAAGCAGGCTTCCTCGAGCTGGTTGCCCGGTGGGGCGGCATTGCTCTATCCCGCCATGGCGGTCGAACTGCTGACGCCGCCAATGATCGTGTTCGGCATTTACGACGGAGTTGCTGCTTTCGTCCTTGCGGGGTATTGCGCCGTTACCGCAATCCTGTTCCATAACTTCTGGGCTTATCCGCGGTTCTGGTCATCGGACAGCGAGGGGTATCCCCATGTTTGGGACTTCTTCAAGAACTTCGGGCTGGCTGGCGGCTTGATCTTCGTGATGCTCGCTAGCGGATTGTTCCAATCTGCCGAGGAGGAGATCGAGAAGGTGACGATGGGCGGGCAGAGTGTTTCTTTGCATGCAAGCCTCAATCGGGAGTGAGTGGGGTGAATCCGATCGGCAACAAGATTTCCCTGGACGGCGCGGGACCGCCGCAGCTGTCCTATTGGCATGTTTGGGCGGACGACAAAGGCGTTACGCATCAAACCCGGTCGGTGTTTTCCGGGTTCAAAGAGCAGAGTGTCGGCGGTAGGGCAGCACCGGAATGGATTGCGACCTTGTTGAGAGCCAAAGCCAACATTGTCTTCTTTGTGCAGCCGGTTGGCTGGATTGGTGACTGGCACCCCAACCCAAAGCCTCAATGGATCGTGACGCTGTCCGGCCAATGGTTCGTTGAGACCATGGACGGGACGCGGGTTGTCATGGGGCCCGGCGAGGTATCGTTCGGGGGCGACCAGACCACCAAACCTGACGCTCAAGGGCGGTTCGGGCATCGCTCAGGAACGGTGGGCGACGAGCTTCTGTCGCTGATGGCGTTCCAGCTCGAAGGCGATGAGTGGCTCGGCCTCAAGCCCGGCGCATTCGAGTAGCCGCGGGAGCCTCCCATGCCGGTCACCAGGCTTCTCAGGGTCGTCATTACCGTCGCCGACCTTGAGTGCGCGACAAGCTTTTTTCGCGAGGGGTTGGGATTGGAGGTGGGGCCGGCAAAGAGCTTTCGGGATGCCCGCTGGAATGCGCTGCTTGGACTCAGCGCCGTAACCAAAATGCGGACCGCGGACGTCAGCTTTGCAGGAGAAACCCTGAAACTCGCCGCGTTCGATCCGGCCGGGAGCCCTTATCCGAGGCCGCGGGCATCGAACGATCTCTGGTTCGAGCATGTGGCCCTGGTCGCTGGTGATATCGGCGTGGTGTGGTCCCGACTGGAACAGCACGCGCCCGAGACCGTCACGGCAGGCGGGCCGGTCCTCTTGCCGCCCAACACGGGCAGCGTAACCGCATTCAAGTTTCGCGATCCCGAGGGACACCCCCTTGAACTGATTTCGTTCCCAGTGGGCGTGGGCGACACGCGTTGGCAACGCGGTGACGCTGGGATCCGGGGCTTCGACCATACCGCTATCGTCGTATCTGACCTCGACCGGAGCCTCGCGTTTTACACCGAACTCCTCGGCATGCGCGTCGGTGGGCATTCTCTCAATCAAGGGCCTGAGCAAGATCACCTAGATGGACTTAGCGGATGTCTCGTCGATGTGGTGGCGCTCCAACCCCTCAATCAGCCGACGCCCCATGTGGAGTTGCTTCACTACCGGACGCCACAAGGGGCTCCGTCCCGTGCACCCCTGTGCGCCAACGACGTGGCTTCGGTTCGGCAAGTGCATCAGGTCGACGATCTGCCGATGCTGGTCCAACGCCTCAACGCGGCCGGAACCCGGTTCGTCTCGGATGGCACCATCGGGCTGGGGGAGGGGCGCCAGGGGGCGGCGATCCGGGACCCGGACGGGCACATGATTGTACTATTGGATTAGTTTCCAGCGCCCCGCCTCGTTCTGAGGAATTATTGCGGCAGGCCCTCTAGTCTGCTATTTCCCGGGATGCGACGCGGTCGCGAAGTGGCGCGAAACCGTCGCCAACAAGACAGAAGTTTTAGGGGGATAGCCAAATGCAAATCGATCCTAAAGAGGGCCACCCGGATATGGACTACGCCGAGCATGTCGGCACGTACAAGCTCTTCTGTGGCCTATTCTTGTGGGGCACCGTCGCCTGTCTGGCGATCGTCGCCGGCATGGCTTTGTTCCTCACTTGAGATTTGGGCAGGCGATTTTCTGGGAGGCTTGGCCTCTCTTTTTCCTAGAACCCGGTAACGCTCGGCGGACCGCCCCTGATGGCTTGGCGCGCTCGCAGCAAAGGGAGCCAAGATGATTGCAATTGGCGTACCTGCGGAGGGCTCGGACGAGCCTCGGATCGGAATAACCCCCGAGACGGTCAAGAAGCTGGTCAAAGCCGGCGCCAAGATCTCGGTACGGTCTGGCGCGGGACTTCGATCTCATTTTAGCGACGAGGACTACAAGGAAGCCGGCGCCTCCATCGCGAAGAGCGACGAGGATGCGGTTGCCGACGCGGATGTGGTTTTCACGGTCCGGCGTCCTCCTGTTGAAGTGGCCAAGGCCATGAAGAAGGGCGCGGCCCTGATCGGTATGCTGGATCCGTTTTCGGATACGGCCGGTCTTGAGGCGCTTGCCAAGACTGGGGTGTCGCTTTTCTCCATGGAGCTGATGCCGCGTATCACACGCGCCCAAAGCATGGACGTCTTGTCCTCGCAGTCGAACCTTGCGGGCTACAAGGCTGTCGTCGACGCATCGGCCGCCTTCGAGCGTGCGCTTCCCATGATGATGACGGCGGCGGGTACGGTTCCTGCCGCGCGTGTCTTCGTTATGGGCGCGGGCGTGGCCGGGCTTCAGGCGATCGCCACGGCGCGCCGTCTGGGTGCGATTGTCTCCGCCACGGACGTGCGTCCGGCCGCTAAGGAACAGGTTGAGTCTCTGGGCGCGAAATTCATCGCCGTTGAGGACGAGGAGTTCAAGCAGGCCGAAACCTCTGGCGGCTACGCGAAGGAAATGTCCGACGAGTACAAGAAGAAGCAGGCTGAGCTGGTCGCCGACCATGTCAAGAACCAGGACATCGTCATCACGACGGCGCTGATTCCGGGCCGTCCGGCGCCCAAGCTGATTTCCACCGCAATGATCGAAAGCATGCGGCCCGGTTCCATCATCATGGATCTCGCGGCGGAGCGCGGTGGAAACGCCGAACTGACGAAGCCGGGCGAGATCGCCGAACATAAAGGTGTGCGCATTTTCGGTCAGCTCAATCTGCCTGGGCAGGTGCCGGTCAACGCGTCCAGCCTCTATGCGCGTAACCTTCAGGCGTTTATCGAGCCTTTCATCGACAAGGAAACCAAAGAGCTCGCCATCGATTGGGACGACGAAGTGGCCACCGGTACGGCGATTGCCCGTGATGGTGCCATTGTCAACGAGCAGGTTTCAGGAGGGAAAACATCATGACGACCAGGACCCTTCTGACGGGGATCATCGTTGCCCTAGTGGCGCTTGCCTCCGATGCGCTTTGGATGGGCGCCGCATTTGCGGCGGACACCTCGCAAGAGGGCGGCCACGACTTCATGTCTCACTTCTCGATTTTCGTGCTGGCGGTCTTCGTCGGCTACTACGTGGTTTGGAGCGTAACGCCCGCGCTACACACGCCGCTCATGTCGGTGACGAACGCGGTCTCCTCGGTGATTGTTGTCGGTGCGCTGTTGGCCGTCGCTATCGAGGCCGGCGACGCAGTGGCGTCCTCCGGCAACTGGTTGGCGAAGATTTTGGGCTTCGTTGCTCTCGTTCTGGCCTCGGTCAATATCTTCGGCGGGTTCTTGGTGACGCAGCGCATGCTCGCCATGTACCGGCGTAAAGACCGCTAGGGGGGCCGCAGATTATGTCCTCCGAACTCGTTGTTCTGCTCTATCTGATCTCGGGCGTCCTCTTCATCCTGGCGCTTCGCGGCTTGTCCTCGCCCGAGACTTCTCGCCGAGGCAACTACATGGGCATGGCCGGTATGGCCATTGCCGTTGTGACCACGCTGGCCGTGGCGCGTCCCGACTCTGGCCTTTCCTGGGTCATGATTGTTGGCGGCATTGCCATTGGCGGTACCGTTGGCGCGGTCATCGCGCGCCGCATCCCGATGACGGCCATGCCCGAACTCGTGGCCGCTTTCCATTCACTGGTCGGCATGGCCGCCGTGCTCGTGGCCGCGGCGGCTTACTACGCGCCGGATGCGTTTCATATCGGCGAGCCTGGCAATATACGCGTGGCCAGTCTCATAGAGATGTCTTTGGGCGCGGCGATTGGCGCGATCACCTTCACCGGGTCGGTCATCGCTTTTGCCAAGCTTTCAGGCCGCATGTCGGGTGCGCCCATTACGCTGCCGGCGCGGCATCTGATCAACATCGCGCTTGGCATCGCGCTGGTGGTTTGCGTTGTGCTTTTCTGCCAGCAGCAGACGGCGTTCTACTTCTGGGCCATTGTCGCGCTGTCGTTGCTGCTCGGCGTGCTGATCATCATCCCCATCGGCGGTGCCGACATGCCCGTCGTGATCTCGATGCTGAACTCGTACTCGGGCTGGGCAGCCGCCGGCATCGGTTTCACCTTGGGCAATACGGCGCTGATCATTACAGGCGCCCTCGTTGGCTCGTCCGGTGCGATCCTGTCCTACATCATGTGTAAGGGCATGAACCGGTCCTTCATTAGCGTCATTCTCGGAGGCTTTGGCGGCGAGACCGCCGGGCCCGCTGGGGGCGGCGAACAGAAGCCGGTCAAGTTGGGCTCCGCCGACGATGCGGCCTTCCTGATGAAGAACGCCGAGAAGGTCATCATCGTGCCGGGCTACGGTATGGCCGTGGCCCAAGCCCAGCATGCTTTGCGGGAAATGGCCGATGGCCTCAAAGAGGCAGGTGTGGAGGTCAAATACGCTATCCACCCGGTCGCGGGCCGTATGCCCGGGCACATGAATGTGCTGCTGGCCGAGGCCAATGTGCCGTATGACGAGGTGTTCGAGCTTGAGGATATCAACTCGGAATTCGCGCAGACCGATGTCGTCTACATCATTGGCGCGAACGACGTGGTCAATCCGGCGGCGGAAGACGATCCCACGTCGCCCATTTACGGTATGCCCGTCCTGCAGGTCTGGAAGTCGGGAACCGTGCTCTTCAACAAGCGCTCTTTGGCGTCCGGTTATGCCGGTATCGATAATCCCGTCTTCTACAAAGACAACACGATGATGGTGCTGGGCGACGCCAAGAAGATGACCGAAGAGATCGCCAAAGCACTTTAGGATATTCCCTCTAACAGGGTGCTCTAGTGGCGCGGGCGCCGTGGCTCGCTTGGCGCCCATGCGCCGGTGACATTGCGTTACGACTGGTCGAGTTTGACCCAGAGACCTTCGAGGGAAATGCGCCGGTTGAGCGCGCCGGGGTCGGTCAACACCAGTGCGCCGCGCGACTTTTCAACGAGTCCGTCCTTCTCTAGCGCGCGAATAGCGCGGGAGACCACCTCGCGGCGCGAGCCGATGCGCTCGGCGAGGTCCTGCTGGTTCGGTGGGGGCGAGATGCTGCGCTGCTCACTATGGCCCGGGCGCGGACGCGACAGGCGTAAGAGCTCGGCGTAAAGCCGCTCGGAGGCTGTCAGGTAGGCATGCTCGGAGAGTTGCAGGTTGAGGGCGCGGATGCGTGCCACCAGCATGTTGAGGACCGTGTGACGCACGTCCGGTTCGTCCGCGAGAACGTCCATGAACGCCGCCGCCTGCATTGAGCAGATCAAGGACGTTTGCAATGTGGTGACGCTTGCTGAGCGGGGGATCCCGTCAATGGCTGCCATTTCCCCAAACATGGTTCCGGATCCCAGTTCGCCGAGTATGACCTGCTTCCCGTCGTCGGCGCGGTGGATGACTCGCACCGAGCCATTGACGACGAAGAGTACATCTGTCGAGGGATCGTCCATGTCGATGACCAGCTCGTTCGCCGGGTAGGTGCGCCAGGTGAGAGCCGGGGCGAAACGTTTGGTGCTTGCCACGCCAAGCGAGGCGAAGAGCTTTATGTCGCCAATCTTGCCCATGAGGTTCGATGATAACAGGGACTAGAGCCTTTCATGGCTAGATTGAACCATTCTGCCGAGGCG
>JASJEH010000080.1 GCA_030064755.1 Methyloceanibacter sp. | reverse complement strand
TTGCTGCAACCCATCCGTCCACAAATCGCGCCGAAGCGCGCCGCTCTCGCCAGTTCCATCGGGAATGTTCTCGAGTGGTACGACTTCGCGATCTATGCGTTTTTCGCCTCGACGATCGGGCGGTTGTTTTTTCCGGCGTCTGACGAAATCGACTCGCTGCTCATCACGTTCGGCGTCTTTGCGGCCGGGCATCTGATGCGGCCGCTTGGCGGCGCCGTCTTTGGCCATATTGGCGATCGCTATGGGCGCCGGCCCGTGCTCGTGATCTCCATGGTCGCCATGGCGATCGCCACCTTCGCCATCGGCTTGCTGCCGACGGTGGACCAAATCGGTCCGCTTGCTGCCGGACTTTTGGTGGTCCTACGCATGCTGCAGGGGCTCTCCATCGGCGGCGAGTATACCGGGTCGGTGTGCTACTGCGCCGAATGCGCCACCGACAACAGGCGCGGCCTTCTGTGTACGGCCTCTATCGTTGGGGCGGGCTTTGGGGCGCTTCTGGGGTCGGCCATGGCCAATGTGATCTTTGCTATTCTGCCGGATAGTTCGGTGACGGCGTGGGGCTGGCGCATTCCGTTTCTCCTGGGCGGGCTGGTCGGACTGATCGGCTTGTATATACGGCGCAATCTGCCGGACACGCGCGGCGGCGAGGCTGATGCGGCGCCAGCGCGCCTGCCAATCATCGATGCACTTACAAACCACACGCGGGATACTCTGCGTGTGATCGGCCTCAACCTCATGCATGCGGTCGCGTTCTTCATGGTGTTCGTTTTCATGAAGACGTATCTCAGTAAGTTCGCCGGGCTGACAGAGACCGAGGCCTTGACGATCTCCACGCTCGGTCTCATGGCGCTCATGGCCATGACCGTCTATGCGGGGTCGCTGTCCGATCGTATTGGCCGCAAACGCGTGCTGCGCGCGAGTGCCATCGCGGCGATCGTGTTTGCCCTCCCGCTGTTCTATCTGCTGTCGCAGGGAAACTTCTGGATCGCGCTCGCCTGTCAGTTCGCCTTCGCCGTCATCGTCGGCGCGTATTCGGGCACCGCACCCGCAACCATGACCGAGATTGTGCCGGCCCATTTACGGGTGACCTGCACATCGCTGGGCTACAATCTGTCCATGGCGTTGTTTGGCGGCACGACACCAATGATCGCGCTCCTGCTGATCAAAGAGACCGGGAGCATCATCGTGCCTGCGCTGTACGTTATGGCGGCCGCTGCCGTCTCGCTTGCGGTGTTGGCTGTCATTCCCGAGACGTCGAAGACACGGCTTGAGTCAGCGCTGCGCCGCCCCTGACCGGCGCCCCCACATTGGCCGCAATTGCACCGGACAACGTCGGGCCTTAGGAACCACCCGACAGAATCACCGGAGCTAACTCTTGAGGACATGGGGAACTCACGTATAAGGGCATGGCGGCCGCTGGAGGGCCGACCAGAAATGAAGATCGGCCGCCTCCTGTACATTTTTCTCTTCGGCGCCTTCGTCCTCGCCTTGGCGATCATGGGCCAGGCTATCCTGCTGCGCCAAATACAGACCGACGTGGAGGACGCCCAAGAGCGGCGCCATGACTCCAACACGCTCGCCCGCGAACTCCATCAGTCCTCCGACGATTTGACGCGCTTTGCCCGCACCTATGCCGTGACCGGCGACAAGCGCTACCGCGATTACTTTCATCAGGTTCTTGATATCCGCAACGGCGCGATTGTGCGGCCAGAGGGCCATGAGGGCGTCTATTGGGATCTCGTGGTTGCGGGACTCCTGCCGGAGCCGTCCAACGAAACCGAAGGCGCCGTGTCTCTGGAAGAACGGATGCGGCGGGCCGGCATCACCGTAGAGGAATTCAGCAAGCTCAAAGAGGCTCAGAACCGTTCGGACCGTCTCGTGCGTCGCGAGGAAGTCGCCATGCATGCCATGGAGGGCAAGTTCGACGACGGAACTGGCACTTTCACCCGCGAAGGGCCTCCGGACCGCGAGATGGCCATGCGAATTCTGCACGACAAAACGTATCACGACGAGAAGGCGGCCATCATGGAGCCGATCGATACGTTCCTGGTGATGGTCAATGCGCGGACGCAGCAAGAGCTAGAAGGCCTGAACCGCTATGCAAGTCGCGTGCTTGCCGGGATCATCGCGACGAGTATTGGCCTTCTGGGCCTTATCGGCGTCTTGGTTTGGGTGTTGCACCGGCGCTTCTTACGTCCCACTGCAACCTTGCTCACAACGGTGGGCCAGATCGGAGACGGCGACCTGGATGCCCGCACACAGATTAAGGGGACCGATGAAGTCGGCACGCTGGCCGGGGCGATCGATTCCATGTCCGCGCGCCTGAAGTCCGCTCTCGCCGAGGTCCACGAACGGGCCGAGGAGGCGCAGCAACAGGCCAAGGAACTGGCCACGGAGCGGGATCACTCCGAGAAGCTATTGCACAATATCTTGCCAGTTCTCATCGCCGAGCGCCTCAAAGACGGCGAGACGAACATCGCCGAGACGTTCCCGGAAGTGACCGTGCTGTTCGCCGATATCGTCGGATTCACGCGGCTGGCGGAGAAGATTGGGGCCCGTGAGATCGTGACGATGTTGAACGATGTCTTCGGCCGATTCGATGACCTGGCCGTGAAACACGATCTAGAGAAGATCAAGACGATCGGCGACTGCTACATGGTGGTCGGTGGCGTGCCGACCCGCAGCGCGACCCATTGTCAGCAGATGGCCCGGTTTGCGCTCGATGCGCTCGCTAGCTTCGAGGACTACGCCGCGAGTTTTCCCTACCCATTACAGATCCGCATGGGAATGCACACGGGCACAGTCGTAGCCGGAATTGTCGGCACGCAGAAATTCGCCTACGACCTCTGGGGCGATGTCGTGAACGTCGCGGCGCGCTACGAGAGTACCGCGATGCCAAATCGAATTCATGTCTCCGAGGCCGTCCGGGTGCGTCTGGATGATGATTTCGAACTTGAGGATGCCGGCGAAATTGAACTCAAGGGCAAGGGCAAGATGCACTCATGGTTCCTCACAGGTGTTGCGAACGATATGGGGACGATCATTCCCCTGAAGAATCAACGCCAAAGCTAAACCGTATCCGATGTCGCCTTCAGACGGGAAGGAACTGCCTATCGACATGGGCAGCGAATTCCTATTGGATAAACTCCGGGCTGTGGCCCATTTGCAAAAAGTCGGAGAACAGTACGTAAGGAGGAAGTGCCATGAAGATGTTGCTAGCCAGCGCCTTCGCAATTGCGCTCTTTGCCGGGTCGACCTCGGCAAATGCAGGGGCAATGTACTACGTGACGGTCGATACGGTCGGGAATTGCTCTGTTGCAGAGGGCCCACCGAGCGCTGGTCAGAAGGCCCTCGGCAATGCCGACGGCTATAAGACCCAGGATGAAGCGGGTGCGGAGCTGGAGAAAATACGCGGTGATGAGTCCGTCTGTAAGGGTGTCGTCGAGTAGCGACAACGCCTCTTAAGGAGGGCTGAGAGAACGATCGGGGTCAGGCGCGCAGCACCCGCCCCCCAGCTCGTCGCGAGCCGGCGCCGATCGTTCCACCTCCCAACAGTACGAAAGACCGTTAGCGACCCCAATCTCCGACGGCGTCGCTACCGGGGATATCGAATTCCAAATACTCCTTCACATCGAATGGCATGCTTTCGACCGTGGCTTTCACGCGTTCGGCGATAGCTTTCGTCTCCGGCCGCGCGTTAGATAGTCCGGTGTACGGAATGCCCTTCGCATTTGGGGCGTCGGGGTATTTCTTTTTGAACAGCTCGTGCCGTGCGCGCATCTGATTGAACTGTCCTTGCGTGTGGATCAGCGGCACCAGCTGCGGATTCTCTTCGCGCGGATCCATGTAGAGGTCGAAGTATGCCTCTGGCATACCCGAGGCGGCCACGTCGCCGGCGCCAATCCAGTGGCGCTTGTAGCGACCTTTGACTGTGGCGCCGAGTTCGTGACCGGCGTAGATGAACACATAGTCGCGCCGGCCGTTTGTATCACCCTCCAACAAGATGGCCGTTTGATCGAGACCATCGACCACGCGATCGGTCGGTACATTCTCCAGGGCGCCGCCAAGACGCGCGAACGTCGTGTAAAGGTCCGTGACGTGAACGATGTCGGCAACCACCTGCCCCTCTTCGATCATACCTGGCCACCAGGCGAAGGCGGGAACGCGCACGCCGCCTTCGGTGAAGTCGCCCTTTCCGCCGCGATAGAGCATCGGCAGCATGCCCCAGCCCGGCGGCGGGCTATGCACCATCGGGCCGTTGTCGGCCATGGCGATCACCAGCGTATTCTCGGCAATGCCGAGCTGCTTGAGCTCGTCCATCAGCGTTCCCACAAAGGTGTCCAACTTCGGGAATGCACCGGCAACCTTTAGGCCGGCCACAGACCGCTTTGGTATCTCAGGGGCGAGAAAATTGAGAAAATTTGGCCAATAGGACACGAAGAATGGCTTCTCTGCTTCCGCGTTCCGGCGGATGAAGTCGAGCGTGCGCTTCTCAGCTTCGTCGTCCAGTTTCGAATAACACTCGTTAGACGTGCCGCACCACTCGGCCCCTTGCTCGCCCTTCTTGCCTTCGATGTTCATAACCCAACCCTCGGGGACGAGGCCGGGACTATCAAGCTGGTAGGGGTCTGGGGGATAAATCTCCGGCGAGAATCCGAGGACTGCATTCACCGCGTTGCCCTGCGGACTGTAGAGTGACGTAATCTGGTTCATCGGTGTGAACAGCGCTTCGTCGAAGCCCTGGTTGTGCAGATAGCTCTCCTCGATATCGCCAAGATGCCCTTTGCCGAAAAACCCTGTGGCATAGCCCGCATTGGACAGCACCTCTGCGATGGTGACCTCTTCTTCCCTTAGCCCCGAAAACTCATGGGGCATGCCGACAACCCCCATGCCGTGGCGAACCGGATGGCGGCCGGTGAGAACCGCCGCCCGGGTCGGCGTGCAAGACGGCTCCGTATACATGCGTGTGAAATTGATGCCCTCTGCGGCCATCTTGTTGAGGTTTGGCGTCTGGTAGCCGAAGTTCTTTTGCAGCGCAGGAAAGCCGACGGCGCCAAATGCCGTGTCGTCCCAGAGGATGTAAACGATGTTCGGTGGACGTTCGAACTTCTCCTCAAGTGCGGCGAGTTTCTCGTCGAGCGCCTTGTCCTGTTCCGCCCATTTGGCGCCGTTCTGCGCCTTGAGAATGTAAAACTCGGCGTCGTGGACGATGCCGGTCTCTGCCGCTTGGGCAGGAGTCAGAGTACTTAGTCCCGATGCCATTACGATTCCGGCCAGTAGAAAACCGAAAGCCCTCGTCAACAAAAGGCGCCGGGTTAACCTTTGCGTACCTACTCTTCTGGGGGTCATGCTGCACTCCTTCATCTCAAGTCTCGAGAGATCCTCGTCCGCACAATCCCGAGGACCATAATCAGATGCTGTTGGGAATGTGATCGAAAAACCGCAAACGCGGACGCTTGCACGCGCTCCTATCGTCTTGTGGCTCCGCCTTGAGAACGCCAAAGCGTCTCGGAAGGCAGTTCCCCGTAGGCACGACGGTAATCAGCGGCGAATTGCCCTGTGTGAAAGAACCCATAGTCAGCGGCGATGTCCCCGACTGCCAGACCGTCATTGCAGTTCTTTAGCGCCGCGCGCACGGCGGCGAGACGCCTCGCCTTGAGGAATGCGGCGGGCGTGGTTCCGAATCGGTCGCGGAAGGCATTCTGCAGGGTGCGTTCGCCAACGCCTGCGTGATCGCACAAATCCGCCGGGGTGAGCACCAGCCAGTCGGGGGCGTCGATCCGTTCCAACGCCAAGCGCATCGTCCGTACACATCCGGATCGTTCCTTGAGAGGTGGGGTTAACTGGCCCGCATCTCTCCATGCGCTCACAAAGGTCTCCGCCACGCACCTTGCACGCACAGGCCGCACAGGGCCGTTTGGCGCGGCAAGGCGCATCAACTCGGACCGCAAAAAACGAAGCGTTTGGGCGTCAGCCTGGAAGGTTTCGGGCGGTCCGAAGCCGGGCATGGCATCCAGTTGAAGGCGTATACAGACTTCTTCGATAAGGCTCACATGAACCGAGACGGTGTGCACGCCGAAGTCCGCACCAGAGATGCTATGCAACTCACCACCGAACGGAAACACAATTATGGTTGCGCTATCGATGTCGCGTCCCCGCCACCATAAGCGCCGAACGGTGTGTTCCAGCACGCCAAACGTAACGCACTGCGGCGGCGGCGCGCCACGCTGCTCCAGATTGAGCAGACATCGCGCATATCCATAGTGGACGCGATCGGCCTGAGCCTGGACAAGGCGCGCGAGCCGCTTCGCAACCGCGGGACGGCCAAGGGGACGAAAATCCAAGTTCCAGTCGCGAACCGCCTTGCACAGATGATCGATGTCAGAGAACTCAGCCTGCAGCGAAAGCTGGACGCATGCCGAGTTTCTATCGGCTGCCGCACCGAAGACTGCGGTATTTCGATCACGCTCCGCTAGTCCCAGCGGTAAGCTGACTTCAGCCCTATCATTGGTGGTTTCCGTCACCCGGACGTCGCCCGTTCTAACATGCCGAACCCAGTCTAACAGATGTGGGACCCGGAAACCCCTTCAAGGAGGAACCATGACCCCAGAAAAGGTCACGCCGATGGTATTCGTACCGAGGTCTGCACGCTGTCGGCGCGTTCACCATGCCGCAGTTGCCGCGCTAACGGCCGCTCTAGCCCTTGCCTACAGCTTTGTTCCTGCGGTGGCACAAGACAAGATCGTTCACGATGCGGAGTACTACGTGCTGGAGGCGCAGCATGGGGAGGCGTGGGCCGCCGAAGATACCGCATTGCGCGCTAAGCTCGATGAGCTAAAGGAAAAACACGGCCGTCCGCCCAACATCATTCACATCATGTGGGACGACACCGCATTCGGTGATGTCGGCATACCGGCGATCCAGAAAGTGCGGGGACTGACGACACCAAACATCAACCGGCTCGCGGAAGAAGGCATTCTCTTCACCCGCATGTACACGGAGGTTGGTTGCACGCCAAGCCGCGCCGCCGTCGTCACCGGACGTCATCCGATTCGCAACGGCATGTACAATATAGGCATGCTGCTGGAGAGCCACGGCATGCGCGGCGAGGAAGTGACCATGGCCGAGGTCCTCTCCAAGGCCGGGTACAACACGGCATTTTACGGTAAGTGGCATCTCGGCGATATCGAGGAGAGTTATCCGCACAATCAGGGTTTCGATGAAGCCTTCTTCACGGGCTACAACCAAATCCTCTCCCTAAACACGAAACTCGCCGAAGGCGCGAACGCCTCTATCGGTCTGCATGAAGGCATGCTGCCGAAGGACCCTTACAAGCTCGACGACAGCTTCGTGACCAAAGGTTGGGTCATGATCGCCGAAGGCAAGAAGGGCGAAGAGACGAAGCAGTGGGGCGACAACTCCCACGACACCTATGTGAAGATTGATCCGGAGGCACAGAAGCGCACGCTTGCGTTCATCGAGAAGAGCGTGAAGGAGGAGAAGCCGTTCTATATCGCCAACTGGCCAAACCTCGCCAGCTTCCTACCGAATCCGAACAAGTGCGCGGTCGCACGGAGCCTGTTGCAGGACGGTCTGCAGTGCAACATCGATCCGTTTATCGCCAAGCTAATTGCCAAGCTTGAGGAACTGGACATTGCAGACAACACGCTCGTCGTCGCAATGGCCGACAACGGGCCCATGTCCCACAACCCGCCGCCAGGTATCGGCATGGCCGAAACGATCTTCCGGGGCGGCAAAGGTGACTTCCTTGAAGGGGGCGTCCGCGTGCCCGCCATGGCGTGGTGGCCCGGCGTGATCAAGCCCAGGCAGCAGGTTGGCGACATCATTCATGAGGTAGACCTCTTCACCACCTTTGCGAATCTTGCGAACGCAAAACAGTTCATTCCGACGGACCGCGTCATCGATGGCGTCGACCAAACCGCGCTTCTGCTCGAGGGCGATACCAATAGCCGTCGTGACTACGTCTTCATCTACGCTGGGCCGAAGCTTGGCGCGACGGTGAAGGGCAACTACAAGCGACACTGGATTTCGCCGGATCCTGTCGGCGAAGCCAGCGGCATTCCTGCGGCCTTCTACTTCCTCCCAGCCGACCCGCGGGAGAAGACGCCGATGCTCACGAACCTCATTCACTTGAAAAGCCCGTTCAATCGGATGCGTCTGCGCCACGAGCTATGGATGAAGAAGTACCCGAACAACAAAGAGAAGTTCGGCGTGCCTTGGACCGGCATCGCAAACGCCACACCAGAGGTCGAAGCGCTTGGGAAGCCAAAGATGGACTTGTCCAAGCTGCCCTACGATCCGCTCGAATATGTGGAGCATCTCGATGAACTGCCCTTCGATCCCGGCATGGACCCGAGTATCGGGCAGTAACGCTCAATGCCAAACGCATGAAAGGCCGCAGGAAGGCCTCTCCTAGGCTAATCAAAGCGCCTTCGGCGGTGGGCAAGAGTCCCCGAAGCAGGTAGTCTCGCAGTGATTCGCCTTTGCGGCCGGCGTTCGCCACTTCGGTTCTGCGTCCATTCTGCGGCACGTTTCAGACGCACCCGTTTCAGTACCGCAAGGGCACCATCACACGCGGCGTAGATGGCGCTGCCGCCGGACGTTCAGCATCACTACGGCGGCACGGAGCGAGGGGGATGATGCGGACCAGCAAAGGTGAGACAACGCCTGGCTCAAGGTGGCCGATGGCGCTGGCTCGCGTTCTTGCCTTTTCCGTCCCCGCATGGCTGCTTTGCCTCGACGATGCCGTCGCGGAGGACGGGTTTCTCAACCCAACGACGCTGCTGAAGCTTGGTATCGATCTCGGAATCATCACCTTCGCCGTCGGAATGGCCATCGCCTGTCTGCGCGCGATCAAACGTGCCCGGATGCGCGAGGCGACTGCAGCAGCCGAAGCCGAGCGGCTCGCATTGAGCGAAAACACGCTTGAGACCGTACTTGCTGCAGAGCCGCAAGCGCTCCTGACGCTTGGCGAAACGGCCAAGCCCGATCTTCTTGTGTCAAATCTACCTGGCAACTTCGGCGTACCGCGCGATGGGTCGCGCCTCCTGGCTTTCGAGCAATGGCTCGATGCGGCGTCGGCCGCGGACCTGGAGGGCGCTATGAAGGAACTCGCCGAACACGGCGAGCCATTCAACCTGATGCTGCGCACGAAGCGCGGCCGCTATGTGGAAGCGGACGGACGAACAGCGGGTCACACGCTCGTTCTGAAGGTGCGTGACATCGGCGGACAGCGGCTTGAGCTCGCCGAGCTTGCAGCGAAGCATAAAGAACTCGAGGAACAGGTCGCGGCGTTGCGTTCCCTCTTGGACGAGGCCAAGAAGAACCAACGCGACAACGCCGAAGATCAGGCACTGGATACGCACTTCCGAAGCTTCGATCGCTTGGCCACAGCCTTCGCCGTGTTCGACTCAACGCAGCGGCTCGCTCACTACAACCAAGCCTATGTCGACCTCTGGCAACTGGACGCCACATGGCTCGACACACGGCCCCGCGATGGCGAGATCCTCGATCGTTTGCGCCAGGCCCGGCGGCTGGAGGAACGTGCAGAGTACCGCGCTTGGAAAACGGAATGGCTGTCCGCATACGGGACTGGCAAGCAGGTTGAAGACCGCTGGCATTTGCCAGACGGCAGCATGCTTCACGTCATCGCAGACGCCAACAGCGATGGCGGCGTGACTTATCTCTACGAAAACGTCACCGAACACATTGCTCTGGAGAGCCGCTACAACGCCTTGAGCCAGGTGCAGCGCGAAACGCTGGACACGTTGCGAGAAGGTGTAGCCGTGTTTGGTTCCAACGGGCGCTTGCGTCTCTACAACAGTGCCTTTGCCACCATCTGGTGTCTGACGCCCAACCTCCTCGACGCCGAACCGCATGTGGACGAAGTCACGGCTTGGTGCAGTCTTCTCTACAACGAGCCGGACGCCTGGGAGCACACTCGGGCCATCGTGACATCCATTGTCGCCGAGCGTCGTCCCTACGAGGGTCAGTTCGATCGGCCCGACGGCATGGTGCTCGCTTATGCGGCCCTCCCCCTGCCCGATGGCGGAACGCTTCTGACCTATTCGGATATCACGGATTCAAAACGCGCCGAGCGCGCCCTTATCGAGAAGAATGAGGCCCTGGAAACGACGGACCGCCTGAAGAGCGACTTCGTCTCGCACGTGTCCTACGAATTGCGGACACCACTCAACAGCATGCTCGGCTTCGCGCAGATGCTCGTTGAGCCAGCCTTTGGGCCCTTGACTGACAAGCAGCGCGAATATGTCGACGACATCCTTGCTTCCGGCACGACGCTTCGGGCTATCGTCGACGACATTCTGGATCTCGCCACGATTGACGCGGGGTCACTGCGGCTCCAGCTTGCGCCTGTGCGCGTTTCGTCGATCATCGAGGCCGCGCGCCATGGCCTCGAAGAGCGGCTGAAGCAGAACGATGTCGAACTGGAAATCGAGATCGAAGACGGTGTCGATGAGGTCGTCGCGGATGCTAGCCGTGTCACCCAGATCCTCTATAATCTGCTCTCAAACGCTATCGGCTTCTCGGAGCCGAATTCCATTGCCCGGCTGATATGCCGGCGCGATGGAGCGATGCTGGCCTTCTCTGTTGAGGATGAGGGCCCTGGGATACCAGAGGACTTCCACGACACCGTGTTCGACCGTTTCGAAAGCCGGACGCAAGGGTCCCGCCACCGTGGCGCGGGGCTCGGACTGTCCATCGTCAAGAGCCTCGCCGAACTGCATGGCGGCACCGTTGCACTTGAAAGTGCGGCGGGCCAAGGATCACGCTTTACCGTGCTCCTGCCGCTGACCCAGGATATGGAAACGCCCGATATGGAAGCGGGCCCCATGCGGGCCACAAGCGCCGGATGAGCGAAATCTGGCGGCTTGACGGCGTCGATCTGGACCGTCTCGACCGCCTCGCAAGCCGGATCGCGCTTACCCTCAAGACCGGCGACGTGGTGACGCTGTCAGGCCCGCTGGGTGCCGGAAAGACAACACTGGCACGCACGCTGGTTGGCCATTTCGATGGAGGCAGCGAGGTCCCGAGCCCAACCTTCGCATTGATCCAGCGCTACGATACCCCTCGCCTCGCCCTCAGCCACTGCGACTTCTACCGGCTTGACGACGGCGACCTGGAGGAACTCGGCCTGGACGATGCGCTGGTAGACGGCGCGTTGCTCATCGAATGGCCCGAACGTGCTGCCGGTTGGCTCCCCAAGGACCGGCTCGACATCGTCTTCGATGAGACGAGGGAGCCCAAGACGCGTGCGCTCGTCCTGACTGGGCATGGGAGCTGGGCCGGAAGGCTGCTTCGGCTTCAGGCGATGGCGGCCTTTCTCGAGGACACGGCCTTTGCGGAGGCCGATGCGCTCTATCTCCAGGGGGATGCCTCAGCGCGCGGCTATGCGCGGCTTGTACTCCCGGACCGGCAGGCCGTCCTAATGAACGCGCCGCGGCAGCCCGATGGACCGCCGATCCGGGACGGCAAACCCTACAGCGCCCTGGTGCACCTGGCCGAGGACGTCAAGCCATTCGTCGCCGTCGCCGAGGCGTTGCGAACCCGTGGGTTCTCTGCCCCCGAGATTCTGGCCTTCGATCTCGATAGGGGGTTCATCGTGCTTGAAGATTTTGGCGACGCGGTCTTCAAGACGGCGATGGCGCGCGGGATGAACCAAACGGAATTGTGGAGCAAGGCTGTAGACGTACTTCTGGCTCTGAGCGAAGCGCCGCCCGATCCGGCGCTCCCCGTCGCCGGGAGCAGCGCCTACGCGCTTCCTCGCTTCGATGCGGAGGCCATGCTGATAGAAGCCTCGCTGATCGTGGAATGGTTGTGGCCGGCCGCTCATGGACGCGACTTGCCTGAGGACGTGCGCGCCGAGTTCGAAGCGCTCTGGCGTCCCCATCTGGAAGCTGCGGCAAAGGCCGACCCCGGATGGGTCCTCAGGGACTATCATTCACCCAATCTGATGTACTTACCGGACCGTCAAGGTGTTCAGAGTATTGGCCTCCTGGACTTTCAGGATGCGCTCCATGGCCCGCTCGCCTACGACCTTGTATCGGTGCTTCAAGACGCACGGCTCGACGTGCCCGAGGCGCTTGAACGGGCCGAACTCGACCGCTACTGTGCCGCCCGGACGGCGCGGGGTGGGACTTTTTCAAGCGATGATTTTCGAACGCTGTACGCCACGCTCGGCGCTCAACGAAATTCAAAAATCCTCGGCATCTTTGCGCGCTTGGCCAAGCGCGACGGCAAACGCGACTATCTCGCACACATGCCCCGGGTGGCAAGCTACCTGGAACGGGATCTCGCTCATCCAGCGCTCGCAGATTTGCGCGATTTCTATACACGGGCCTTTCCCACCGCGGAGGAGCTGCCGCCTAAGTCGCTCTAGAGGGGCGCCACAATGACTTCTGTTCACAGAGCGATGGTGCTCGCTGCTGGCTTTGGCGAGCGCATGCGTCCCATCACCGACAAGATCCCAAAACCTCTTGTGCCGCTGATGGGGCGGACCTTGATCGACCACGTGCTCGACCGTCTGCATGACGCTGGCGTCGAGACGGCAGTGGTGAACGTGCACTACCTGCCAGAACAGATCGAAGCCCATATGGCAGCGCGCGGCGACAGGGGACCGAAGACCGTCATCTCGGACGAGCGCGAGCAACTGCTTGATACCGGCGGCGGCGTGACCCAGGCACTTGCTTTGCTCGGTGATGGTCCGTTCTTCATCCACAATTCGGATTCGGTTTGGAGCGAGGGGGTGACACCTGCGCTACCGCACATGATCCGCCACTGGAACCCTGCGCTGATGGACTGCCTCCTGTTGCTTGCACCGCTGTCTACCAGCATCGGCTATAGCGGCCGCGGTGACTTTGACATGGGGCCGGAAGGGCGCATCTCTCGGCGCGGTGAACGGCAAGTCGTGCCCTTTGCCTTTGCCGGCGTGTCGCTCTGCACCGCTGCGTTCTTTGAGAATGCCCCGGAGGGCCCCTTCTCTCTGAATGTGCTGTGGGACAGGGCGCTTGCGAAGGACCGCCTCTTCGGCGTACGGCTCGACGGCCGGTGGATGCATGTGGGAACGCCCGAGGCGCTCGACGAAGCCGAGGCTTCCTATGAACACGAAGGTGCATGAGAACGAAGCGTGCCCGAGCCCCGCGCACAGCCCCGCCTCTACACTGTTCCGCCTTCGGCGCCCTTCCTGACGACCCTAGCGAGAGCCATTCTCGCTGGCGATCTGCCTGCGCCCGGCGGCGCTAAGCCGGATCCGCTCGAGTTGCCACTAACAACGATCTACTTGCCCACGCGGCGCGCGGCGCGGACCTTGCGCGAAGCGTTCCTCATGGAGTCCTGCGGCGAAGCCATGCTGCTGCCCCGTATCTTGGCCCTGGGACACGCCGACGAAGACGAAGCGCTGATCTTGGACGCCCCACAACTTGCCGAGGTTGACAGCAGATTGGGCACGCCGGCGATCGAGCCAACAGCGCGTCTGATTGCTCTGATGCGCATGATCCTGGCGTGGTCCCACGGCGCAGGGAATGCAGGTCCTGCGGGGCTCGAGGCCCCGCTACCAATGACCCCCGCTCAAGCCGCCCGGCTCGCCACCGACCTCGCGGCGCTGATGGACAGCGCCCAGTCCGAAGAGATCGATCTCGGGGCCCTGCAGAAGCTCGTCCCCGAGGACCTGGCCGCACATTGGGCGGAGACGGTGGCCTTCCTCTCAATCGTCACCGAAGAGTGGCCGGCCTATCTCAAAAAGATCGGCCTCGTCTCGCCGGTTGAGCGACGGAACCTGCTGATGGCGCAGGAGACCGAACGGCTTGCGGTAGGATCGCCCCATCCTGTCATCGCCGCCGGCTCCACCGGCACGGTCCCTGCCACCGCACGGCTTCTGCAAACTATCGCGCAGCTCTCAAACGGTGCAGTGATCCTGCCGGGGCTCGACCTCGCGCTCGACGCCGAGAGCTGGGATGCTCTGAGTCACCATCCGGAGCACCCGCAGGCAGGCATGGCCGAGCTCCTGAACAAGCTCGGCGTAACACGTGACGACGTGGTGCTTGTTCCGGGCAGCGCGCCGGATGCGGGCGCGGAGGCCCGACTCCGGCTCGCGAGCGAGACGCTGCGTCCCGCGGAGACCACGGAGCGTTGGCTCCAGGCGTTTGGCGCGGCGGCCGGCGGTCCAGATATTGACCTCGCATTAGCGCTTGAGGGCCTGAGCCTCGTGGAGGCTCCTACCGCCCATGACGAAGCCGAAGTCATCGCTCTCATCTTGCGGTGGTGCATCGAGGAGCCTGGCAAGACAGCCGCGCTCGTCACCCCGGATCGCGAGCTGGCGCGGCGTGTGGCGGCCCGCTTAAGAGACTACGGCCTTGCCATTGACGACTCGGCCGGGATGCCTCTCCGGCGCACTTTGCCTGGCGCGTTTCTTGATCTTGTGCTCGCGGCGGCCGAAAGCGATTTCGCACCAACCGACGTCATGGCATTGCTCAAGCACCCGCTGACCCGCCTTGGCAAACCGGCCGGGGAAATCCGGCGTGTTGCCCGCGTCCTGGAGCGGGCGGTATTCCGAGAGGACTTTCTCGGACGTGGCCTCGCAAGTGCGGTCGAAGCCCTCCGGCGGCGGAACGATAAGGCGCCGGAGACGCCGTCCGAACGGACGGCAGTGCTCGATGTTGTCGAGGGACTTCAGAACGCTTTTGCGCCGTTGGTGGCCTTTTTCGAGGGTGAAGTTGCTTGTAATGCGGCAGCGCTCGTTCAGGCCCATGCGGCCACTGCCGAGGCTCTCGCGCGCGATGAGACAGGGAGCATTCCCATTTGGGGCGGCGATGCGGGCGAGGCGCTGACGGTGCTTCTGTCCCGGCTGATCGAAGACGGTAGCGGCCTTGCGATGTCCGCGCGCAGCTACACCGCCCTTTACCGCACGCTCCTGGCGGGTCACGCCGTGCGCCCTTCGCGTCCCGCCCATCCGAGGCTCTTCATCTGGGGCCAGATGGAGGCACGTCTCCAGCAGCCTGATCTCATGGTTCTTGGGGGGCTCAACGAAGGGAGCTGGCCGAAGCCACAGGAAACAGATCCCTGGCTGAGCCGTCCTATGCGCGAGGAGCTTGGGCTCTCACCACCGGAGCGCCGCATCGGCCTGGCGGCCCATGACTTCGCGCAGGCCCTCGGTGCGAAGACAGTCGTGCTGAGCCGTGCCCTGAAGGTAGAAGGCGTGCCGACCGTGCCCTCCCGCTGGGTTCAGCGGCTTCGCGCTATCGTTGATGCCGCAGGCCTGAGCGCAGCGCTCGCCCCAAGCCAGGACTGGGTCGCCTGGGCGCGGGATCGGGACGTAGTCGAGCGGTTCGCGCCCTCAAGCCCGCCACGGCCATGTCCACCCGTCGCCGCGCGACCGAGCAGCCTGAGCGTTACGCAGATCGAGCGTTGGATTGCCAATCCTTACGAGATCTACGCGCGGCACATTCTGAGGCTGCTCCCCTTAGCCCCGCTCGGCGCCGCCCCAGACGTGGCGATGCGCGGCTCTGTCTTCCACTCGATCCTGCGAAAGTTCACGGAGCGTTATCCCGATACGCTGCCGGGCGATATCGGGGCCACGCTCAACGAGATTGGGGATGCGGTCTTTGTCACGCTGGGCGACGACCCGAGGCTTCGCGCGTTCTGGCGCCCAAGCTTCCAGCGCTTCGCCGCTTGGTTCGCCGCCACGGAACCCGCGCGCCGCGCAGGCGTCGAGCGGTCCTATCCCGAAGTCTCGGGCGTGCTGACGCTCCCCTCGGGCTTTCGCCTCACGGCGCGCGCCGACCGCATCGACATGGCGGAAGATGGGACACTTGTGATCTACGATTACAAGACCGGCGCGCCTCCAAGCGCACATCATGTGAAGGAACTCTTCCGCCCACAGCTGCCGCTGGAGGCAGCGATCGCACAGGGAGGCGGCTTCGGCGAGCTCGGAAACCGGAGCGTTCGCGGACTTGTGTACATCCGCGCATCGGGACGTGGCGAGGGCGGAGAACAACAGGATGCGAGCAAGGAGAACCCCGGAGTACTCGCAACACAAGCGCTCGAACGGCTCGAAGCGCTCATCGCCCATTACAGCGACCCTGATACGCCCTACGAGGTCAAGCGGCGCGCGGGCGCGGCGTTCGCATCCGTATACCGGTTCGACGAATACGCGCATCTCGCCCGGGTTCCCGAATGGCTGACCGAAGGTGAGTCATCATGACAAGGCCATCCGAACTCGTTCAGACAGCCGACGCAAACCAGGCGCGCGCCGCTGAACCCATGGCCTCTGTTTGGGTCTCCGCTAATGCGGGGACCGGCAAGACCGCCGTGCTCGTCAAACGCTTCCTGCGGCTGTTGTTGGTTGGGGCGAAGCCTGAGAGCATCTTGTGTCTCACATACACGAAGGCGGCTGCCGCAGAGATGCAGAACCGCCTCCTCAAGACTCTGTCGGGCTGGGCGCTTGCGCCCGAAGAGAAACTGCGTGAGGAACTTGCCGCATTGCTGCGCGAACCATTCCGCGAAAAGGATATGCAGACCGCGCGGCGACTATTCGCGCGCGTGCTCGAAGCGCGGGGCGGGTTGAAGATCTATACGATCCACGGTTTTTGCGAGCGACTCCTGCAGCGCTTCCCCCTGGAAGCAAACGTGACGCCAAACTTCACCGTGCTCGACGAAACAAGCGCCATGCGCACGCGCGATGAAGCCTTCGACAGCGTTGCAGTTGCAGCGGCTGAAAACCCGGACAGGCAATTGGGCAGCGCTCTTACGAGAGTGTTGTCTTTGACCAGCGAAGACCAATTCCGCGAAATCGTGGGTGCGATCCTTGCGAAACGCACGGAGCTTGCACGCATCGTCCACCTTCATATGGCGCACGTCCCGGCAACGCACTGGCCAGCGGCTGAGGCCGAAGCGCTCAGGACGTTCTTCGACGTTGCTGAAGCGGAGGAAGACGCTCTTGTCGCGGCTCAGGGTTCGGTCCTTACAGACGAACAGATCGATGATGCACTCGCGGCGCTTGCCGACTTCGGCAAAACCAAAACGGACGAGGTCACGGAAAACACTCTGCGGCACGCTAGGGCCGTGTCTCGAAACAGCCGTGCAAGACTGTTCAAGACGCTCTTCCTCACCCAGAAGGGCGAGCCACGGTCGAAGCTCATTACGAAGGCCGTTGCCGATTGTGCGCCCGACATTGCCGCGATGCTTGACGAGGCCAAGCTGGTCTTCGCGCGGCTTGAAACGGACCTTGCTCACTTGCGGGTTGTGGAGGCAACCGGGGCAGTGCTGACCTTCGCGGACGCCGTGCAGACCGCTTACGAAGCCGTCAAGCAGCGCGAGGCGGCGCTCGACTACGACGATCTGATCGTAAAGACGCTAGCCCTTCTGTCGCGCAGCAATGCTACCGCCTGGGTGCTCTACAAGATCGACGGAGGCATCGATCACATCCTAGTCGATGAGGCTCAGGACACGAATCCAGAGCAGTGGTCGATTGTCGAAGCGTTAGCGGACGAGTTCTTCGCCGGCGTAAGCGCACGTCCCCAACCCCGCACGCTGTTTGCCGTGGGCGATGAGAAGCAATCGATCTACAGCTTCCAGGGCGCGAACCCTGTGCGCTTCGGTGAAACCGGGCGTCACTTTCGCGCCGCCGCGAAAGCAGTGGAGATGCCTTGGAGTGACGTTCCGCTCAACGTCTCTTTTCGGTCGACCGTGCCGGTGCTGGAAGCCGTCGACCGCGTTTTCGCACAGGATGATGCGGCGCGCGGGCTGACATTCCTCGATGACACGGTGATTCAGCACTACGCCGCCCGCCAGGGACAGGCGGGGCTCGTCGAACTCTGGGAGGTGGAGACGACGGAGCCGCCTACGGCCAGCGCACCGTTTGAGCCATGGAACGAAGACGAGAGCGGCGCCGAGGCGCTTGAGTCTTTGTGTCAGCGTCTCGCGGGGCAGATCCGGCATTGGCTGGATACGGACGAAATCCTAGCATCCCAGGATCGGCCAATCCGGGCCGGCGACATTCTCATCCTCGTGCGGCGGCGCGAACCGTTTACCGCACCCATGATCCGCGCGCTGAAACGGGCCGGTATCCCAGTGGCCGGGGCCGATCGGATGCACCTGCTTGAGCAACTCGCGGTGCAGGATCTCATAGCCCTGGCTGACGTCCTGCTCATGCCTGAGGACGATCTGGCGCTGGCCGTTGTGCTTCGCAGTCCGTTGTTCGGTCTCGATGAGACGGCACTCTTCGATTTGGCCTACGGGCGCGAGGGCTCGCTTTGGTCAACGCTGCTTGCAAAGGCCGAAAACGATGATCGGTATACGGAAGCGGCAACAGAATTGCGCGCACTTCTCGCCCAGGCAGACATGCTCCCGCCCTTCGAGTTCTACGCAGGCCTGCTGGGCGCGCAGTCAATGAAAATGCGCAAACGCATGTTGTCCCGGCTTGGCCCCGAGGCGGCGGAGGCCATCGATGAGTTTATGGACGCGGCGCTAGCCTACGAACGCGAGGATGCAACATCTCTGCAGGGATTTGTCGCTGCCTTGCGCGAGGGCAATATCAACGTCAAGCGCGATATGGATCAGGACCGGGACGAAGTGCGCATCATGACGGTGCATGGGGCGAAGGGTCTTCAAGCGCCGATTGTGATCATGCCGGACACGTGCTCTGTGCCACGCAATCAGGGTCCACAAATCTACCTCTCCCCGCGTGCAGGCGGCGTCCCAGGCGATCCGCAGCATCTCCTTTGGCCGCCGGCTGGCCATTCCGGCGTTCCAGGACTGGCGAATGCCAAGTCGGCCGTGGCACGGGCGGAGCAGGAGGAATACCGGCGGCTTCTCTACGTGGCCATGACGCGGGCGGAGGACCGGCTTTATGTGTGTGGCTGGCAGGGCGTGCAGCGTCGCAACGAAGGCTGCTGGTACGACCTGATTGACCGGGGAATAGGCCCGGTTCTGACCCCGGACAAAGATGCGCAGGGTCGTGTCGTACGCCGCATGTCGTGCCCGCAGGAGGCACCACCGCGCCAGGACCAAGCCGCACCTGCCCGAGAAACTCCGTCCCCACTGCCCGACTGGGCGCGAACGCCTGCCCCGCAAGAGCGGCTCGGCGCCAAGCTCTCTCCCTCGCGGCTCGCCCAAAACGCAACCGGCGAGGGCCCATTCGGAGCGGAGCAGCCCCCGCTCGGACCAAAAGACCTTGCCGAAGATATGCGCTTCGTGCGCGGGCGTCTGATCCATTCGCTTCTTCAGCATCTGCCGCAGGTCCCGCAGAACGAGCGGCAGCACGCGGCGAAGCGCTTTGTATCGGCGCGGGGCGATATGCTCTCGGTGGAAGAGCAGGCAGCCATTGTTTCGGAGTCCCTCGCCATCGTGGGCGATCCGCAGTTCGCTCCACTCTTCGCGCCTGCGAGCCTCGCGGAGGTGCCCGTTGTGGCACGGATCGGCGAGGGGGATGGGGCCTTCGATCTCGAGGGGCAGATCGACCGTCTCGCTATCCTGGAAGACAGCTTGCTGATCCTGGACTACAAGACCAACCGCCCACCCCCCACCAGGGAAGAGGACGTAGCGCCCGCCTATATCGGACAGCTCGCGGCCTATCGGCTGGCGCTTCGGTCCATGTTTCCCGGAAAACCGGTCCGGGCAGCTCTGATCTGGACCGACGGGCCCCGGCTCATGGAGATTTCTTCAACTTTGCTTGAGACGGCTGAAAGCGGCATTTTGCAGGCCCGCGGCGGCCTTGACGCACATGGGGGGCGCACCTAGGTTCCGTGCACAACAGACTAGCCCGGCCGGAGCGTCCGGCCGGCCATGAGGAGAGACGATCGATGGCGACTGACAAGGTTTCAGACGACACATTCGAGGCAGAGGTTCTCAAGTCCTCGACGCCAGTTGTGGTGGATTTTTGGGCCGAGTGGTGCGGCCCGTGCCGTCAGATCGCGCCGGCGCTTGAAGAGATCGCTCAGGACCTTGGTGACAAGGTCAAGATCACCAAGCTCAATATCGATGAGAACCCTGACGCGCCAGCCAAGTACAACGTGCGGGCCATCCCGACGCTGATCATCTTCAAAGATGGCGAGGTCGTCGATACGCTTCGGGGCGCCTACCCGAAGAATCAGCTCGCGGCCTGGATCGGCGGCGCGGTGGACGGCGTCGCTTAAGGGTTGCAACGCCCCCATACGATCGTTGAGTGATGCCGGGGTTCACTGTCCCGCATGAAGCTTGAGAACGTGCCCCGCTAGGTAGAGCGAGCCGCAGATGAGAATGCGCGCTGGCTCTTGTGCCGACGCGGATCGTAGCAAGGCTTCCTGGACACTGTTCGCCGGCAGGGCATCAAAGCCTGCGCCGCGTGCGATGTCCGCCAGTGGACCGGCGTCAAAGGCGTTCGGCTCGCCTGGAATCGGCACAGTGTAGATGCGCTCCACAATCCCCTTGAACGGAGCAATGAAGCGCTGGGCGTCCTTCGTATCCATCATGCCCCAAATGACGTGAACCGGCCGCGGCACACGCTCGTCGAGCTCTGCAAGCGTGTCAGCCACCGCCTGACCACCCGCCTCGTTGTGCCCGCCATCGAGCCAGATCTCGGTGCCCTCGCTCACATAGGCGTGGAGTGCGCCGACGGGAAGGCGTTCAAACCGCCCAGGCCAATGGGCGCTTGTGACGCCCCCCTCGATCGCACTTTGAGAGAGGTCGTCGCCAAAGACGACGCTGGCGGCGGCAATCGCCACACCCGCATTCTCCAACTGATGCCGACCGGCCAAACGCGGCAGGGGTAGATCGAGAAGACGCGATTCTGTCTGAAAGATTAACCGGCCTTGTTGCTCGTAAGCGTCGAAGTCGCGGCCAGCTACGTGGAGCGGTGCGCCGAGCTCCGCCGCACGCGCCTCAATCACCTCAAGGGCCTCACGCTCCTGGCGGGCGACGATGCACGGCACGCCGGGCTTGAGGATGCCGGCCTTTTCCGCGGCAATCTTGGCATGAGTGTCGCCCAAGAACGATACATGATCGATAGCGATTGGCGTGATGATCGTAAGCGCCGGCTTCTTTACCATGTTGGTCGCATCGAGCCGGCCACCGAGCCCCGTCTCAAGCAACAGGAGGTCGGCAGGCGCCTCGGAAAACGCCAAGAACCCCGCGGCGGTCGTGATCTCGAACAGCGTGATCAGCGCACCGCCATTGGCCGATTCCGTGCGTTCCAGGCAATCCACGAGCCGGCTTTCGCTGATGGGCGCAGCGCCATGGGGGCCCGCCAGGACAATGCGTTCGTGGAAATCCACCAGATGCGGCGAGGTGTAGACATGTACGCGCTTCGATAGCGCCTCGGAAATCGCCCTCACAAAGGCCAGCGTCGATCCCTTGCCGTTGGTGCCGGCGATATGGACCACAGGCGGCAGCTTGTCTTGCGGGTTTCCCAGGCGCTCCAGAAGCCTCTCGATACGTCCCAACGACAAGTCGATGGATTGCGGGTGAAGCGATTTCAGCCGCTCGAGAAGCGTCGAGCTCACGACCTCCGATGGGTCGGGGGAAACGCTGCGGGCGCTATCGGGAAGAGTGGTCAATCCTCAAACGGCCTTATCGACGGAACCTAGCTCCAGGCGCCTAGCATGGCCGGTCTTCGTCGAAGGGGCCAGCCCTGTGCGGCTTACGCATTCTGAGACGTTTGTTGATTAGCGCCCTTGGTTGGGGTCTGCGTCAAGACCTCGTCCGCTTCGGACGGTGTGTGATCGCCCGCATCGAGGCCGTTGCCACTATGCTTGGCGGGGCTGTCCTCGGCCTCGTCGGTCGCCTGCACCTCCGTAAGGGCTCCGTTGGTTGGCTGATGAGACAGAGCCTTCACCTGGTCTTCGGCAGCCGCATCGAGGCGGCGGTGGAGCAGCAAATTGCACAGGCGCGCGAGCGTGGCGCGCAGATCGTGGCGGTGGACGACCATGTCGACCATGCCGTGCTCAAGGAGGTACTCCGCGCGCTGGAAGCCGGTTGGTAGCTGCTCGCGAATCGTTTGCTCGATCACGCGCGGCCCTGCAAAACCGATCAACGCGCCCGGTTCGGCAATGTGGATGTCGCCCAGCATTGCGTAGGAGGCAGTCACGCCGCCCGTCGTTGGATTTGTGAGAACCACAATATAGGGCAGACCGGCCTCACGCAGTTCCTCGACCGCCACCGTGGTCCGCGGCATCTGCATAAGCGAGAGGATGCCTTCCTGCATGCGGGCACCGCCCGACGCGGCGAAAAGGATGAAGGGCGCGTCGCGCACCAACGCGGCGCGCATGGACGAGATCACCGCCTCGCCGGCCGCCGTGCCGAGCGATCCGCCCATGAAGTCGAAATCCTGCACGGCGGCTACGACCGTGTCGCCGTGAAGCTTGCCGATGCCCGAATGAACTGCATCGTTGAGGCCCGTCTTGCTGCGGGCATCCTTAAGGCGGTCGGAGTAGCGCCGTTCGTCGCGGAACTTGAGTGGATCGTGGGGAACGTCCGGCAGATGCAGCGCCGCGTATTTGCTGTCGTCGAACAGCGCCTTCAACCGGGCCGGACCCGTCATGCGCATGTGGAAGTTGGATCCGGGCACAACGAACTGATTGGCCTCCAGATCCTTGTAATAGATCATCTGGCCGGTCTCGGGACACTTGACCCAGAGATTGTCCGGAATCTCCTTCTTGCGAAGGAAGCTACGGATTTTTGGTCTGACGACGCTATTGATCCAGTTCACGGGTCCAACTCTCTACGCTGCTACCGTTCTAGACGGCCGAGGCTTCGGCTCGCTGATGCAGAGGCTCTGTCAGATACTCCACAAGCCTCAAGAGCTTCGGTTCAGTCTCCGCCGTCGCCTGCCCATTCTCATCGAGTGTGCTCGCAATCGACGATACTAGGGCCGAGCCGACAACGACGCCCTCCGCGAGGGCAGCAAGATCGCGAACCTGCTCTGGCGTCTTGACGCCGAAGCCGACCGCGATGGGAAGGTCGGTATGAGCCTTGATGCGGGCCACATGCGCACCCACCGAGGAAATGTCAGGCGCGGCGGTGCCGGTGATCCCAGCAATCGAGACATAATAGACAAAACCCGACGTGTTCGCGAGCACAGCCGGAAGCCGTTTCCCGTCGGTCGTGGGCGTTGCCAATCGAATGAAGTTTAGGCCTTTTTCGGCAGCCGCGGGACGCAGTTCCTCGTCTTCCTCCGGCGGCATGTCCACGATGATTAAGCCGTCCGCGCCCGCTTCGCTCGCATCCGCAACAAAGCTGTCGACGCCATAGACGTAAATGGGATTGTAGTAGCCCATCAGCACGACCGGCGTGGTCTGGTTCTCCGCGCGGAATTCTCGAACCATAGCGAGGGTCTTGCGCATGGTCTGACCGGCCTTCAACGCCCGTAAGGAGGACGCTTGAATGGCGGGACCGTCGGCCATGGGATCCGAAAAGGGCATACCAAGCTCGACAATGTCGGCGCCCGCACCGGGCAAGCCCTTTAGCAGGGAAAGCGAAGTTTCGTAGTCAGGGTCGCCCGCCGTGATGAACGTAACGAGACCGCTGCGCCCTTCCGCCTTCAACCTATCGAATGTCTCATCGATCCGGGTCATGCCTACATTTCCATCGAAAGGTGTTCGGCCACGGCAAAGATGTCTTTGTCGCCGCGACCGCACATGTTCATGACCAACAGATTGTCCTTCGGCAATTCAGGCGCGAGCTTCTGCACATGGGCAAGCGCGTGGGACGGCTCAAGAGCCGGGATAATGCCTTCAAGCTTGGTGCAAAGTTGGAAGGCCTCAAGCGCCTCTTTGTCCGTTACGGCAACATAGGTGACGCGCCCGGTATCCTTCAGCCAGGAGTGCTCGGGACCGACGCCTGGGTAGTCGAGCCCAGCTGAGATGGAATGACCTTCGAGGATTTGGCCATCGTCGTCTTGGAGCAGATAGGTGCGGTTGCCATGCAGCACGCCAGGCTCGCCGCCGGTCATCGACGCGGCGTGGCCATTGGGCACGTCAATGCCATGACCGCCAGCCTCGACGCCGTAGATCGCCACGGAGCGGTCGTCCAAGAAGGGATGAAATAGCCCCATCGCATTCGACCCGCCACCAATGCACGCGACTAGCGTGTCTGGCAAACGCCCCTCGCGCTCCATCATTTGCGCGCGCGTCTCCGTGCCGATCACCGACTGGAAATCGCGCACCATGGCTGGATACGGATGCGGGCCCGCGACGGTGCCGATGATGTAAAACGTGTCGTGTACGTTGGCGACCCAGTCGCGCAAGGCATCGTTCATGGCGTCCTTGAGCGTGCCGGAACCCGACGTCACGGGATTGACCTTGGCGCCGAGCAGGCGCATGCGGAATACGTTCGGCTTCTGCCGCTCGATATCGGTGGCTCCCATGTAAATCTCACAGGGAAGCCCAAAACGCGCGGCAACGGTAGCCACAGCCACGCCATGCTGGCCGGCGCCCGTCTCGGCGATGATGCGCGTCTTGCCCATGCGCTTGGCCAGCTGGATCTGCCCCAGACAGTTGTTGATCTTGTGGGAGCCCGTGTGATTGAGCTCGTCGCGCTTGAAGTAGATCTTGGCGCCGCCGAAATGGTCCGTGAGCCGCTCCGCGAAGTAGAGCGGGCTCGGGCGGCCCGAGTAGTGCGCATTCAGCGCGTCGAGTTCCGCTTGGAAGGCTGGGTCGGCCTTTGCGTCGGTATACGCCTGCTCCAAGTCCAAGATCAGTGGCATCAGCGTTTCGGCAACGAAGCGACCGCCAAAGAGGCCGAAATGGCCATGCTCGTCGGGCCCGCCACGATAGGTATTCAAGGCATCGGTCATCGTGCTCATGATGCTTTCTTGTGCTCTGGCGCGGTGCCGTGCACCGCTTGAATGAATTCAGCGATAAGGATCGGATCCTTTTCACCGGGCGCGGTTTCGACGCCTGAAGAGACGTCGACGAGCGTCGCCCCCGATGAGCGGATTGCGTCCGCGACATTGGCCGCATTAAGCCCCCCGGAGAGGGCAAAGGGTCCGCACGCCCCATCCAAGATGGTCCAGTCAAACGAAAGGCCGTTGCCCCCAGGTAGCTCCGCGCCCGCAGGCGCTTTGGCATCAAACAGGATTTGATCGGCAACACCTTCATACAGCGACGCAGCCGTGACATCGGCTGGCTCCGAGACAGGCACGGCCTTGAAAATGGCGAGACCAGTGCGTGCCTTGATCTCGGCAGCCCGGTCGGGCGTCTCGGAACCATGCAGTTGAATCACATCAGGTCGGACGTCGGCGGCAACCCGGTCCACCAGCTCATCATCGGGATCGACGACGACGGCGACGGTCTCAGCCCGCCCGCGCGCTGACACAGCAAGGGCGGCCGCCGAGGCCAGCGCCAAGTTACGTGGGCTCTTCTCGAAGAAGACCAAGCCAACATAATCGGCACCAGCGGAGATCGCGGCATCGAGAATAGCGGGCGTGCGCACGCCACAGATTTTCACTTCGACCGTCACGAGAACTCTTCAAAATGGTTGTGACACGAGGGTCGCCGGATCACGGGTCCGGAGCGGCGCTCACCCTATGAAATCCAAGCGCTTAAGTCCATCGCACCGCAACATAGGGGTTACCGATCAACCCTCTGGCGCCAACGATAACCGGCAACACCAGCCCAAATAGCTTCCAGAACGCCGAAGGGCCAGGCACCTTGCAAAAAGCCATACGCCGACCCGAGAAGGCAGGCAAACGCGAATGCAAGGATGTACCAGGGGCTCCGGTCCTCCAGCGCGTAGGTGACCAGCATCGCGGTGACGGCCAAAAGACCGAAAAGGGTCAGGACATCCATCGAGAAGCGCCTATTGGGCGGGCAGCTGCGGCCGCTGCTGCGCGGCGTGGACGGACTCCAGCTCCCGCTCCAACCGATCGGCCTGACGGCGCCAGTCCCGTGCTTCGCGCGCCTCCGCACGGGCCGTTTTGCGCCACTTGCCTTGGTTCAGCCAGGAGGCAAAACCGCCAATCAGGAGGCCGAGCGCGAAAGCACAGAGCAGAAAGAGAAACAAGGGCGCCTCGACCATGAACCCTTGCTGACCGCCAAACGGATCGAGGATGAGTTCCGCCGGCCCGCGATTGACAACCGCTAGCGCAATTAGCGCTAAGCCAAGCGGAATGACGACAAGTCCGAGGACGAGCTTCCGGGTCACGTCTTGCTCCTCAAGCGCCCAATTCAGGC
>JASJEH010000026.1 GCA_030064755.1 Methyloceanibacter sp. | reverse complement strand
ACTCGGCTTCCATTCCAAACTTCATCTGAAAACCAAGCGCCGCAGCAGCCTCGATTTGGCGCTTCAGGATGTTGCGCGAGCATGGCTCGAACGGGGCGCCCTCACACCAAAGATCGCTGGCAAACCATGCGACGTCAGGTTGCCAAGGGAGAATCGTGCATGACGCGGAATCGGGATGCGCAGAGACTTCCTCATCGCTGACATCCTGCGGCACCCCGTCTAGAGCCGCGCCTGTGTAGAGCTCGGAGCCGGCGAGCATCTGGCTGATATGATCGAGCGGGACGATTTTGGTCTTAGACACGCCATGCATGTCCGAGAAGCTTGCCATCAGGTACTTCACACCCTTGGTGGCAAGAGCTTGCTCCAGCTTCGCCGCGCTCTCCGGCGCTTGCTCGTCCATGGACGTCTCCTATCGGTCTGCGCTCTGTCTTGTCTTACTTCCTCACCTACGACGAGCCCCGCCGACCCAAAGTGGGCCAACGGGGCTCGCCGCTTCGGTGGGCTAACTCAGTTCTTGCCTTCAATCTTCCCGAAGGCTTCGGCTTCGTGTTTTGCGGCAAGCACGATCGTGCCGAAGCACATGATCACCGCTAGTGCCAGGATCAGATAGAGCATCCCCGGCGTATCCGCGAAGGTGAAGTAGGCGCCGGCCCCTTCCCAGGAAGTGATTGGACTGCTGTCCATGGTTTTCTCCTTTCGATCAATACGTACGGACCGGATTGGCTACTCGGCCGGAGCCAAGCTGCCACTCCGGTAACCCGCTGCTTCGGGGTAGGCCTTGGACGGAATCTCCGCGAGGTCGAGCCCAAGTTCCTGAACGTCGTCCGGTACCCGCAAGATGCCGATCGACTTCAGCAAGAGCGAGACGACATAGCCGGGTATGAACCCACACAAGATCATGACGATCACACCCACGAACTGCCCCATAAAGGACGTAGCGGGTGCATCGCCTGGGTTCGGATACCCTGCGGCAAACACGCCAACGGCAAGGACACCAATGACACCGGCGAAGCCATGCACGGAGACCGCGCCAACGGAATCGTCAATGCCCATTTTGACCAAGAAGTCATTGCCGGGCTTGATGATCACGCCGCCGACCATGCCAAGAAGGAAGGCCAGGGGCGGATACCAGAGGTCAAGACCAGCGGCCGCCACGAAGATGCCTGCAAGGGCGCCTGACATCATCCAGAACGGATCGCGCGTGGTGATCCATGCCCCGATGATGCCGCCCGAGAAGCACATCAGCGTATTGAACGCATAGGCCGAGAGGGTCATGGGCTGTCCGTAGATGTTCGTCCACTGAGCGCCAGGATTGAGGATCGCACAGCCACCGAGGAAGCCGAAGAACCCTACGATGATGAGCATCAGGCCGATCAGCACCATGGGGATGTTGTGTGGCCGTAGCTCGTTCGCCGTCCCATCTTTGTTGTACTTGCCGATCCGCGGTCCAAGATTGATCAGGACGCCGAGAGCGAAAAAGCCGGCAACCACATGGATAAGGCCAGCACAGCCAACGTCATGGTAGCCGAACTGCGTCAAGAGCCATCCGTCGGGATGCCATCCCCAAGATGCCGCGAGGATCCAAGCTCCCGAGCCGAGGACAACGGCCAGGATAATGAAGGCTGAAACCCGAATGCGTTCGATAACGGCACCGGAGAAGATCGACGCGGTCGTCGCAGCAAACAGCACGAAGGCAGCCCAGAAGACGCCTGTCGCATTGTCCTTGAGGTTGGGCCCCATATCCTGAGCCCAAGGAAGACCAGCGTTGCCTGCCTCGACTGGGATAAAACCACTGGGGAAGGCGAGATAGATCCACCATCCGAAGAAGAAGAACGTGGGAACGATGAAGGCGAAGGCAAGAATGTTCTTCATGCCTGACGCGAGCACGTTCTTGGCGCGCGAAGCTCCCATTTCATAGGCGAGAAATCCTGCATGGATCAGGATCATGATCGCCGTACACCACCAGTAGAAGATTTCGAGTTGAATTGTACCGAGCATCGCGCCCGACTTAGTTAGTTCGGCTATCTGCTGTTCCATCAGCAACACCCCCTTCGAAAGCGAAAGCGCCTGTTTCTTGAGGCCCAATGGCGCCTTTTTGCACTGAGATCCTGTTTCCGAGCAGGAAACAGAATTTACGAGCATTTACAGGAGCAAAGAGTGTGCCAGGCGCAATAGCGCGCGCGAATCAACGGCTTGCCCAAAGTGGGCTCGGTTTGTTGCCGAACGTGCCCTATTCGCAGGCAGCGAACTGCCTAAGGAATGACGTCTCTTGGGATCGACTAGAAAGATTTTGGGATCGGCTAGAAAAATTTGAGGTAACGGTCCCGTTCCCAATCGGAAACATGGTTGTGATAGGTCTCCCATTCCTCGCGGCGGAAGGCGGCATAGGCCTTGAACATGTCCTCGCCCAGTACCTCGCGCGAGAACGGATCGGCCTCGAAAGCGTCGATCGCTTCTTCGAGCGTTCGCGGAAGAAGCGTAATGCCCAACTCGTTAAGTTCTGCCGGGGACTTGTTGTACATGTTCTCTGTATGCGGTTCGCCGGGATCTAGTTCCTCGCGGATGCCTTCCAGGCCTGCACTCAGCACCATCGCGGCGCCAAGATACGGGTTGTTTGCCGAGTCGGCTGCGCGAAGTTCCACGCGGCCACCGCCAAGCGGAATACGCAACGCATTCGTTCTGTTGTTGTTGCCGTAACAGACAAACACCGGTGCCCAGGTCGAACCGGACATGGAGCCCTGCTTGATGAGACGCTTGTAGCTGTTCACGGTCGGCGACACGACCGCACTGATTGCAGGCAGGTGCCGCAGGACGCCGGCGGTGAATTGGTAACCCAGCTTCGACAGGCCGCAGCCGCGCGGGTCATTGTCGTCCTTGAACAGGTTCTCGCCGGTCTCCAAGCTCGCCAGCGACATGTTGTAATGCGCGCCGGAGCCTGTGCGGTTGGCAAAGGGCTTCGGCATCCAAGAGGCGAAATGGCCATGCTTGCGGGCGATCGCATTCGCCATCATCCGCAGGAAGACAAAGCGGTCCGCCATCGTCATCGCGTCGGCGAAGCGGAAGTCGATCTCGAATTGCCCATTCCCATCCTCATGGTCGAACGAATAGACGTCCCAACCGAGGTCATCCATGGCGTTGACGACCTCCGACAGCCAAAGAAGATTGTCGAGCGCGCCATAACCGTCGTAGCAGGGCTTATCGAGCGTATCGCGCTCCGACACGGGCACGGCGCCGTCCTCGCTGTCCTTCAGCACATAGAACTCGGCCTCCATGCCGAGATTCATAACAAAGCCAAGGTCCGCCGCCGCGCTTGTGGCGCGCGAGAGGATGTTTCGGCTGCAAGCCTCGAAGGGCTTACCCTCGCACCACAGATTGCTGGCGAACCAGGCCACATCGTTCTGCCAAGGGAGGATGATGCACGACGCCGGATCGGGCCTGGCCGACACTTCTTCGTCGCTTACGTCTTGGGGAACACCGTCCAGAGCCGCGCCTGTATACAACTCAGATCCGGCCATCATCTGCTCGATGTGAGACAGTGGCACCATCTTCGTCTTCGACACGCCGTGCATGTCGGAGAAACTCGCCATGAGGTACGCCACGCCCTTGTTGCTCAGCTGGCGGCGGAGGGTTTCGAGCTCTTCAGGCGTGGACAGCATACTGTTCTCCCGTTGTTGTCTCTGAACTAGCGTGAGCGAATGCTAGCAAGCGCGCAGGCGTCTGGAACAGGTTTTTGCGGCAAAGCGCCTCGTGTGCCGCAATGTGTCGCGCCCTGATGTCTAGGCTTTGGGATCGAGAACCTTGAGCAGATCGCTCCGCGCGCTCTCAAGGTGTTCGGTCATGCGCTTCTGCGCGAGCAACGGGTCACGCGATTCGATTGCATCCAGAATAGCTCTATGCTGACGATTATACTCGGAGATCGCTTCGGGCATGAGAATGTTCGCTTTCACCGCGCCCCATTGCGGGTTCAGGCGAACGTGATTGATCTGCCGGAAAACGTGGATCAAGAAAGGATTGGCCGAGGCCCGTGCCAAAAGGAGATGGAACTCCCCGTCCCATTTCGCGAAGTCCTCTGGATCGCGCGTCGCGGCCGCGTTCGCAAGAACGCCCGACAACTCTTCAATCGCCTGCGCATCGGCGTGTTCGGTAGCAAGCCGCGCGGTGAACGGCTCCACGGCAATACGGGCGTCGATCAAGTCCAGCGGGCTTAGGCCTTCAATGAAGTCCAGCAAGGAACCCGCAGGCTCGTTCGCCGCACCGACATAGGTTCCGCTGCCAAGACGCCGCGAGACGAGGCCTGCCTTCTCCAGTTTGTCGAGTGCGCGGCGGACAGTAGAGCGCGCCGTGTTGAATGTCTGAGCTAATTGACGTTCGGCCGGCAGACGTTCCCCTTGCGTGTAGGCGCCTGTCTCAATCGCGCGCCGGAGGTAGGAGGAGACGACCTTAACGCCGGACATGCGCTTCGGTGCCTGCGGGATCGGGAGCTCGGGGTCGTCATTTGATTGCGGGTTCACTTAAGGAACTCCTTGCTGCCAGCCCGCGCCGGCAGGCTGGTTGGCGACAAGTTTAGCCGATCGTCTCCTGCTCGCTATTACCCCGTTGGTTATAGTCGCTTAGTGGAATGCGGTAGCGGACGAAGTCGTCGGCTTTCGTGTAGCGGTCGTAGAGCGCACGCGCCGTTCTGTTACCGGCATTCGTATGCCAGTAGAGCCGGTCCCAGCCCTTGTTCTTGGCAAGCGCCAAGAGGTCGTCGATCAAGGCGCGGCCCACGCCGTGGCCACGGGCGCCTGGGTCGACAAACAGGTCCTCCAGATAGCAGTTTAGGTCCGCTGTCCAAGTCGACGGGTGAAGTGTGGAGATCGTGAAACCCACAACGGCATGGTCCAGCTCGGCTATGCGCGCGAACATGGAAACTGTCGGGTCGAGGACGCGCGACCAAGTTAATGCGGTCACCGGCTCCGGCACATCGACCTCGTAAAAGTCGGTGTATCCGGCCCAGAGACGGCGCCACACCGCCTCGTCTGTGCTGTCCGGGTCGCGGATCGTGAGTTTTGCCGTCTCAGTCACTAGCAATCGAGCGTGTTGGCCCGCTCCCAGCTTGTCAGTTGTTGCGCGTATTCGTTCCAGTTGGCCATCTTCAGCTTGACGTAAGAATCGACGAGCTCGTCGCCCAACTCGCGTCGCAGCAAGGACGATTCTTCTGTGAGCCTGAGTGCGTCGAGAAGGTTGAGCGGCAGCTTCTTGACGTCTGCCGGCGCCTTGTGACCTTCCGCATACATATCGATGTCGAGCGGTGCGCCGGGATCTGTATTGTTGGCAATCCCGTCGAGGCCGGCCGCGAGCACCGCCGCAGGGAAGAGATATGGGTTGGCGGCACCGTCAGCGAGCCGGAGCTCAAACCTGCCGCCGCCTGGAACGCGGATCATGTGGGTTCGGTTGTTGCCCGCATAGGTCACCGTGTTCGGCGACCACGTGGCGCCAGACAGTGTGACAGGCGCGTTGATGCGCTTGTACGAGTTCACTGTGGGGTTGGTAATCGAGCAGATATCGTCGGCGTAATTGATGAGGCCCCCGATGAAGTTGTAGGCGGCCTTGGATAATCCCAAACCGTCATCGGCAGCGTCGAAGGCGTTCTTGTCGCCTTGCCATAGAGACACGTGCAGATGACAGCCATTGCCGGTCAAATGTGCGAACGGCTTTGGCATGAACGTCGCACGAAGCCCGTGCTTCTCGGCGATGGTTTTCACCATGTATTTGAAGAAGGTCATGCGGTCGGCCGTGGTAAGCGCATCGTCGAAGTCCCAGTTCATCTCGAACTGACCGTTGGCATCCTCATGATCGTTTTGATACGGCCCCCAGCCGAGCTCCAGCATGCTGTCGCAGATTTCCCTGACCACGTCGTAGCGACGCATCAGCGCCGTTTGGTCGTAGCAAGGCTTCGACTGCGTGTCCGACGGGTCGCTCAGGGACTCCCCGTCCGGGCTCACAAGGAAGTACTCGCATTCGACCCCGGTCTTCATCTGATAACCGGCGTCCTTCGCCTTATTGAGCATCCGATTGAGCACGTTGCGCGGCGCCTGCTCGACAAGTTTGCCATCCATATAGGGGTTGGCCGCGAGCCAGCCGACCTCCGGCTTCCAGGGCAGTTGAATGAGGCTGTTAGGATCGGGCACGGCCAACATATCCGGGTGGGCCGGCGTCATGTCGAGCCAACTTGCGAAGCCGGCAAACCCTGCGCCTTCCTCAGCCATATCTGCAATGGCGCTCGCCGGCGCCAGCTTTGCGCGCAGAGTTCCAAACAGATCAACAAACGAGATAAGGAAATACTTGATGCCCCGCTCCCGGGCCTCCTTCGCTAAATCGATCGCCATTGTCATCCCTTTCACGTGAAAAGAGGCCCGCAGTTGCGAGCCTCCAAACTGTCTTCACCCTATTCGCCGGTCAGTCCCGGAATCCACTTCGTACCGGCCAGAGGCACCTGCGCCATGGCTGCCGCCTCGACGGTCAGGGCCACAAGATCCTCGGGTTCGAGGTTGTGAACGTGGCTCTTGCCGCAAGCCCGGGCGATCGTCTGAGTTTCAAGTGTCAGCACCGAGAGATAATTGGCCAGCCGCCGTCCGCCGAGCTCCGGATCCAGCCGTGCAGCGAGTTCAGGAATCTGAGTGCTAATGCCGGCGGGGCAGTTGCCCTCATGCCAATCGTCATAGGCGCCGGCTGTCGTGCCCAGCTTTTGGTAGTCCTCTTCATACTTGGGGTCGTTGTCGCCGATGGCTGCCAACGCAGCGGTGCCGATAGCGACCGCGTCCGCCCCGAGCGCCAGCGCCTTGGCGACATCTGCACCGGTGCGAATGCCGCCGGAGACGATCAGCTGAACCTTGCGATGCATCCCGAGATCCTGCAGCGCCTGAACCGCGGGGCGGATCGCCGAGAGAAGCGGAATGCCGATATGCTCGATAAAGACCTCTTGCGTGGCGGCGGTGCCCCCTTGCATGCCATCGAGCACGACGACATCCGCACCGGACTTCACCGCAAGCGCCGTGTCGTAATAGGGGCGCGAGGCGCCAACCTTGATATAGATGGGCTTCTGCCAGTCAGTGATCTCGCGGAGTTCTTGGATCTTGATCTCCAGGTCGTCCGGCCCCGTCCAGTCGGGATGCCGACAGGCAGAGCGTTGATCGATGCCCTTGGGCAGCGTCCGCATCTCCGCCACGCGGTCTGAGATCTTCTGGCCCAGCAGCATACCGCCGCCGCCGGGCTTGGCGCCTTGCCCGATCACCACCTCGATGGCATCCGCGCGGCGCAGGTCGTCCGGGTTCATGCCGTAGCGGGACGGCAGAAGCTGATAAACGAGAATGGAGGAGTGCCCCCTCTCTTCCTCGGTCATCCCGCCATCGCCTGTCGTCGTCGACGTGCCCATCTTGCTGGCGCCACGGCCGAGGGATTCTTTGGCCTGCGCGGACAGTGAGCCGAAGCTCATGCCGGCAATCGTCACAGGGATTTTGAGATGGAGCGGCTTTTCCGCGAAGCGCGTGCCGAGCCACACATCCGTTTCGCACTTCTCGCGATAACCCTCCAGCGGGTAGCGGCTCATCGAGGCGCCGAGAAATAGAAGGTCGTCGAAGCTCGGCAACTTGCGCTTCGCGCCGCCGCCGCGAATGTCGTAAATGCCAGTAGCGGCTGCCCTGCGGATCTCCGACAGGGCGTAGTCGTCGAATGTCGCGGATTTGCGCGGTGTCGTGATTGGTGTGGCGTCCATTAGTATTCCCCCGCGTGATCGACATTGAAATTGTAGAGCTGTCGCGCCGAGCCATAGCGCTTGAACTCCGAAGGGTCGACGTCGCCATTGAATCCGGCCTTCGCGAGGATATCGTGAACAGCCGTCTTGTGCTCGTCGCGCATTTCCTTCTCGATGCAATCGGCGCCAAGGCTTTTCACATCACCGCGCACGAACAGCTGAGCCTCATAGATCGAGTCACCAAGAGCATCGCCCGCATCGCCGAACACGATCAGATGTCCTGCCTGCGCCATAAATGCACTCATATGACCGACAGACCCTTTCACCACGATGTCGATCCCCTTCATGGAGATGCCGCAGCGTGAGGAGGCGTTGCCATCAATCCGCAATAGGCCGCCACGGCCCGTGGCGCCGGCGGCTTGGCTCGCATCGCCGCTCACATGCACAAAGCCGCTCATCATGTTCTCCGCGACGCCGACGCCTGCGTTCCCATGTATCTGCACGGTCGCAAGCTTGTTCATCCCGGCGCAGTAATAGCCGACGGGACCGTTGATCTCGACGTTAAGAGGTGCGTCAAGGCCTGCGGCGATTGCATGCTGGCCTGCGGGATTCTCAATCACCCAATGGGTTTCGTTCGTGTCTTTTGGGAGCTTGTGCAGCGCCCCGTTGAGTTCTCGTAGTGATGTAACGCCAAGATCGATATCAGGCATTCTCAGCGCTCCCAGAAATAAACAGTGGCGGGCTCCGGCTCCCAAATGCGCGCCTGCCCGATTCCGGGCAGGTCGGCGAGGACCCGGTACTCGGACCCGAAGGCGACATATTGGTCAGTCTCGGCCATGACCGCCGGTTTGCAGGCTATGCCATCGCGCAGCACGCCGAACCCGTTCTCCGTTCCGACAACGAACGTATAGAACCCATCCAGGTCGTTCAGCCCCACTTCCAAGGCATCGCCTAGGGAGAGGCCTTCATGCATGCGATGGGTGAGATAGCCCGCCGCCACTTCCGTGTCGTTCTCGGTTTCGAACGTCATGCCTTCGCGGCGAAGTTCTCGGCGAAGATTGTTGTGGTTTGAAAGTGAGCCGTTATGGACCAGGCACTGATCCTGCCCGGTCGAGTAGGGGTGTGCACCGTCGGTTGTGACAGCGGACTCCGTCGCCATTCGCGTATGGCCGATAGCATGGGTGCCGCGCATGGTGGCGAGACCGAAGCGGGCCGCCACATCCGCCGGCAGACCCACTTCCTTGAAAATCTCCATCCGGTTGCCGCGGCCGACGACCTCGGTGTCCTCACACTCGTCCGTCAGCCAATGGTCAAACCGTACTGAATCGCCGGTCGCGATCGACACGACCGCATGGGTGTCATGCAGCGTCGCGCTCGCATCCGGGAAAGCCTTTTCGATCTTCAAGACTGTGTCGCGAATGGCGTCGTCCGAGGTGCCGCGCAGGGTGACCTTTGTCCGGCCATCCGTGCCTGCGCCATAGACGGCGAAGCCCGCGCTATCAGGACCGCGACCCGTCATTGTCTCGAGCATTCCTGCCGTTAGTCGGCCAAGTTCTGGCTCAAGGGCGGGGTCCTTGATAAACAATCCAACAATGCCACACATCTGATCGTGCTCCAGGTTTCGACGGAAACCAGCATGCGACAAACGGTCGGAGCGCGTCAACCAAGAAGAAATAATATTTCCTACTAGGAAACACCACTCATGGCGGCCTGCGGATCTATTGGCGCGGGTAGACGATGATCGAGAGGTAAGTCATTGGAGTTGAGACCAATTCTTCTGGGCCGTGCAGCGCTCCAGCGTCGAAGAAAAGGGAGTCTCCGGGGGTCAGCGGGTAAAGCTTGTCCGCATGGCGGTAAATTACTTTGCCGCTAAGCATGTAGATGAACTCCATCCCGTCATGTTGGAACTGAGTGTAGGTGCTCGCATCGGCGTCGAGATGGATCAGATAGGGCTCGACGACAATGTCGCCGGCAAGCGAATGGCCTAAGAGCTCATAGTGGTGGCCCGCTTTGGTTCCACGCCGTTCAATCCGGACGCCGTGCCCCGCCGGAACGAATGAACAGTCCCGACGCTCCTCGAAATCGGCGAAGAAGCTTGTCATGGGCGCATGAAGGGCCTCGGCGAGCGCTCTCAGTGTTGAGAGCGAAGGAGACGTGCCGCCGTTCTCGATCTTGGACAACATACCCGGCGACAGCCCGGCCTGCGCGGCGAGGTCGGTCGCCGTGAGTTGGAGACGCTGCCTCAGGGCACGAACGCGCCGGCCGATGGAGGCCTCCAAATTGAGGTCGAGTGGCGGCGCGTTGGAGCCAGTGACCGAATTGCCAGCCGCGGGCCGCTCGACCGGCTCCCTGCGCGTCGCCGACCTTTTTCGTGAATGGGCGCGCGCACGCAACGCCTTCGAAGTTAGTCGTGATGCCACCGCTGCCCTCTCTTGCACACGCAAAACGGCGTGTTGCTCCGAAAGTCCAAAACTGTAGCACCAATGGAATGTTAAGCGCGACCGCTACGTCAGCATACGCGTCCGGCTGGGCGTTTCCCCGAATGTCTGAGAGTACGCGCGGGAAAACTGGCTCGCGGAGGCAAATCCCGTCGTTAGGGCAACGTCGAGGACGGGCAGCGATGTCTCTCGCAACAGGTGGCGTGCGCGCTCTAGCCTTAGCCAGCGGTAATGCTGGTGGATACCGTGGCCCACATACTCGTGGAACAGGCGCTCGAGTTGCCGCAGCGAGATACCGGCTTCCTGAGCCAGGTCGTCACGCGGGATGGGATGCTCAAGATTCATCTCCATCACGCCCAGGACGCGCAAGACCTTCTCGTCCGCGATCCCAAGTCGATAGCGCAAATCGAGCCGCTGGGGCCCGTAGCCCTCTCGAATATGTGTGTGGAGGAACCAATCGCCGACCGCGGCTGCCAGCGGCCGTCCGTGATCACGCTCGATCAAGGCGACCATCATGTCGAGCGCCGAGATGCCGCCCGAACAAGTGACGCGGTTGCCGTCGATCTCGAACAGAGACGGCACGACAGTCACGTTGGGGAAGGCTTCGCGAAAGGCTGGCAGATGCTCCCAGTGCAGCGTTGCCCGGCGATCGTCTAGGAGCCCAGCCTTGGCGAGAAGAAAAGGCCCGCCTGAGATACCGCCGAGTATTGTGCCTTTGCGCGCAAGCCGGCGAAGCCAAGAAAACGTCGTCCGATCGTCGAATGTCGCGGGATTTCCGCCTGCGCACACAAAGACCATGTCCGCAGTGCGCTCGGTACGCGTCCCGCAGTCTGGAATGATGGCGACACCGTTCGAGGCCGAAACAGGCTCTCCCGATGGAGCCGCATGCCACCAGCGATACAGCGGCTTCCCGGACAGCAGGTTCGCCGCCCGCAAGGGCTCGATCGCCGCCGTATAGGACATGAGCGCGAAGCCGGGTACGAGCAGGAAGCCGACTGTTGTACCTGTAGTCTCGCGAGCCATGCTTCGCCTCAGAATCGTCTTGTTTGCGAACGACTTCGCGGGCGTTGAAGAGAAGAACCCAATACGCCGTATGCTGACTCATAAGGCCCGCGATTGCGACTATCCCCAAAGTCGTAACCCTTCGAAGACGCGAAAGCTCAAATATATGTCGTAAAATGTCAATCGCCAAAAGAGGCATCGCGCACAGTCATGTGCATGCGTTACTCGCTTGCCGGCCTCCTGACGAATGCGCTGACCGGGAACCGGAACTGGAAACCGGTCTGGCGAGAGCCAGAACCCAAGCCGTCCTACGATGTTGTTATCGTTGGAGGAGGGGGGCACGGCCTCGCTACCGCGCACTACCTTGCCAAGGAACACGGCATCACCAACGTCGCCGTCATTGAGAAGTCCTATCTCGGCTCGGGCAATGTGGGGCGTAACACGACCATCGTTCGTTCGAACTATCTGCTGCCAGGCAATGAGCCGTTCTACGAATGGTCAATGAAGCTCTGGGAAGGGCTTGAGCAGGATCTCAACTACAATGCGATGGTCAGCCAGCGCGGCGTTTTGAACGTCTTCCATTCCGACGCGCAACGCGACTCGTTCGTCCGGCGCGGGAATGCCATGCGGTTCAATGGCGCCGACGCGGAACTCTTGGATCAGGATCAGGTCCGGGCCCTCGTGCCCTTTGTTGACTTCGAGAATGCCCGTTTCCCCGTTCGCGGTGGTCTCTATCAGGCTCGCGGCGGCACGGTTCGTCACGACGCCGTCGTCTGGGGCTACGCCCGTTCGGCGGACATGCGCGGTGTGGACATCATTCAGAACTGTGCTGCGACAGGCTTTCGCATCGAGAATGGGCGCATTACCGGCGTCGAGACCGAGAAGGGTTTTATTGGCGCCAAGAGAGTCGCGCTCTCAGTTGCGGGCAGTTCCTCGCGCGTCGGCGAGATGGCCGGACTGCGGCTGCCTATCGAGAGTCATGTTCTGCAGGCCTTCGTCACCGAAGGCATCAAGCCACTTCTCGATACCGTCATTACCTTTGGCGCCGGCCACTTCTATTGCAGCCAGTCCGACAAGGGCGGGCTTGTCTTCGGCGGCGACATTGACGGCTACAACACCTACGCCCAGCGCGGGAATTTGCCCGTTGTCGAAGACGTCGCCGAAGGCGGTATGGCGTTAATCCCGGCGATCGGACGTCTACGGATCTTACGGTCCTGGGGTGGTCTGCTCGATATGTCGATGGATGGGTCGCCTATCATCGACCGGACCCACGTCGATGGGCTCTATTTCAATGGCGGCTGGTGCTATGGCGGCTTCAAAGCCACGCCGGCCGCCGGGTGGTGCTTCGCCCATCTCATCGCCACTGGCCAATCTCACCCCTTTGCCGCCGCCTATCGCTTCGATCGCTTCGCCTCAGGCCGCGTGATCGACGAAAAGGGCATGGGCGCCCAACCGAACTTGCACTGAGGGAGCGGTATGCGGATCACCTGTCCATATTGCGGCCCGCGAAACTTGGAAGAGTTCACCTATCGCGGTGACGCAACCGTAAAGCGGCCCGACAGCCTCGATGAAAGCGCAACCGAAGCCTGGGTCGACTACGTCTACCTCCGGAAAAACCCTGCGGGGCTTCACAAAGAATTCTGGCAGCACACGGCAGGCTGTCATGCCTGGCTGGAAGTGACGCGCGATACGACGACCCACGAAATCGTCGCCGTCGAACTCGCGTCCAAAGGGCGCTGAGCACAAGGAGCGCTGAGGAGACGATGAGTCAGATCAATCGGCTGACGGGCAAGGGGCTTGTCGATCACAGCAAGACGGTTTCATTCCACTTCGACGGGCAACCCCTCGAAGGACACCCTGGCGACACGCTGGCCTCGGCACTTCTTGCCAACGGCATTCGTCTCGTCGGGCGGTCGTTCAAGTATCACCGGCCGCGCGGCATTCTCACGGCGGGGTCGGAGGAACCCAATGCGCTGGTCGAACTGCGAACGGGCGCACGCCGCGAGCCGAACACGCGAGCGACGACCATAGAGCTGTATGACGGTCTGGATGCGGCGAGCCAGAACCGCTGGCCCTCACTCAAATTCGATCTTCTTTCGATCAATCAGCTAGCGTCGCCGATCTTTGGCGCAGGCTTCTACTACAAGACATTCATGTGGCCGGCGTCGTTCTGGGAGAAGCTCTACGAGCCGATGATTCGCCGCGCTGCTGGCCTCGGCTATCCGTCCAAGCAGACGGATCCCGATCACTATGAGAAGGCCAATGCCTTCTGCGACGTGCTTGTTGTCGGTGCCGGCGCGGCCGGACTCTCAGCGGCTTTGGCAGCCGCGCGTGTCGGCGCGCGCGTTATTCTATGTGACGAAGACTTTGCCCTGGGTGGCCGCTTGCTTGCGGAGCGGGACGAGATCGACGGCCAGTCTTCGCAGGATTGGGCAAAGGCAGCTGCCGCTGAGCTTGAGAGCCTACCGGACTGCCGGATCTTGCGGCGCACGACCGTGTTCGGCGTCTATGACGGTGGCGTCTACGCTGCTATCGAGCGTGTTAGTGATCACCTGCCCGAGCCTCCAGCCCACGCGCCGCGCCAGCGGCTTTGGCGGATCGTCGCCAAGCAATCCGTTGTCTGCGCGGGTGGCTTCGAACGTCCCATCGTGTTTGGCGACAACGACCGCCCCGGCGTGATGCTGGCAAGTGCTGTGCGGACCTATCTCAACCGTTTTGGGGTAACGCCGGGCAGGGACGCGGTGATCTTTGCCGACAATCACGAGGCTTTGACGACGGCCACGGACCTGTCCGACGCAGGCGCTACGGTCCGCGCAATTGTCGACCCCCAGCCGCAACGGTCTACTGCTGCCGAAGAGGTTGTGGCGGAAACGGGCGCTTTGTACATCAACGGCATCATCGATGCTGTGAGCGGTGCACATGGAATCAAGTCCGTGCGGATCAAGGACGCACAAGGTGCGTCGAAGACCGTCGACTGCGACCTGCTTGCCGTATCCGGCGGCTGGAACCCCGTGCTCAATCTAACGACCCATCTGGGCGGCAAGCCCAAATGGGACAACGCGCTGTCCTGCCTCGTGCCGGGCGACCTTCCACCCGGCATGCGGGTGGCCGGCGCGGCAGCGGGGCAGTTTTCGCTGCAAGCCTGCTTGGCGAGCGGGGAGGCGGCGGGTGCCGACTCTGCAAAGGATTGCGGGTTCTCTCCCTCGGCGTGCAGCCGTCCCGCGCCAGCGCGGGACGTCGGCCCCGTTGTGCCCGTCTGGTTTGCCCCGAGCAGCCGCGGCAAAGCCTTTGTCGACTTTCAGAATGACGTTTCAGTTTCGGACATCAAGCTCGCGGCCCGTGAAGGCTTTCGCGTTCCCGATCACCTTAAGCGCTACACCACGCTCGGCATGGCCACGGATCAAGGAAAGACATCGAACCTCAACGGTGCGGCCTTGTTGGCAGAGGCGACGGGGCGGCATCTCGGCGCCGTGGGGTCCACAACCTTCCGCCCCCCATATACACCGGTCGCCATTGGCGCGCTGGCTGGCCATCATCGCGGTAAGGATTTCCGCCCGACCCGCCTGGCGCCGTCCCACGCTTGGGCGGTGGAGCAGGGCGCCGTCTTTGTGGAAGCTGGCGCCTGGATGCGTGCACTGATGTTTCCAAAACCTGGTGAGGCAGCACAGGATACGGTCGATCGCGAAGTCGCCAACACGCGCAACAATGTCGGCGTCTGCGACGTGTCCACGCTGGGTAAGATCGATGTCCAAGGCTCGGATGCGGGCGCGTTCCTGGACCGCGTCTACATCAACGGCTTCTCCAAGCTTGCCGTTGGGAAGGCGCGCTATGGCCTAATGCTGCGCGAGGACGGCTTCGCCATGGATGATGGCACCACCGCGCGGTTTGCCGACGACCACTTCTATATGACGACGACGACAGCCAACGCGGTCAAGGTCAGCCAGCACCTGGAGTTCTGTCAGCAGGTGCTATGGCCCGAGCTCGATGTTCAAACGGTTTCGCAGACGGAACAATGGGCGCAGTTTGCCGTGGCGGGGCCCAAGTCCCGCAAGGTCATCGAGGCGTTGCTGGATTCCGGCCAGGACATATCAAACGAGGCCTTTCCCTATATGGCCTGCGGTTCCTTCACTGTTTGCGGCGGCACGCCCGCGCGCATTTTCCGGCTCTCCTTCTCGGGCGAACTCGCTTACGAGATCGGTGTGCCCGCGCGCTTCGGCGACGGTCTGATCCGCGCGATCATGAAGGCCGGCGCGGAGCACGGCATCGGACCTTACGGTACCGAAGCACTCGGTGTTATGCGGATCGAAAAAGGTCACGCCGCGGGTCCGGAGCTTAATGGTCAGACCACGGCGCACGACCTTGGGCTCGGCAAGATGATGTCGAAGAAGAAAGACTTCATTGGGCGGTTCATGGGCCAGCGGGAAGCGCTGAACGAGGCGGCCCGGGCCACCATGGTCGGCCTCAAGCCTCTCGATCCCAAAATGCGGATCAATGCTGGCGCGCATCTCGCACCGAAGGACGCAAGTGCCGATGCCGAAAACGACCAGGGCTATGTGACCTCACAGGCCTATTCGCCGGAGCTCAAGAGCTTCATCGGGCTTGCCATGCTATCTGAAGGTCCCGCGCGATACGGCGAGGTGATCAAGGTCTGCGATCCCTTGCGGGACTACGAGACACTGGCCGAGGTTTGCAGTCCGCACTTTATCGATCCGGAAGGAGAGCGGCTCCGTGTCTGACCTCCAATCTCTATCTGCTCTTGATGGCGTGTCGGCCGCAGGGCGCTTCGGTAATCCGGACGGGAACGCCGGCGTCACCTTGACGGAGCGAGCCAGTCTCGGTCTCGCCACCCTCGAAGTGCGCAAGGACCAGGCCGTCGCGCTCGCAGAAAGAGTGCAAGCCGCCTATGGCGCGGCGCTACCGCGTGGACCCATTTCGGCCAACGGCACAGGGGTCCGCTTCATTGGCATCGCGCCCGGCCAATGGTTTGCTGTTTCGGAGACGCTGCCGAACGAAGCTCTCGCCGACGATCTCGCCACAAAGCTTCATGGTCTCGCCTCCGTGGCCGACCACAGCAGCGGCCGGGCGGTCATGCGCCTCGAAGGGCCGGCTGTTCGCGAAGTCCTGGCCAAGGGCCTGGCGGTCGACATCGATTCGAGAGTTTTCCTCGATGGTGCGGCGGCGGTCACCAGTATCGGACACATGGGCGTCTTGGTCTGGCGGGACGGCGAGGCGTTCGATTTGGCCGTTTTTCGCAGCTTTGCAAGTAGTTTCTACGGATGGCTTCGGGCCTCAGCAGCCGAGTTTGGCATCGACGTCGTCACGTGATCGTGACCAGCTGAGGTGCGGCTATGCCTCTTCGAGGCTCAGGGCACGCTTGGGAATTCTGGCAGTTACCACTAGAATTGTTCCATCTGGGGGAGGCCGGAGCATGAGCTCCGAAGCGGTATCGGCCGGCCGCAGGCAAGAATCTCGATGAGGGCGTGGCCGTCAGCTCTCGAAACGAGAGAACGACCAATGAAATCTCCCGCAATCCTTGCCTTCGCGCTCGGCGCTTTACTTTGTGGCCCTGCGGCGGCCGATTCGGATCAGCCGACGCGGATGGGCGCCGACAAGGAAAAGACCGTATACGTGCAGCTTATCGTGAAAGCCTGCCGCGCAGTTGTGACACCGCTTGAGCCGACCAATCACGGCAAGAGCTACAACGACGAAAAGCCAAAGACCGCCGCGGAGCGAAAAGCGGCGATTGTAGCGACAGGCTGCATCGACGTTCCTGTCCCCATGGAGTTCTTGGCGGATGGCTTGTCGCCGAATTCTTGTATTGGACGGGGTGGCTATATGGCCGCCATGCAGTTTCTCGAGCAGCGGCAGGACCTGCACGAGTTTCCGGCGGTTGGATCTTGGCACTGTGTGATCACTGACCATGAGGTTATCGGCGCCCAAACCATGTAGGTCCTGCCGCCCTTCCGCATCCTGATATTGATGCGGGTCCGGTGGTCGCAAAAAGAAAAGGCACGATGCTTGGTCATCGTGCCTTTTTTTGTGCCGCATTGGCCGATCGTGCCAAATTTGCCAAGGTTCTGAAGAACTTTGGGTTACGACAGAACTTTCGTCACATCACGCTACGGATATCGTACTGATTATGACGGGACCTGTCGTAGGCGGCTGCCTGAGCCAGTCTGCGCACGCGGTGCAACGCCCACGGCAAATTGGGACGAACGAAGATGCTCCATGTGCCACCACTCGTTTCGACGTTGACGATTGGCTTGGTGCTCGCGTTCAGCTTGGGACTTGTGGCCCACCGGCTGAAGCTGCCGCCGCTCGTGGGCTATCTGGTGGCTGGGATTCTTATCGGCTTCGCCCCCGCTGTTGGCGCAGATCAGAACATTGCCAATCAGCTATCCGAAGTCGGTGTGATCTTGCTCTTGTTCGGCGTCGGTCTGCACTTCTCCGTCAAGGACCTCCTATCCGTGCGTGCCATCGCGATTCCAGGTGCGATCGCGCAAGGCCTTGTGGCCACGCCGCTTGGTATGGCCGTTGGCTGGGCGCTCGGATGGAACCCAGCTGCAGGGTTTATCTTCGGGCTTTCCCTCTCGGTCGCCAGCACGGTGGTGCTGCTGCGGATGCTGCAAGAGCGCCGTCTGATCGATACGGAGCGCGGCAAGATCACGATCGGTTGGCTGATCGTTCAGGACATCGCCATGGTTTTGGCGCTGGTGCTGTTACCGGCGATCACCGGGCTTTTCCAGGGCGAAGCGCCGCCCGACGCTGTTGAAATGACGCGTCAAGTTGCGGAAGTGGTGGGCAAGCTGCTCGTCTTCACCCTGGTGATGCTCGTCGTCGGCAAGAAGCTCATCCCAGCGCTCTTGCACTATGTTGCGCACACGGGTAGCCGCGAACTGTTTCGTCTGGCCGTGCTCTCGATTGCTCTCGGGTTCGCCTTCCTCGCGGCCGAGCTGTTTGGCGTTTCCCTTGCGCTTGGCGCCTTCTTCGCCGGCATGCTTCTGAGCGAGTCTCAGCTCAGCCAACAAGCGGCAACCGAGTCGCTGCCTTTGCGGGATGCCTTCGCGGTTCTATTTTTTGTCTCGGTGGGCATGTTGTTCAGCCCCGCCATTATGATCGATGCGCCGCTAGCGCTCCTGGCCACGGTGGCAATCATCGTTATCGCCAAGTCTCTTGCCGCCTTTGCCGTTGTGCGCCTGTTCAGGCAATCGACAAACACAGGCTTGATGATCTCCGCATCGCTCGCCCAGATCGGTGAGTTCTCGTTCATCCTTGCAAGCCTAGGCCTCACTCTCGGCGTGTTGCCAAATGAAGCGCGTGACCTGATCATCGCGGGCGCGATCATCACTATCCTGCTCAACCCGCTCCTGTTCGCGATGCTCGATCGCTACTATGCCTGGCGTGAGAGTTCCGATGGCCGTGCCGACGAGCCTTTGGCGGAGACGGAGGATGATGAGACTGAGGTTCGAGAAGAGGCGACCCCAACGCGCGAACCCATACCTCCCACAACTCTCTCCGACCACGTCGTGCTGATTGGCCATGGACGTGTGGGTCGCTATGTGTCGAAGGTTCTGCTCGAGAAAGGTGTCCCGGTCTACATCATCGAGGACGATTCCGAGGATGCCGCAGATCTGAATGCTCATGGCGTCCAGGCGCTACATGGCAATGCAGCCGACCCCGAGGTGATTAACTCCGCCAATCTCGGCGAAGCACGGTGCCTCTTGGTTGCTATTCCCGACGCCTTCGAGGGTGGGCAAGTGGTCGAGCAGGCCCGGGCCATCAATCCGAAACTCCGGATCGTGGCCCGCGCCCATTCCGAAGCCGAGATCGACCACTTGGCCAAACACGGTGCGGATTTCGTGGTGATGGGCGAGCATGAGATCGGCAAAGCCATGCTCGGCGAGTTGAACAACGAAGAACGGCCAATCACCGATGCGACGAAAGGCATGGCCACCGCCGGCCCTATTCGGGGACGGTAGGGCAGATCAATCGCGCAATCGTCTTACGTTACGGGCTCGGCGGCGAGCGCGTCCGCTTCCTCGTCCGTGAAGACTCGGCCGCGCGTTAGAAATCGAACGCCCTCAGGGGCTTCCAGAGAAAAACCGGACCCGCGTCCCTTTACGACGTCGATGGTGAGCTGCGTGTGCTTCCAGTATTCGAATTGGTCGGCGTCCATGAAGAAGGGGCACCCGCCGATTTCCCCAAGTTGGACGTCGTTGGTGCCGATGCGAAACTCGCCCTCCGGATAACACATCGGCGCCGAACCATCGCAGCATCCGCCGGATTGATGAAACATCAACGGTCCGTGCATGCCCCTGAGCTTATCGATGAGCTCAAGAGTAGCGTCCGTCGCCAAAACCCGTTCAACCATCTTTTCTACCCTTTGTCGCAAAACGGCCCGGCGAGTGATCCCGCCGGGCCGCCAATGACGATCATTTTGACCAAGCGTCTACGGCCTAGAAGAAGCCTAGCGCTTTGGGGCTATAGCTCACCAGCATGTTTTTGGTCTGCTGGTAGTGATCGAGCATCATTTTGTGGGTTTCGCGCCCGATGCCGGACTTCTTGTAGCCACCAAAGGCCGCGTGGGCTGGGTAGAGGTGGTAGCAATTGGTCCAGACGCGCCCGGCTTGAATGCCGCGCCCGAAATGGTAGGCCCGGTTGATATCGCGGGTCCACACGCCGGAGCCGAGGCCGTAAAGCGTGTCGTTGGCGATCTCAAGCGCTTCTGCATCGTCCTTGAAGGTTGCGACGGAAAGAACCGGTCCGAAGATTTCTTCCTGGAAGATGCGCATCTTGTTGTGGCCCTTGAAGACCGTGGGCTTCACATAATAGCCCTCGGCCAAGTCCCCACCGTGGGTGGCGCGCTCGCCGCCCGTGAGGAGTTCGGCGCCTTCCTTGTTGCCGATGTCGACATAGGAGAGGATCTTCTCCAACTGATCGTTAGAGGCCTGAGCACCGATCATGGTCTCCATGTCGAGCGGGTTGCCCAGCTTGATCTTCTCGACCCGCGCGACTGCCTTCTCGATGAAGCGGTCATAGATCGACTCTTGCACCAGCGCGCGAGACGGGCAGGTGCAGACCTCGCCCTGGTTCAACGCGAACATGGCGAAGCCTTCGAGCGCCTTGTCGAAATAGTCGTCGTCCTCGGCCATCACATCGGCGAAGAAGATGTTCGGCGACTTGCCGCCGAGCTCAAGCGTCACCGGGATAAGGTTCTCGGACGCATACTGCATGATCAGACGGCCGGTGGTGGTCTCGCCGGTGAACGCGATCTTGGCGATGCGCGGGTTCTGAGCCAGCGGCTTACCAGCCTCGACGCCAAAGCCGTTCACGACGTTCAGAACGCCGGCGGGTAGGATGTCGCCGATCACATCCATCAGTACCATGATCGACATCGGCGTCTGTTCGGCCGGCTTCATGACAACGCAGTTGCCCGCGCCAATCGCCGGAGCAAGCTTCCAGGCCGCCATCAGAATCGGAAAGTTCCAAGGAATAATCTGACCGACGACGCCAAGCGGCTCATGGAAATGGTAGGCGACGGTATCGTGGTCAATCTCGCCAAGCGTTCCTTCCTGCGCGCGAATGCAAGAAGCGAAGTAGCGGAAGTGGTCAATGGCCAGCGGAATGTCCGCGGCCGTGGTCTCACGGATAGGCTTGCCGTTATCGATAGTCTCGACGGCCGCCAGAAGTGAGAGGTTCTCCTCCATGCGGTCTGCGACCTTGTTGAGCAGTCCTGCGCGTTCGGCGGGCGACGTTTTACCCCAAGCCTCGCGGGCTTTGTGAGCGGCGTCGAGGGCGAGTTCGATATCCGCGGCTTGCGAGCGCGCGATCTGGCAGACGGATTTGCCTGTGACCGGGCTGATATTGTCGAAATACTGTCCATCCACCGGGGCGACCCAATCGCCTCCAATGAAATTGTCGTAGCGATTCCTGACCGCCACGCGTGCATTCAGGGTTTCGATGACCTCATGAAGCATAGTTTTCTCCCTAGATATTCGGCGATTTCACCAATTCTTACCCAACTTCGAGCGGCGAATTCATCACCGATTCCTGGGTACGGCCCCGGTACGCTCGATTGGTCGCTGATCAGACTATGTGAGTTTCTCCAAGGGCAGAATTCTACTTTGGGAGCAAAGGCGACGCCACAGTTTTCGGTCGCGGCAGAGCGATTCTAGGGGCGCCTTTTGTCCCGTGTCTGGGCGGGCGGTATACGGTGTTTGTCGCGAAACCGAAATATGACACTCCGTTGATTGCTTCTCAGGACGGGTACTGTACTTTCGTCCAACAACGCCGCCCAAAACGGGTCGAGATCCGGAAGTCGCTGATATAGGTCAGACAAATTAACCGGGCGCGCCAGTGGCGATGGAGGAAACGCGCTGTGCCCAGAGCACATGCAGAACGTCGGGCTTGTGGTGTCCAGACAGCCTGGACCTGCGCCGAAACCCCCGAAACGGCGGTTGCGGAGATCGCTCAGGCCATGGACCGGTCCGGCATCGGCCAGCTCCTCGTGTTCTTTTCGCAGCCCTATGAAGCCGAGAGACTGAGTGTGGCGCTCACCGAGGCGTTTCCTGGTGTTCCGATCGCTGGATGCAGCACATCCGGAGAAATCACGTCCGATGGCTTTAGCGAACGCAGTATTCTGGTCGTGGCCTTTCCGGAAGCGGGCTTTAGATTTGTCAGTTGCCTAATCCCAGAGGTGAAGGCCTTGAGTGTGGACCGCGCTTCAGAGGCCGTGCAGGCCCTGCGTGCGCGCCTCGACAAGATCGACGGGCCCCACTACGAGAACCTATTCGCCATTTCCCTGATCGACGGGTTGTCTCGATGCGAGGAGGCCATCGTCTCCGCTTTTGCTTGGGCCCTCGGCGATATCCCGCTGGTTGGCGGCTCCGCTGGCGACGGACTTACGCTGTCGGGCACAAGTCTTTTACATGACGGGCGGGTCCATCGAGGAGCGGCACTGTTGCTGCTCGTCGAAACCGAGCACCCGGTTCGGAGTTTTTACTGCGATCACTTTGAGCCCACCGACACGAAGCTCGTGGTCACGTCCTCCGATACGTCTACTCGGACGGTTTACGAACTCAATGCAGAGCCAGCGGCACTCGAATACGCAAGTTCAGTCGGATTGGAACCGTCGTCTTTGGCGCCAATGAGCTTTGCTGCCCATCCGGTGGTCGTGCGCATTGGCGGAGATTATTACTGCCGGTCGATCCAGTGCATGAACGAGGATCGTTCCTTGTCGTTCTTTTGCGCGATCGACGACGGCGTGGTTCTGACTGTCGCGGAGCCAAGAGACATGGTGAAGTCGATGGAGGCTGAGCTCGAACGTTTAGACGAGGCTGTTGGCGGCGTCGACTTCGTTCTTGGATTCGAATGTGTGCTTAGACGCCTCGACGCCGAGAATCGGCAGGTGAAGCACAAGGTCAGCGATCTGTACCGCCGCTATCATGTTGTCGGGTTCCATACCTATGGCGAGCAGTACAACGCCATGCATCTCAACCAGACCTTTACAGGCGTTGCGATCGGGAGGCAGGGCGCCAGCTGATGCAACGCGACGAGCATAACGATACTCTGGCCGGCGAGGACCAGGAAGAATTGGAGCGGCGGGTCGAGAAGCTCGACAAGATCAACGCTGTTCTGATGGATCGCGTCGAGCGGTCGATGGATCAGCAGGGCAACGCATTCTCGCTGTTCCAGACGGCCATCGGACTAGATGCAAAGGTGCGGTCCCGGACGGAAGAATTGACCGCCGTGCTTCGCCGGCTCGAGTGCTCGAACGAGGCTCTGGTTGAAGCCAAGGACGATGCCGAGCGAGCCAATCTGAGTAAGACGCGCTTCCTTGCGGCGGCCAGCCACGATCTCTTGCAGCCGTTGAATGCGGCACGTTTGACCATTTCGGTCCTGACCGATTTGCAGGAGAACGATGACACGCGGCAGTTGGCCGGGCGGGTCGATCAATCGCTGCAGACGATCGAGGATCTGATCAAGACACTGCTCGACATTTCGAAACTCGACGCAGGGGTCGTGACGCCCGAGATTCAGTCCTTTCCGCTAGATGACGTACTCGACATGCTTGAGGCGAGCTTCGCACCGCAAGCCGAGGCGAAGGGGCTGCGGCTCAAGGTTCGACGGTCCGGACTCCTCGTGCGCAGCGACCCCTTGCTGCTTCAGCGCGTGCTGCAGAATCTCGTGTCCAATGCCGTGCGCTACACCGCGCAAGGTGGCATTCTAATTGGTGTGCGGCGTCGCGGGGATCGGTGTCAAATCGATGTTGTCGACACGGGCTGCGGCCTTTCAGAGGCAGAGCGGGAGACCATGTTCGAAGAGTTCTATCGCGGTGCCGCGGCCGCAAAGAGCGACCATGCTGGTTTGGGACTCGGTCTTTCAATCGTGCAGCGCACCGTTCAGGCATTGGCGCACGACCTCGACGTTCAGTCGCAGCTCGGAAAGGGATCGACATTTCGGCTCACGCTGCCTTCGCCAGGCGGCGCGACGTGCCGGATCCCGCTCAGGCAGGCGGAGCGTCCCAGCATGGAGGTTACGCGTGGTGCGGCGGTTGTCGTCATTGAGAACGATAGAGATGTTCTCGACGCCACAGTAAGCCTGCTCCGCAACTGGTCTTGCACCACGCTGGCTGGGTCCAGCCTCAAGGACATCGCGTCGGCCTTAGCCGACCTAGGGCGAGCGCCAGATATTGCCCTTGTCGATTATCATCTCGACGACGGAAGGACTGGCGTCGATGTCGTCCGGGCGCTGCGCGACCGGTTTGGTCCGACGTTCCCGGTTGTCGTCGTCACGGGGGATTGGAGCCCGGCGGTTGCGGCCGATGTCGCGGGTGCCCAATGCGAGCTGCTTCGAAAACCCACGCGCCCGGCGGAGCTCCGGGCCCTGATGACCCATCTACTGGGGACGCATTCGGGGGGCGAAGACTAGCCGCTTGCTGCGTTCTCGTCGCCGGTAATGGTCTCGAAGTCTAGCTGCGAGGTCTTGATCACCGCTTGGGTGCGGCTAACGACGTTCAGCTTGCGCAAGATCTCGGAGACATGCGCTTTCACGGTCGTTTCGCTGACGCCCAGCTCATAAGCGATCTGCTTATTGAGCTGGCCATGGCGAATGAGTTGCAAAACGCGCATCTGCGCTGGCGTCAGATTGGCAACGAGGTCTGCGATATCGCTGGCGCGCGACGCAGCGCGCGGACCCTGGGCGTCTTGCGCAAGCTCCGGCGGAAGGAAGACGGACCCGTTGAGCACTTCCGTGAGACCCAAAGCAAGCGTGTCTTTGTCTACGGATTTCGGAACAAAGCCCGCCGCACCGAGCCGGATGGCCTCTTGGACGATTTTGGGATCATCGAGCCCTGATACGATCATGATCGGCGTTCTGGGAAACGCGGAGCGCAAGAATAGGAGGCCATCGAAGCCCGTCGTTCCGGGCAACGAGAGGTCCAGTAACACGATCTCAATGCCAGGCTCGTCTCGGATGACCTGGTGCGCGGCTTCGATACTACCGGCTTCGAGTATCTCTGCATCGTTGCGCGAGAACTTGACCGCGCTGCGCAAGGCCTCACGGAACATGGGGTGATCGTCAACGATCAGGATCTTCGTCATTGGCTGCGACCATGGAGTTAGAGGGCACGCTCTACGGAAACCCGGAACCGCAGTCTGCCGCAATTCTCAAAAAGTCGTAAGGCCTCTTAAGACGATCCGCCTAGGGAATAAGGACAGCCGCCCCCGTCAGGGCTCCCTGGCGAAGGCGCTCTAAGGCCTCATTTGCATCGGAGAGCTTCATCGGAACGACAGTTGTTCGGACTGGCACTTGGGGCGCGAGCGCCAAGAATTCACGGGCGTCCTCGCGCGTCAGGTTTGCGACCGACCGGATCTCGCGTTCTTCCCAAAGGATATCGTAAGAGAAGGCGGGGATCTCGCTCATGTGGATGCCGCCGCAAACGACAACGCCGCCTTTGCGCAGGGCCCTCAAGGCGGCGGGCACGAGCGGGCCTACCGGCGCGAAAATCAGGGCCGCATCCAACTCATCGGGCGCTTCTTCGACGGACCCGCCCGCCCAGACAGCGCCTAGCGACCGGGCGAAGTCCTGGGCCTGGGTATCGCCGGGGCTTGTGAAAGCATAGATGTCGCAGCCCTGGTACTTTGCAACTTGCGCCACGATGTGGGCTGCTGCGCCAAACCCATAGATGCCGAGTCGCTTAGTTTCGCCCTGCAGGGCGTCCTCCGCCATCTTCAGCGAGCGGTAGCCAATGAGGCCCGCACAGAGGAGCGGTGCCGCTTCTGCATCGGAGTAGCCGTCGGGGATCGCAAAACAATAGCGCTCGTCCGCAACGGTGTAGGCCGCATAGCCGCCATCGATCTGGTAGCCGGTGAATTTCGGCTCGTCACAGAGATTCTCATGGCCCTCGCGGCAGTAGCGGCAGGTGCCGTCTGTGTAGCCAAGCCACGGTACGCCGACACGCATCCCCACAGAGAAGCCTGAGGTCTCGGGCCCTAGCGCTTCGACACGGCCGACAATCTCATGACCCAGTACGAGCGGCAGTTTGGGGTGTTCCAGCTCACCGTCATAGATGTGTAGATCGGTGCGACACACACCGCAGGCGAGGACTTTCAGCAGGATCTGTTGCGGGCCCGGCTGAGGAATTGGCAGCGTCGCGGGGCTGAGCTTTTGTCCCGCCCTCTCCAAGAGCATCGCGGCCATAGTGCCCGCCATATCGTTCGACCTATTTGTTCAGTGCCCCAGTGATCGCGGCCCGAATGCGCTCGTCGGGCTCGCCAAGCCAGTCGACGCCATGAAGAGGTGAGCCGATTATTCCCCAAGCCTGACCGCCTTCCGGTGCAAACAAGACGAACAGCTGAAAAGACTCGCACTCATTCGGCTTACAGGTAAAGGCGAGCAAATAGGTTTGATTGTCGATGGTGACGGGAATGCTGGGGGTCGGTGGGCCCTCCAGGCTGCGGTTGTACGCCTTCAGCCAGTCCGGTGTTGTCTGGCCGCGCAGCATGGCTTGCCATGCGCCAAAGTAAGCCGGCTGCCTGAGAAGGTCACCAAGGACGGGCCCACTGGGGGCGGGCGCTTCCTGCGCCTCTGCAGGTGACCCCATGAACAGCAAGAGTGTCAGCAGAACAGTGGGGCGCATTGGGTACTCCGTCATCCAAATCAAGGAGCCAACGGCTCGCATCAAACGATGACGATAGTATAACGGGTTGTTTCAGTGCCGTAATAGCGGCCAGCCCTCAGCGTGCCGTGCCGCCGCCCTCACCGGTGCTCCATCTTCATGGGCTTCCGCCGAGGCGAGGCCGTCCGCTGCCTGAATATCCAGGAGATGGGCCGGGACAAGATCGCAAGCCGCCCATAGGGCCCTGAAGGCATGCGTACCCCGCAAAAACGCATCCGGCGCGTTTTCGAACAGGACGAGCCGGTTTCGCCTATCAGCGTCCCGGCGAACCGCGTCCCCTGTCCAGCAGAGTTCCTCTCCGTAAATAGCTTGTTCGTGTGCATCCGCGAGCCGCGGGTCTCGGGCCCAACGGACATGGGCCTTAAGGCCCCCGCTGGGGGCGAGTGCTGTCAGCGTCGTGAGCAAAGAATAGAGTTCTTTGTCGGGTTCGATCTTGGTCAGGATGGCTTTGACGCTGATGCCAGCGGCCGCGAGAGGGGCCTGCATTTGGGTAAGGGCGTTGGCCGGCGCCGATTTGGCAGAGCGCAGCACTAGAGTACATACCGGGCCGTCGAGCACGTTCTGGGATGCGCGCTCAGCCAACTGCGAGAGGGCGCTAATGTGGCGTTCTACCTCGTTTTGATTTGAGTCTTGCGCCCCGAAATTCGCCCCGTTCCGCCCGGCCACAACGCGCATGTGTCCCCCAATCGATTTGCTGCTGCGTGGGCTGCTTGGATCGAGCAGCCCTTGGTAATCAGAATGCGGCTGTGCTGGTTAATGAAGACTTGATAACCGTACCTTTTTGGCCGGATGGACGTGATTGCGGTCGAATTTCTCGGCTGGCCACAGGAACCTTTCAAGGGGCGGCGCGTTTTTCATACCGGCCCGGCGGTGTGCGCACCCTACCCGAACCCAAGCTCCGCTCGGCCGATGGCTCTCCCCAAGCCCAAAAGCCCGGCGGTGACGCCGGGCTTCTTCTTTGCTCCAAATCTGGCCAAACCCATAGGCAACACGCTAGGCGTGTGCGGGGTTTGATCGGCTAGTCCAATGCGGGTCAAGCCAAGGCGGCGAGAATCACCGGTCCGTGGCACGAAATTTTGCACTGCGGTGTCTTCCTCACTACATTCCGGCGAAGAGAAAGACACTAAGACGCGGAAAATGACAGAAACACTCACAAAAGACCAAATCCTCGCAGCACTGAAAGGGGTCAAGGGCCCCGATCTCTCAAGCAATATTGTGTCGCTCGGTCTTGTGTCCGAGGTCGTAATCCACAAGGGCAAGGTCTACTTCGCAATATCAGTAGACCCAGCACGGGCAGGCGAACTCGAGGGACTGAGAAAGGCCGCGGCAACTGTCGTGGAAGGGTTGCCAGGCGTCTCTAGCGCGATGGTGACGTTGACGGCGGACCGAGAACCAGGCAGCGCGACCGGAAGCCCTGTCCCCTCGCCGAAGCCCGCAGGTCGATCGACGGCTTCTCCCAATCCTGCCCCGGCGGCCGCGACGCCGCCGCGCGTCTCTCCAACGGGCCGTCAAGGCGCCACCGGAATCCCAGGCATTCGCAACATTATCGCCGTTGCCTCGGGCAAAGGCGGAGTCGGAAAGTCTACGACGGCCGTGAACTTCGCCCTGGCGCTCAAGGACCAAGGATTGAAGGTCGGCATTCTGGACGCCGATATCTACGGTCCCTCGATGCCGCGCCTCATGGGGCTCACCGGGCAGCCGCAGCAGATCGCGGGCAATAAGCTCGACCCGATGCGCCGTCATGGCTTGAAAGTGATGTCCATGGGGTTCCTGGTCGATGAAGAAACGCCAATGATCTGGCGAGGGCCTATGGTGACTTCAGCCATCTCTCAGATGCTGAAGGATGTCGCTTGGGGTGAGCTCGACGTTCTTGTGGTCGATATGCCGCCGGGAACTGGCGATGCCCAGCTCTCAATGGCACAGCAGGTGCCACTCGCCGGTGCAGTGATCGTATCCACGCCGCAGGATCTGGCGCTGATCGACGCCCGCAAGGGGCTCAACATGTTCACTAAGGTGAACGTTCCCGTGCTTGGCATTGTCGAGAACATGTCCACATTCATCTGCCCGCATTGCGGTGGCAGGTCCGATATCTTCGGACACGGCGGCGCGAAGGCGGAGGCCGAGAAGCTCGGGGTCCCATTTCTTGGCGAGGTCCCACTGACGATGTCGGTTCGGGAAACGTCCGACAGCGGTGAGCCGATCGTCGTTAACCAGCCGGACGGCGATGTGTCAGGGGCCTACCGCAACATTGCCCAAATTGCTTGGGCGGAAGTGCAGCGTGCGTCAGGGGATGCCCGGCCCGCGCCGAAGATCGTGATGGAGAGCTAACCGCGCGGTTGCGCCGCGGGGTTAAAGAAAAAGGGCAGGCTGGCTGCGGGAAGCACGCCTTGCCCTATTTGGTGCGGGCGCCCCTCAGTGTGCACCGAGCCACGAAGGGAATGAATTCGAATGTGTGGCATTGCCGGATCGATTGACCTCGCAGGTAAGCGTGCGCCTGACCGAGCCATGTTGCAAAAGATGGCGGACGCGTTGGTTCATCGCGGTCCAGAAGACGAGGGTTTTCTGAACGCCCCCGGCGTGGGCTTTGCACAGCGGCGCTTGAGCATTGTTGGTCTCGAGGATGGCCGTCAGCCGATCTACAACGAAGACCGCACCGTCGCCGTTATCTGTAACGGAGAGTTCTTCGAATACCCGGAACGCCGAGCGGATCTCGAAGCCAAGGGGCATGTCTTCCGTACCCATAGCGACAGCGAAATCCTGGTTCATCTGTATGAAGAGCATGGCGAAGGCTTATTCCCTTATCTTAAAGGGCAGTTCGCCTTCGCACTGTTCGATCTAACGCGCGGTCTAGTGCTTCTCGGAAGGGACCGGGTCGGCATCTGTCCACTGTTCTGGTCGCGCCAGGGTGACACGGTCTACTTCGCGTCGGAGATCAAGGCGCTCATCGCGTCTGGTGCCGTACGGCCGGAAGCCGACCCGCGCGGTTTGGACCACCTCTTCACCTTCTTTGCCTTGAGCTCACGCCGCACGGCTTTCAAGGGCGTTCACGCTCTCGAGCCCGGCCACTATTTGCGCATCGACTTGCCGAGTGGCCGCGGATTAGCAAACCCTGTCGAGCGCAAGTACTGGGACTTTGATTTTCCAGATTGGGGCCAAGAACTCGACGGCGATGTGGGGCAGCTAACCGATTCATTTCAATCGGTCTTCGAACGCGCTGTGGACGTGCGGCTTCGTGCCGACGTGCCGGTGGTTGGTTATCTCAGCGGGGGCGTCGATTCAGCCTTCGTAATGGCGACCGCCGCACGCGTTGCAGGACGGCCTCTGCCGAGCTTTACGCTCCGCATTCCCAAAAAGGGTCTCGACGAAGTCGACGAAGCCATGGAGGCCGCGGAAGCCATCGGCGCCCACCCGACGGTGGTGCCGGCAGGCTCCGATCTCATCATGGGGTCGTACGAGGCTCTTACCCGCGCCGCGGAGAGCCCCGTTCTCGACACGTCTTGTGCCGCGCTCCTCGCGCTTTCCCGCGAGGTTCGCTCTCAGGGCTACAAGGTTGTCTTGACGGGCGAGGGCGCCGACGAAGGCTTCGCTGGCTATCTCTGGTTCAAAATGCGCGAGATGGCGCGCATTCTTGACTACGGCGACACCTTCACCCCGACGACGGCGATCAGCCGGGCCATCCGCAGAATCGGCGCGAAGCAAAATTCGGACGAACTCAAACGTATCGATTCACTTGTCGGCGGCCCACATGCTCAGTCCGTCATGTACAGCCTCGTGTCGACATCGCGCGATCGATACTTTAGCGCGGGCTTCAAGGAGGAGCTTGGCGGTCACGTCGCGTATGAAGACTTGGATCTGGACCTCGATCGCATGGCGCGTTGGCATCCGCTCAACCGTTCACTCTACTTGGGCTACAAAGTCCATTTAGCAGGACTGCTCCTCACTCAGAAGGGCGACCGCATTGCGATGGCCAATAGCGTGGAGACGCGCTACCCATTCCTGGATGAGGACGTGATCGCGTTCATGTCACAGCTCAGCCCCCGCTGGAAACTGCGCCGGCGCATGCGCGACAAATACCTGCTCCGACAGGCCGCAGAACGGATTCTGCCGAAGAACATCGCGCAGCGTCCGAAGCACATGTTCCAGGCGCCGCTGGCGGATAGTTTCCTAGTGCATGCGCCGGAGTTTGTGCGTGAACTGATCAGCGAGGAGAGCTTGAAGCGCACGGGCTATTTCGATGTCGACCAGGTGCGTCGGGATTGTGCCGTTGTCGCTGCAGAAGGATCGAGCCGGTCTCTGGGCAGGTTCTACAGTCTCGGTCTCGGCGGCGTGGTGGCGACACAACTCTGGCACCATGTCTATCTCGGCGGTGGCTTGTGTAGTCTACCCGACTACACGCCCGCTCAAGCGCCAGATGAGGTAAGGTTCAAGGCCGCAGTGTCGGCATAGATGTGGTTTCTCCCGATGGGGTCATCTTCGCCTGCATCGAATGGCGACTTGCCGCTGAGCGGCAACTAGAGCCATCCGTCAAACGCGCAATAGAATTGATTCAATCCAACCATGAAAGGCTCTAGGCGGCGCTATCCCGTTTTGGGAGTGGCGTTACCTTGGCGGCAGCCGAGAGAGCTTCCTCGGCGTGAACGGTGGCTGTTTCCGGGCGGCCATACAAGAAACCCTGCACCTGTGGGCAGCCAAACCGCCGCAGCATGCGCGCTTGTTCTGGTGTCTCGACGCCTTCCGCCGTGACGGCTATCCGGAGAGACTTTCCGAGAGCAATAACCGTCTTCACGATCGCGCGCATCGCCGGGTCGCGCGTCATGTTGCGGACGAACTGCTGATCGATCTTGATCCTGGAGAACGGGAACCGCGCGAGATAGCTGAGGCTCGAATAGCCGGTGCCGAAGTCGTCCATGGCAATCCTCACGCCCAACTCGCGCAACCGGTTTAGCTTCGCCAGGACCTCTTCGGTATCGTTGATCAGCAGGCTCTCGGT